>NZ_CP009122.1:1974156-2276099 GCF_000803645.1 Sphingopyxis fribergensis | reverse complement strand
CAGCGTCGGACTATGCCGAAAAGCTCCGCGCCTGCCACGTCATCGTCGACCATGAAGAACGCCAGTCGATCATCCGCGACGGCGCCGCCAAGGCCGCGGCCGACGCCGGGCTGACGCTTGTCGAGGACGAGGGGCTGGTGATCGAGAATGCCGGCCTCACCGAATGGCCCGTGCCGCTGCTCGGCCGCTTCGACGAAGCGTTTCTGGAGGTGCCGCCCGAGGTCATTCAGCTCACTGCGCGCGTGAACCAGAAATATTTCGTCGTGAACGATGCGAGCGGTAAGCTCGCGAACGGCTTCGTCTGCACCGCGAACATCGACGCAGTCGATGGAGGGGCGGAGATCGTCGCGGGCAACCGCAAGGTGCTCGCGGCGCGATTGTCCGACGCGCGCTTCTTCTGGGACCAGGATCGCAAGACGAAGCTGGAAGATCACGCCAAGAAGCTCGACCGCATCACCTTCCACGAAAAGCTCGGCACTGTCGCCGACAAGGTCGAGCGCGTCGCAAGGCTCGCCGAATGGCTGGCGAGCGAATGCATCGTCCCGAACTGCGACCCCGCACTCGCGAGGCAGGCAGCCGAGCTGGCAAAGGCCGATCTCGTCACCGAAATGGTCGGCGAATTCCCCGAATTGCAAGGCCTGATGGGCGGCTATTACGCCCGCGCCGAAGGTCTGCCCGATGCCGTCGCCGACGCGGTCCGCGACCATTACAAGCCGGTCGGGCAGGGCGATGACGTGCCGACGGCGCCGGTGACGGTGGCTGTGGCGTTGGCGGATAAGCTGGATACGTTAGTCGGCTTTTTTTGGAAGGGCATGCCTCCAACGGGATCAAAGGATCCGTTTGCTCTGCGACGAGCTGCCATCGGTATCATATCCCTTGTTCTGAATAATCGAGTCAGAGCTTCCTTTCCGGCTTTTCTGGCTGAATCCTTCAAGATCTCCGCCGCTCAGGAGCTCTCGGGCGAAAAGTGGTCCACTTGGTACATGTACCTTGCGGCGCTCGATGATCCGAAAGGCAGCAGCTCTGCCATTAAGGAAAAAGCTCAAAGCATCAGGATGTCCGATGAAGAGCTGGCAAAGCACTTCTTTGACCCGTGGAAACAGCTCTTGCCGGAGCTTGCGGTCTTTCTCGCCGACCGCCTCAAGGTCCAGCAGCGCGAAGCTGGCGTCCGTCACGACCTGATCGACGCCGTGTTCGCGCTCGGCGGCGAGGATGATCTTGTTCGCCTGCTTGCGCGCGTGAAGGCGTTACAGGCGTTCATGGCGACCGAGGACGGCACGAACCTGCTCGCGGGCTACAAGCGCGCCGCGAATATCCTCAAGCAGGCGGGCGAGGTGAGCGGGACCGCCGCCGCGACGTCGCCGACGGACGCGGACGCGACTTTGCTCAAGGCGCTAGACGCCGCCGAACCCGCAGCCTCAGCTGCGGTGGCCGAGGAGCGCTTTACCGACGCGATGGCCGCGCTCGCCAGCCTCCGCGCCCCGATCGACGCCTTTTTCGACGGCGTGATGGTCAACGACCCCGACGAAGCGGTCCGCGCCTATCGCCTCGGCCTGCTCGCGCGCTTTACCGGCGCGGTGCATGGCGTCGCCGATTTCTCGAAGATCGAGGGCTGACCCTACGGCCCCTTTGAACGAACGAAGCAAAACTGAATCGACGAAGCGCGATTGCATACCTACCCAGCCGCAACCTCCTCCCCGGGGCAGCAGGAGCTACATATGACGACGATGGTGCATCTTTTCGGCGGCGACGCGACGACGAGCGAGCGGTCGAAGGAATTACTGGGCGGCAAGGGGTCGAACCTCGCCGAAATGGCCTCGATCGGCCTGCCGGTGCCCCCGGGCTTTACGATCACCACCGACGTCTGCGCCGCCTACTACGCCAATGGTGAGCAATTCCCCGCTGGCCTGATCGAAGAGGTTGCCGCGGGCATCGCGCATATCGAGGGGATCACCGGTAAAACATTCGGCGACGCTGCCGATCCTTTGCTCGTCTCGGTCCGTTCGGGCGCACGCGTGTCTATGCCGGGGATGATGGACACTGTGCTCAACCTCGGGCTCAACGACCGCACCGTCGTCGGCCTGTCCGACGCGTCGGGCGACCCGCGCTTCGCTTGGGACAGCTATCGCCGCTTCGTCCAGATGTACGCCGACGTCGTCATGGGCCTCGACCATGCCGAGTTCGAGGAAGCGCTCGAAATCGCCAAGGAAGACAGGGGCTTCTACCTCGACACCGAGATGTCGGCTGAAGACTGGCAAGCGCTCGTCAAGGAATATCAGGCGATCGTCGAGCGCGAAACCGGCGCGCCGTTCCCGCAGGAACCCAACGACCAGCTGTGGGGCGCGGTTGGCGCCGTGTTCGCGAGCTGGGAAAGCGACCGCGCGAAGGTCTATCGCCGGTTGAACTCGATCCCCGCCGAATGGGGCACCGCGGTCAATATCCAGGCGATGGTGTTCGGCAATATGGGCGATACCTCGGCCACTGGCGTCGCCTTCACCCGCGATCCCGCGACCGGTGAGCGCGCCTGGTACGGCGAATGGTTGATCAACGCGCAGGGCGAGGATGTGGTCGCGGGCATCCGCACGCCGCAGTACCTCACCAAGGTCGCGCGCGAAAAGGCGGGCGCCAAACCGCTGTCGATGGAAGAAGCGATGCCCGAGACCTTCGAGGAGCTCGGCCGCGTCTTCGACACGCTCGAAACGCATTATCGCGACATGCAGGATATCGAGTTCACCGTCGAACGCGGGACGCTCTGGATGCTGCAAACGCGCAGCGGCAAGCGCACCGCCAAGGCAGCGCTCAAGATCGCCGTCGACATGGCGGCCGAAGGGCTGATCACCGAAGAAGAAGCCGTCGGCCGCGTCGATCCCGGTGCGCTCGATCAGCTGCTCCACCCGACGCTCGACCCCGATGCGCCGCGTGACGTGCTGACCAAGGGCCTTCCCGCCAGCCCCGGCGCGGCGTCGGGTAAAATCATGTTCACCGCCGACGGCGCTGAAAAGGCTGCAGAAATGGGCGAGGCGGTGATTCTGGTACGCGTCGAAACATCGCCTGAGGACATCCACGGCATGCACGCCGCAAAGGGCATCCTCACCGCCCGCGGCGGCATGACGTCACACGCTGCGGTCGTCGCTCGCGGCATGGGCCGCCCCTGCGTCTCGGGTGCCGGCGGGCTGTCGATCGACGGCAATGCGCGCGTGCTGCGTGTTGGCGGACGTGAACTCCGCGAAGGCGACATATTGACCCTCGACGGTTCCACCGGCGAAGTGATGGCGGGTGAGGTCAAGACGCTGTTGCCCGAACTCGTCGGCGATTTCGGCACGCTGATGGTGTGGGCCGACAAGGTTCGCCGCATGAAGGTGCGCGCCAACGCCGAAACGCCGCAGGATGCGCAGGTCGCGCGCGATTTCGGTGCCGAAGGCATCGGGCTCTGCCGCACCGAGCATATGTTCTTCGACGCCGCGCGCATCACCGCGGTGCGCGAGATGATCCTCGCGGAGAATGAAGCCGGCCGCCGCGCTGCGCTCGCGAAATTGCTGCCCGAACAGCGCGGCGATTTTGCCGCGATCTTCGGCGTGATGGCGGGGCTGCCCGTCACCATCCGTCTGCTGGATCCGCCGCTCCACGAATTTCTGCCGACGCGCGAAGAGGATTTCGCCGACGTTGCTGCGGCTGCGGGCGTCGGCATCGAAGCGCTGAAGGCGCGCGCGAACGAGCTGCACGAATTCAACCCGATGCTTGGCCATCGTGGGTGCCGCCTCGGCGTCACTTATCCCGAAATCTACGAGATGCAGGCACGCGCGATCTTCGAGGCGGCGTGCGACGTCGCCGCCGAAACGGGCGCAGCGCCGATTCCCGAGGTGATGATTCCGCTCGTTGCAACGCGCCGAGAGTTCGACCTGATGAAGGCGGTCGTCGATGCACAGGCGAAAGCGGTGTTCGACGAGAAGGGCCGCGAGATCGCTTACCTCGTCGGCACGATGATCGAACTGCCGCGCGCCGCATTGATGGCGGGCGAGATCGCCGAGACCGCCGAATTCTTCTCTTTCGGCACCAACGACCTGACGCAGACGACGATCGGCATCAGCCGCGACGATGCGGGCCGCTTTCTGACGCAATATGTCGACAAGGGCATCTTCCTGACCGACCCGTTCGTCAGCCTCGACGTCGAAGGGGTCGGCCAGCTTATCGAGATCGCCGCCGACCGCGGTCGCAAGGCGCGCCCCGACGTCAAGCTCGGCATCTGCGGCGAACATGGCGGCGACGCGCCGAGCATCCATTTCTGCGAAAAAACCGGCCTCGACTATGTCAGCGCCTCGCCCTACCGTGTGCCCATCGCCCGGCTCGCGGCCGCTCAGGCTGCGCTGAAAAAGGGCAAATAACAGGGGGAAACCGCATGAAGAGCTGGCACCGCTATGCGATCACCTTGGTGGGCGGCTTGGCGGTGGGGCTCGGCGCCGCATGGGCGCTGACCGGCAGCGGCTTGCGCGGTGGCGCGATCGAGAACGGTCCGTGGAGTACCTCGCTCGGCTATGGCACGAAGGCCACCGATCCGATCACGCGCGCGGTGGTTGCGCGCGCCGGGCTGCTCGCGCTTCCCGCGAAGGAAACCGTCTATTGGTCGGCCGAAGCCGACGCCACGGGCGCAACGCTCGACGGCAACTGCCGTTATCGCCTGTCGGGTCCGGCGCTCGATGCGCGCTGGTGGAGCGTCACCATTTATGACGAGGCGGGCTATCTCGTCGCCAATCCGGCAAAGCTTTGGTCGGTGAACGGCGCGAATGTCGCGCTCGATACCAACGGCGAATGGCGCGTCACCATCGCTCCCACAAAACCGGCCGATGGCGCGTGGTTGCCGGGAACGAAGGGCCAGCCCTTCCACCTTACCTTGCGGATGTACAATCCCGGCAAGGCGTTCCGCGCCGACCCGCAAAAGGCCGTGCTCCCGCAAATCGTGAAGGAGGGCTGCTGAGATGCGGGGTTGGCTCGGCCCGGTCGCCTTCGGCCTGATCGTCGCGGCCGTCACGGCCTATGCCGCGATCTGGGCGATTCCCTATGGCCTGATGAGCGTGGCGATGGAACGGCTGGGGCAGGGCGGCGTCAATCGCATGTCCTACGCCAATCTCGCGACGTCCGGATATCAGCCGGTCGTGCGGCCCAGCCCTGATCTGGCTTATTCAAGCTGCCCTTATGATCTGTCAGCAGGACCGGTCTCGATCGACGTCACGCCGGTCGAAGGGCGTTATAGTTCGCTCAGCATCTTCGATGCCGCGACCGACGTGATTTTCGTGCGCAACGACGTCGAGGCGGGCGGCAAGCCGTTTCGAATCATCGTCGCGCGCGCCGGGCAGTCGGTGCCGAAAGGTGCCGACGTTGTCCGCACCAACCATGATCACGGCATCGCGTTGATCCGCCTTTTGCTGAAGGATCCCGCGGAAATCGGTAGGCTCGACGCGATACGCCGCCAATCGTCGTGTGGAACGGTCACAAAGCTGAAATAGGGGGTTGCGCCCCTGCGCGACGGGTCTTAAAGGCGCGTCTCCACGCACCCGTAGCTCAGCTGGATAGAGCATCAGACTACGAATCTGAGGGTCGGACGTTCGAATCGTTCCGGGTGCGCCATTCCCCTTCTGTCATCGTCCAAAGGCGGTCAGAAACGCGGGTTTCCCCTATTTTCGATCGCGACCGATTAGGTCGTTCGATTGCCCGATGCTGTCAACGGGCAGCATAACGCGATAAAGAGCCGCGTTGATTGCCGGATCGTCGAGCTTTTTACGCAAATCCGGTATATGGCGCCTTTCGCGTGCCCCTGCGCCGACAAGATCAGCATTCCGGAGACAACGCCATGGCGGACGAGGTCGAGCTGAAACTGGAAATCGCGAACGAAGACGCCGCGACGTTCGAAGCCTCCGGTTTGCTTGCGAACTCGGCGAAAAAGGTCCGACAGATCTCGACCTATTTCGATACGCCCGAGCATGACGTCGCGAACGCGGGCTTCTCGCTCCGTATTCGCCGTTCGGGGAAGAAGCGCGTCCAGACGATCAAGGCCGATGGCGCGAGTGCTGCTGGTCTCTTCATGCGATCCGAATGGGAGCGCGCGGCGGAAAACGGCTCCCCGGTCCTTGACGACACCACACCGCTTCGCGCGCTGCTCGGTGACAAGGCCGATAGCATCGCCCCGGCATTCGAAGTCGAGATCGACCGCCAGACCTGGAATATCGACGAAGGAGGTGCGGCGATCGAACTTGTGCTCGACCGCGGCGAAGTCGTGGCCGGCCAGCGGCGATCGCAGGTGTGCGAGATCGAACTCGAACTGAAGTCGGGCGATCCCGCCGCACTGTTTGCCTTTGCGCGCCGGATCGCTGCCGTTGTGCCGGTACGGCTCGGCGTCTTGAGCAAAGCGGAACGCGGCTATGCGCTTGCGGGTGCTGCCCCGACACGGATGATGGCCGAGCCGGTGGTCCTCGCCTGCGACGCGACCGCGGCGCAGGCGTTTGGGCAGATCGTCCAATCCTGTATCCGGCAATTCCGGCTCAACGAGAGCCTTCTTCTGGCGAGCCGCGATGCCGGCGCCCTGCATCAGGCGCGCGTGGCGCTGCGCCGTCTTCGGTCGGCCTTCTCGATCTTCACGCCGATGATCGGCGACGCGGGTGCGGAGTTGCGCGCGGAATTGCGCTGGCTGGCATCCGAGCTGGGTCAGGCGCGCGATCTCGACGTGCTTTTGAAGCGCGCTGAGCCCGGTCCGCTCTACGACCGGATCGCGGCCATGCGCGAGGCCACATATGATGCTGTGTGCGAAATCCTCGCCTCGGCGCGGGCGCGGCGGCTGCCATTCGACGTGACGGAGTGGGCTGCAACGGCGGATTGGTCGGGGAAGGCCGGCGGTAGCCACGACGGCAATGCGCCGGCCCGCGACTTCGCAACCAAGGCACTCGACCGCTTTCGGCGAAAGGTGAAGCGCGAGGGGCGCTATCTCGCCGATATCGACGATGAGGCCCGGCACGAGGCGCGCAAGAGCGCGAAGAAAATGCGTTATGCCACCGAGTTTTTTCAGGGGCTGTTCGAGCATAAGACCGAAAAGCGCCGCCACAAGCGCTTCGTCAAGGCGCTGGAGGCGCTGCAGGACCAACTCGGCGCGCTCAACGATCTCGCGACCGCGCCCGATGTGCTGAAAAGGCTAGGTGTTGCGGAAGCCCCCGGCGCCGCCAACCTGCTGGCGCACGGCAAGAAGGGCAAGCTGCTCGATGCCGCGGTCGATGCGCATGAGGATTTCATCGACACCAAGCGCTTCTGGTAGCTGCGAGCGAGGCGGCTGGCAGCGGGCTCGGGAAAATGGCGGAGCGGGTGGGATTCGAACCCACGATAGGCTTTTGACCTATACTCACTTTCCAGGCGAGCGCCTTCGACCACTCGGCCACCGCTCCGCATGCACTGGAACGGGCGCCCTAATCGCTTGCCGGGGCTTTCGCAAGCCGATTGGGCATGGCAGACAGACGGGATGAAACATCTGCTCCTGACGGCCGTCGCCGCCGCGTCGCTCGTCCTTCCCGCCTCAGCCCAAGAGCCGGCACCGATCCCGTCGCCGGGAGAAATTGCCGCCGCCGCGCCAGCCAGCGACTGGATTGTCATTGCTCCGTCGGATTTGCTGGTGATGGACCTCGCGCCCGATGCCAAAGGCAAGCCGCGCCGCGTCGTCATCCAGTTGATGCCCGCGCCATTCAGCCAGGGATGGATCGGCAACATCCGCAAGCTCGCCGCCGCGCATTGGTGGGACAGAACGAGCGTGAATCGCGTGCAGGATAATTATGTCGCGCAATGGGGTGATGGGACCGAGAAGAAGGCGCTGCCCAAGGGATTGATGACGATTCCTGAGAGCCAGTATCAGGTCGCGGCGGCGGACGGTTCGATCAAGATGATCTGGACCGACCATGGTAAAGGGCCGGCTCGTGGCGTGACTGGTCCGATCTCTATGTCGAAAACCACCCGAAAATTGGCGGACCCATATGCGTATGAATTCACATTCGCCGGTGGGATGCCCGTTGCTGTGAGCTCGAAGATCAAATTGGAACAGAAGCTCGATGCCGCGGGAACCGTCAGGGCGACAGTCGAATATACATCAGTCGACAATGCGTGGCCGGTCCACTGCTACGGCGCAGTCGGCGTCGGCCGCAACATGTCGCCTGACACGGGATCGGGGGCAGAACTCTATGCCGTGATCGGACACGCGCCGCGCCATCTTGATCGCAACATTGCGGTCGTCGGCCGCGTGATAAGTGGCATCGAACATCTGTCGAGCCTGCCACGCGGAACCGGAGCGCTCGGTTTTTACGAAGATGCGGCCGAGCGCGTGTCGATCAAATCGATTCGTCTCGCAACCGAACTGCCTGCGACCGAACAGCCGCGTTTCGAATATCTGTCGACCGAAAGCGACAGCTTTGCGCGTTACGCCGATGCGCGCGCGAACCGCCGGGATCCCTTTTTCATCAAGCCGGCGGGCGGCGCCGATATCTGCAATATTCCGGTTCCGGTGCGTCCGGTCGGCGCGAAATAGCCTCTTGGAAGATTTCACCGTCACGGCGCCGCTCTGGCGCTGGCAATCGGCGACCGCACCGGCGGCGTGGTTCTTCGTCACGATTACGGGCGGGGCTGCCGACGGGATTCGCATGGCGGCGATGACGGGCCAGTGGCTCGAGGGGCGAAAGGGATTCGGATCCGCGCGCGTCGAGGCGAATATTGGCGATACGCAGTGGAAAACTTCGGTTTTCCCGCACAAGGAAAGCGGCGGCTGGCTGTTGCCGGTCAAGGCGGCGGTCCGAAAGGCGGAGGGGTTGACCGAAGGCCGTCCGGTGACGGTGACCGTCAGTCTTTAGGCGGGGCTTCAGCCTTGGCATCGCGCGCCTGCGCTTTGCGTTTGCGCAGATTGTCGCGCAGCGCCTCGGCGAGGCGGCGCTCGCGTTCGATATCGGCGGGAGAGGGTGTCTTGCTCACGCGAAGCGCCATGCCCGCTAAATCGCCGCATCGTCAACCCTGGCACCTTGACAGGGGCAAGGCACCCCGCCATAGGCCGCGCCTGCCAGCAAACATGTGTTTGCCGGCATCCCGGTTGCTGCTGTAGCTCAGTGGTAGAGCGCGTCATTGGTAATGACGAGGTCGACAGTTCAATCCTGTCCAGCAGCACCATTTTCCGGACTTTGAGAACCGGCCCGAAGGGGATTGCAGGGCGCCGTGCCGGTTAGATTTTCGCCGCGAGCAGCCAGTCGTGGAACAGCTTGACCGCCGGCTGGCGCAGCGCGCGCGGGCGGCACACGAACCAATAGCTGTACGGGCTTTCGACATCGAAATCGAACAAGCGGACGAGGCGCGGATCGTGCGCGTCGTCGAAGTGATGGCCGTGCATGAAGGCGACGCCGATCCCCTGCGCCGCGGCCTCCAACATCAGCGGCCCCGAATCGAAATAGTCGATCCCGGCCGGTTCCAGATAGGGCATGCCGATCGCCTTCTTCCACTCGGTAAAGGTCTCGGGCATCTCGCGGTGGAGCAGGATGGTCATTCGCTGCATTTGTTCGGGCACGGTGATCGCGCGGTTGCCGTCGGTCAGCGTCCGCGAAGCAATCGGGAAGACCTTGTCCTGATCGAGCCGCGCCGCATAGAGCACGGGGTCGATCGAGCGGGCGAGGGCGATCGCCGCATCGATGCCGTCGCCCAGCCGCGCTTCGGCATGAGACATGGTGTCGATGTCGATATGCAGTTCGGGGTGTTTGCTCCGCAGTTCGGGAAGGCGCGGAAACAGGCGCTGCTGAGCAAAGAGGGGCAGGACGTTGAGATGCAGGCGCAGCGACGCGTCGGGGCTGCCGACCTGGCCTATCACGGTGCGCAGCTCGTCGAGGATCGGCGATAATTGTTCGTGTAGCGCACGGCCTGCTTCGGTCAGGCTGAGGCCGTGATGATGGCGGTTGAACAGCGGGCGGCCCACGGCATGTTCGAGCGTCTGGATGCGGCGCGACAGCGCGGGCATCGACAGGCCGAGTTCGATGGCGGCCGCTTTGACCGTGCCATGGCGGGCGACCTCTAGAAAGGCTTCCATGCTGCTGATGGGGGGAAGGCGTGGCATATCGGTTGCCGATGATGACATGACCTTGCTGGACATGCCAGAATTTTGTGCAGTGCGTCATAAGTTGCTGTGGCGGCGGGGGTCGCAAATCGGGAACGACCATCCTATCTTCGCATTCTGACTATTTTGCGGGAGACGCGCATTGGCCGACGCGGCGGTAAAGGAAAAACTGGTTAAACTGCAGGTGGCGAATGCCCGCGCCGAGGAAAGCGGCGGTGGGATCGCGCGTATCCCGCGCTCGGCGATGGCCGAGCTCGGCGTCACCGAAGGCGATATCGTCCAGATCAGCGGCAAGCGGCAGACCGCATCACGCGTCGTGTTGCCCTACGCCGAGGATGAAGGGCTGGAAGTCATCCGCCTCGACGGCCTCCAGCGCGCCAATGCCGGCGCCGGCGCTGGAGACATGGTCGAACTAACCCGCGTGGAAGCGCGTCCGGCAGCGCGGGTGGTATTCGCGCCGGCGCAGGAGAATCTCCGCCTCCAAGGTTCGGCGAACGCGTTGAAGCGTAGCTTCTTTGGCCGTCCGGTCGTCGCGGGCGATACCGTCGCGACCGCTGGGCAGCAGCGGCTGCCGTCGGGCGACATGCCGCCGCAGCTCCGCCAGATGCTCAACGCGCCCGCCTATGCGCTTGCCGAGGTTCGCCTGCTCGTTGTTTCCGCGACCCCCAAGGGCTTCGTTTTCATCGACGAAAATACCGAAATCGAACTGCTTCCCGAATATCAGGAGCCGCAGGACGCGCGCCGCACCGACGTCACCTATGACGATCTTGGCGGTCTCGGCGACACGATCGACCAGCTTCGCGAGATGGTCGAATTGCCTTTGCGCTATCCCGAGCTGTTCCAGCGCCTCGGCGTCGATCCGCCGCGCGGAGTATTGCTGCACGGCCCGCCGGGCACGGGCAAGACGCGGCTCGCCCGTGCCGTCGCCAATGAAAGCGACGCTCAATTCTTCCTGATCAACGGCCCCGAAATCATGGGCAGCGCGTACGGCGAGTCCGAAAAGCGGCTGCGCGACGTGTTCGAGGCCGCCGCGAAGGCTGCGCCCTCGATCCTGTTCATCGACGAAATCGATTCGATCGCGCCGAAGCGTGGGCAGGTGCAGGGCGAGGCCGAGAAGCGGCTCGTTGCGCAGCTTTTGACGTTGATGGACGGGCTCGAGCCGCGGACGAACCTAGTCGTCATCGCCGCGACCAACCGCCCCGACGCGATCGACGAGGCGCTGCGCCGTCCGGGTCGTTTCGACCGTGAGATCGTGATCGGCGTTCCTGACGAGAGTGGCCGCCGCGAGATACTCGGTATCCATACCCGCGGTATGCCGCTCGCCGAGAATGTCGACCTTGCCGAACTGGCGCGTACGACCTTCGGATTCGTCGGCGCCGACATGGCGGCTCTGACCCGCGAAGCCGCGATCGAGGCGGTGCGGCGGATCATGCCGAAGCTTGACCTGGCCGAAGGCACGATTCCCGCCGAGGTGCTCGAAGAACTGCGCGTCACGCGCGAGGACTTCAATAATGCGCTGAAACGCGTCCAGCCGTCGGCGATGCGCGAAGTGATGGTGCAGGCGCCGAAGACGCGGTGGAGCGACATCGGCGGGCTCGATGCCGCGCGCGACAAGCTGATCGAGGGAATCGAACTGCCGCTCAAGAACCCAGAGGCGTTCCGCCGGCTCGGTATCCGGGCCGCCAAGGGCTTCCTGCTCTATGGCCCGCCGGGAACCGGCAAGACCTTGCTGGCGAAGGCGGCTGCGCGCGAATCAGACGCCAACTTTATCTCGATCAAATCGTCGGATCTGCTCTCCAAATGGTATGGCGAGAGCGAGCAGCAGATTGCACGTCTGTTTGCGCGTGCGCGCGCCGTGGCGCCGACGATCATCTTCATCGATGAACTCGACAGCCTGGTGCCCGCCCGCGGGAGCGGGGCGTCGGGCGAACCGCAGGTGACCGAACGCGTCGTCAACACGATCCTCGCGGAGATGGACGGGATCGAGGAGATGCAGTCGGTGGTCGTCATCGGCGCCACCAACCGCCCGAACCTGATTGACCCGGCGCTGCTTCGCCCGGGCCGGCTCGACGAGTTGATCTATGTCGCCGTGCCTGACAAGGAAGGGCGCCGGCGTATCCTTGAAATCCAGACGGGCAAGATGCCGCTCGCGAAGGATGTCGACCTTGCGGTGCTCGCTGAAAAGTCGGACCGTTTTACCGGAGCCGACCTTGAAGATCTGACGCGGCGTGCCGGGCTTGCTGCGCTCAAGCGCTCGCTCGACAGCAAAACTGTGACGATGGCCGATTTCGAAACCGCGCTGAAGGACACCCGCGCCTCTGTGACCGAGGCGATGGAAAAGGATTATGAAAAGATTCAGGGCGAGATCAAGCAGAACGCGATGAGCGTCGACCCGATCGGCTTCTTTGCGCCCGGCATGCTCAAGCCCGTTCGCGAGCGCAAGCACGACGAGACGACCGACTAAAGCCTTTCGTCCTTGGGCTGGTTGAGCTTCAGTGCTGACCAGCCCCACAGGACCAGCCAGGCGCAAAATCCGGCCATCAAGCCGTAAGCGACCATCGGGTGCCAGTTATAGAGCAGCACGCCGACCGCTGGCGACACGATATAAGCCGACCCGTTGATCGACGCGGTCATTCCTGCGACGCTCCCTTGGTCGCGGCGCGGCACCGATAGCGATGCGCCCGCCGTGAAACCCGGGCGGAACAGCCCGAAGCCGAGCGAGGCAAGCGCGAAGCCGATGATGATGCCGTGGAAGTCGTAGGATAGACCGGTCATCACGGTTCCCGCCCCGCCAAGGCTGGCACCGCAAAGCACGGCAGTCCGCGGTGACATCTTCAGCAGCGGAATGAGCCCCCATTGCGAGAGCAGGGTCGCGAATGCGCCCGCCATCAGGACAATGCCCGTCATCGCGGCGCCCTCGTCGGGACGCAGGCGCAGATTTAAGCGGTCGAGGATCAGGAAGCCGATCACACCGAGCACCATCGCTTGCGCCTGCCCGCCGAACAGTCCGGCGAGCAGCCAGGGCCGGACGCGGGTGTCGGTCCAACGAAGGGCAGGAGTGACCGCTGCCGATGGATCCACGACATCGTCTTCGCTTTCGTCGGTCGTCGCCTCAGAGGAGCCTGCGGCCGGATAGGCCGCGATGTTACCGCGCGCAGCATAGCGGGGCATGTCGTCGGGCAGGCGCCAGCGCAGCATGATCAGGACGCCGAGCCCGATCAGCGCGAAGACGAGCAACGGCCCGGCGAGGCCGACGACCGGCAGGATGAAGAACGGGGCGATAGCGGGGCCGATGACGGTGCCAAGGCCGAAGGACGATGAGACGAGTGAAAGCGCCTGCGTCCGCTGCTCGGGATCGGTGCGCGCGGCGACATAGGCCTGCACCGCAGGGGGCGACGCTGAACCGAAGCCGCCATAGAGGCTGCGAAATACCGCAAAGACGATGAAAGTCACACCCGCGGCGAGGTAACCCTGGAGCCCTGCCCAGAGGGTCAGCCCGCACAGCGCCATCGACGACAGGAAACCGATCACGCCCAGCGCCATCAGCGCCTTGCGCCCGCGCTTGTCCGACTGGCGCGCCCAATGCGGTGCGGTGAGAACCCAGAGCAGCGCCGACCAGCTGAACGCCAGACTGACCCAGACGTCGGGAATGTGAAGTTTCGCGCCGATCGCGGGGAGTATCGACTGCATCGCGGTGTTGCCCGCGGCGGCGACCAGCATCACCGCAAACAGCACCGCCATGCGGTCGGAGGGGATGGAATGCGATGTCGTCGCCATGTTCGCCCCCTCCTGGCATTGGTTGGTAACGCCGCCTCTCCCTACACGCGGGCGCCCCGCTGTCCAGAGTCAAGACAGACTCTTTCCTTGCGCCAACGCGCCGATTTTGCCACGCCTTTGGCAACCGCAACAACGCGAAAGCCAACATGACCAATCCGCGGGCGCAGGCCCAAGAAAAGAAAGCTCCGCTAGGCCGTCGGCTGCGCGAGGGCCTCAAACGCTTTTTCGGGCCGTGGGGCATGTTCGTCCGCGGCTTCATCAAGCATCCGGTGATGGTGGGGTCGATCGTGCCGTCGTCGCCGACGCTGATCCGCCATATGCTGAAGCCCGTCGATTGGAAGAACACCAAGCTGTTCGTCGAATATGGTCCCGGTGTTGGCACCTTCTGCCGCCCCGTGCTCGAACGCATGTCGGGCGATGCGACGCTGATCGCGATCGACACGAACGAGGACTTCATCGATTATCTTCGCAAGGACATCCGCGACAGCCGCTTCGTTGCGGTTCATGGTTCGGCCGCCGATGTCGAGGAGATCGTGCGCGCGCACGGTTTTGAACAGGCGGACTATGTCCTTTCGGGCTTGCCATTTTCGACGCTGCCCGCTGGCGTTGGCCCGGCGATTGCCGCCGCCACGCACCGCGTGATTCGCCCCGGCGGCGCCTTCCTCGTCTATCAATTCCGCGCCCGCGCGCGCGATTTCCTCGCGGCGCACTTCAACCGCATCGACAATGCGTTCGAATGGGTCAACGTCCCGCCCTGCTTTCTCTTCTGGGGCTGGAAGGACTAGGCGGCGTCAGACTTCGGGGTCGGGGTCGCCGAGCCCGAAGTTCAATTTCCGCGACACTGTATAATCGACCACGCCGACGACGAACCACGCGAGCGTCCAGCGGAGGCGCGTCAGCCAGCTGGCGCGCACCTTGTGCGAATCCGGCGTGACGACTTCGCAGTCGGGCCGTAGCTGACCGAGAAAGTTGCGCATCTTTTCGGCAAAGCCCGCGTCGGCGATCCGTACCATCACCTCGACGTTCACGAACAGGCTGCGGACGTCGAAATTGGCCGACCCAATATAGACGACATCGTCGATGACGATCAGCTTCATATGTAATTTGCACGGCTGATATTCCCAGACATCGGCGGTCTTGCGCAACAGATATCCATAAAGCAGCCGCGATGCGCCGATCGTCGCCGGATTGTCCGACTTGCCCGCCATCACAAAGCGCGCCCGGCCACGCTGCGCTACACGCCCGAGCCGACGGAGCATGCCCTGGCCCGGGGAGAAATAAGCCATCGCCATATCGAGTTGCCTCGCGTCTTCGAGATCGGCCCGCACCGCGCGCGCCCATGGCGACAGCCGCTGCGTTGGCCCGCCGACCAGCCACGACACCGCACCGCCGTCGACCGGCCATTCGCGGATCAGCCGCCGCAGCATCAAGAGCTTGCCATCGTCGTTGACCGTGTAGTCGTGTATCTCCGCGAACCATTGCGCCGCGCGCATGACGGTAGGACCCTTGACGATCATGCCAATGTCGAACCAGCAGTCGCCGCGTGGTGGACTCAGATAAGCATCTGCGATGTTAAAGCCCCCGGTTACTGCGATATATTCGTCAATGAGAATCAGTTTCTGGTGGTTGCGGATCAAATAGGTCGAGCGCCAGCGACGCGAGAAGAAGGTGACGCTGCCGCCCGCTTCGCGAAGCGGCGTAAACAGGGTGTCGGGGGTGTCGCCCGATCCGAAGCTGTCGATGACGGCGCGAATGCGAACGCCGCGCTTGGCGGCGAGCAGCAAGGCGTCGACGATGCGCCCGCCCGCAGCGTCGTCCTCGAAAATATACATGATGATGTCGATGCTGTGCGCCGCACCGTTGATCAGTTCGAGCAGGCGCGCCAATCGCTCTTCGCCGTCGAAAATCAGCGCGATCCGGTGCCCGGCCACGTCGGCTGTCAATCTTTGCGACAAATCGACATTGCTATGGGCTTCGGTCATCATCCCGGTCATAGGCCGGTGTCCGCAAAGCCCGCAAGGGTAGCGCTCTGATTGACATATCAGGGCTGGTCTGCTAGCGCGCAGCGCTTGCTGCCACGCCCCTCCAAAGGGCTGGCCTCTCCTATACCTAAGGAAACAATATGGCCCGCGTTACCGTCGAGGATTGCGTCGACAAAGTTCCCAACCGTTTCGACCTGGTCCTGCTCTCGGCGCACCGTGCGCGCGAGATTTCGGGTGGTTCGGAGCTGACCGTCGACCGCGACCGCGACAAGAATCCGGTTGTCGCGCTGCGCGAGATCGCCGAACAGACCGTGCGTCCGAAGGACCTCAAGGAAACGCTGGTCGTTTCGATGCAGAAGGTCGTCGTCGACGATGACGATACGCCCGATGAAATCAGCTCGATCAGCCGCTCGGCCGAAGCACTTCGCCTGACCGCCGCCGCGCCCCCGCGCAGCCCCGCGGGCGGTGGCAGCGACTTCGAATAAGCGCGACACAATGTGATCACCAAGGGGGCCGCAGGAAACTGTGGCCCTTTTTGTGTCAGTCGACCTGCGTCAGCTCGGCGACGCGGATCGCCTTCGACGCCAGCATCGGTTCGATGATCCTTTGGATGCGATAGGCGCGCGGCGAGCCGACGGTGATGTTGAACAGGCTGTTGGCGATCACATCGGCGATCTGCACCCCGTCGCTGCGTTTGCTGTCGGCCAACGACGCGCGGCCCCATTGGCCGAGCCCCGCCTGTATCTCTTCCCGCACAATCGAAAGAATTTTCGGATCATAGCGCCCGTCGTCGATCACCACATCGGTACAGACGCCGCCGGTTTCGGGCAGCCAGTGACCCACCGCGCTGTTGAGCAACGCGCCATAAAGCGCGAGGTCGCTGGGGAGGGTGCCGCCGGGGTTCTGCGCGAGCTTGTCGCGTTCGGCGACGGCGACCCACGCGCGGCCGCCGGCGCGGTCGAAGAGTTCGAGCAGATAGGCGCGCTCGACGAGGCTGATGCGGCTGCCTTTCAACTCGCCACGCAGCCCGGTCACGCTGCGAAAGCGTAGGTGGATGTCGGCTGCGGCCTTGGGGGTCAGCATGACGGCGGAAAAGGTCATCACGCCGGTGTTGAGACCGCCCGATTCATCGCAATAGATCGTCATCTAGCGGATCACCGAACCCGCCCGAAAAAGGCGACCGATCGGCTTTGGCCGGGCGCGATCGCATCGGGCCACAGCCAGCGAACATGGGTCACGTCGGCGGCAGTGGCGGGACGGGGGGCTGCACCGTCGACGGACACCGTGAGCGCCGCGAGTGCGCCGAACGTTTTGCCGCCGTCGGTCGAGACGCCGAACCCTGTCGTATCGGCCGTGTCGTCGAACATCAGGCCTTCGGGGATTGGATTGACCAGATTGACCCCCGCTGCGGGGGCGGCGCCATTGTTGGTGAAAGTGAGGGCAACGCGGACGCGGTCGCCGGGAACAACCACATCGGGTGTGACATAGGTCTTTTTCGGTGGTTGGCCCTCGGAAGTCGGGGTCGATTTTTCGAGTTCGATCTTGCTCGTCAGTGCGCCGGTTCCCTGCGCCACCACGGGTTGAGTGCTCACCGCGAGAAGGGCCGCAAAGGCCAGGCCATTCCACATTTTGCCGATCATCGCCGTCTCCTTTGGTCCTTGTCGTACCATTGGCGCATCAGGCGGGGCAGGGATAGCGTTTCTTCATCAGCGCATCGAACGCCGAATAGACGCTGACCGATTTGCGAACCTGCACCGGATAGCGGCGCAAATGCGCAAGCCATTCATCGGGTGACAGCGACCCCGATTCGGGCGGACAACTGGTGGTTCGGCGACCCGCCTTGCGATCGGCGTCGATCCGCGCCTTGTAGCGTTTGCCCGCCGCGATCACTTCGCCCTTGAGCTGATTCCCTTGCGGGGTCGCGAGCGCGAGCGGTCCCAGTCGCTCAAGCGACGACGCGCGAGCAAGGAAGGCGGCAACGCTCATGTCGCCGGGTGCCATCGCGCACAAAAAGGGGGCTGCAAGTAGGGGGGGCAAGACGCGGGCATATGTCCATTTGGTCATATGCCGCAACTTGCCCCCAGCCAATGAATAGTCCCTGAATCTAAGAGGCTAGGCAGTAAGTCTACGCCCCCTGAGGATTGACATCGCCGAAGGGGCGTGGCTTGCGCTTGATCTGCGGGATGCCGCCGGCATGGCCCGACACGGGGGTGCCACGCTTGCCGGCTTCGTCTTCGCGGCCAATGTCTTCACCCTTGATCGCGCGCTTCGATTCTTCGCCCGACAGCGTCTCATATTCGAGCAGCGCGCCGGCGAGCAGATGAAGCTCGTCGATATTGTCGGTGAGCACCTTGCGCGCGACCTTCTCGCCTTCCTCGACGAGGCGGCGCACTTCGGCGTCGATCAGCTTGGCGGTCTCTTCCGACATATTCTGCGCGCGCGAAACGCTGTGGCCAAGGAACACCTCGTCCTGGTTGTCGCGATAGCGCAGCCAGCCGAGCTTTTCGGACATGCCATATTCCATGACCATCGAACGCGCCATGTCGGTGGCCTGCTGGATGTCGTTCGACGCGCCGGTGTTGAGCTCGTCCTTGCCGTAGATCAACTGTTCGGCGATGCGGCCGCCAAAGCAGAGCGCAAGGCGCGCCTTCATCTGCTTCATATTGGTCGAGTAACGATCGCGCTCGGGCAGGTTCCATGTCACGCCCAGCGCGCGGCCGCGCGGAATGATCGTCACCTTGTGAAGCGGATCGCAGCCGTCGACGTGCAGCGAGACGAGCGCGTGGCCGGCCTCGTGATAGGCGGTGGAGCGCTTCTCGTCCTCGGTCATGACCATCGAGCGACGTTCGGCGCCCATCATAACCTTGTCCTTCGCCTCTTCGAACTCGTCGTTGGCGATCAGGCGCTTGCCCTTGCGCGCCGCGAGCAGCGCCGCTTCGTTGCAAAGATTGGCCAGATCGGCGCCCGAGAAGCCGGGCGTTCCGCGCGCGACGCGGCGGAGGTCGACGTCGGGTGCCAGCGGCTTCTTGCGCGTGTGGACTTCGAGGATCTTCTGGCGGCCCTCGATGTCGGGGCGCGGCACGACGACCTGGCGGTCGAAACGGCCCGGACGCAGTAGCGCCGGGTCGAGCACGTCGGGGCGGTTCGTCGCCGCGACGATTATGATGCCTTCGTTCGCTTCGAAACCGTCCATTTCGACGAGCAGCTGGTTCAGCGTCTGTTCGCGTTCGTCGTTGCCATTGCCGAGGCCGGCGCCGCGGTGGCGGCCGACGGCGTCGATTTCGTCGATGAAGACGATGCACGGCGCGTTGCGTTTTGCCTGTTCGAACATGTCGCGGACGCGGCTGGCGCCGACGCCGACGAACATTTCGACGAAGTCCGAACCCGAAATGGTGAAGAAGGGAACGCCGGCTTCGCCAGCGATTGCGCGAGCAAGAAGCGTCTTACCCGTACCCGGCGAACCGACAAGTAGTGCACCCTTCGGAATCTGGCCGCCGAGTTTGGAAAATTTCGTTGGATCGCGCAGGAACTCGACGATTTCTTCGAGTTCCTCGCGCGCCTCGTCGATGCCGGCGACGTCGTCGAAGGTGACTCGGCCCTGTTTTTCGGTCAGCATCTTCGCGCGCGACTTGCCAAAGCCCATCGCGCCCGAGCCATTATTCTTCTGGACCTGCCGGAACACGAAGAAGGCGATGCCGAGGATCAGGATGAACGGCAGCGATTGCATCAGCAAATAGACCCAGAGATTCCCGGTGTCCGGCGCTTTGCCGTCATATTTGACGCCATTGTCGTTGAGCAACTTCAGCAGTTCGGGATCGCGCACGATGTTCGCGCTGAAACGGTCGCCGTTCGATAGCGTACCCGTTGCCTTGTCTTCGGACAGGACCACGTCCTTGACGCTGCCTTCCTCGATCTTTTGGCGGAATTCCGAATAGGCAAGCGGACTGCCGACAGGCTGCGAAGCACCACCGAACATCGAGGCGACGAGGAGCATGGCAAGCAGGATGCCGCTCCAGATCATCACACTCTTCATCCAGGGGTTGCCCTGCGGTTCCTTGTCGTCCTGCATGCGGATACTTTCCTAAACGGCGCAGCCCTGCGCTCCTATCCCGTACAAGATAGGATAATCGGGTTAAATGACAATGAGGCAATCAGGCCTTTTTCGACGCACTCCGTCGCGGGGCCTCAGAAATTCGCCAAATCGTCCCCTCAAGGCCGTGTACCGCGTCGATCAGCAGCGCGCCGACCATTGCGCGGCGGCCTTCATGCATCGCCGCGATCACGCCATCGAGCGCCGCGCCGCGCAATACGAGCTGGGGCGCATTGGCGCGCAGCCGCTGTGCGACGATGCGGCGGAACATCTCGGGCGGATAGCCGTCGTCGCGGATCACGGCGACGTCGGACGCGTCGGGCCAGGATGCGATCAGCCGCTCGACCGCCCAATCGAGCGCCTCGTCCGCCTCGGCGAGCCACGCCGCCGATCTCACCGCAGCGACCGGATCGAGCGCGGTCTGCGCGCGCAGCGCATGGCGTAGCCGTGCACGGTCGAAGCGATTGTCGCTGTTCGACGGATCGTCGACGAAAGGCAGGTCGTTTTCGAGCGCGAGGTCGACGAGCTCGCCGCGTCGCCAATGAAGCAAGGGGCGCACGATCAGGCCATTCTTCGCGCGGATCGCGGCGAGGCCGCCGACGCCGCTGCTGCGATTGAGCCGCATCACCATTGTCTCGAGCTGGTCATCGGCGTGGTGCGCGGTGACGATGTGGTCCAGCGCATTGGCTTCGCGCCATTGTTCGAGCAGGCGATATCGTTCGGTGCGCGCCGCGGCTTGCTGCGATCCCCTGATCGGCGCCAGTGGGCGCAGCGTCGAATGCGGGATATGTTCGCGTTCGCAAAAGCCCGCGACCATTCGCGCCTCTTCGTCCGACCCCTTGCGTAGCCCATGATCGACCGTCGCTGCCCAGACCTGTCCGGGCAGCAGCGACGCCATCAGCCAAAGCAGCGCCATGCTGTCGGGGCCGCCGGACACGGCGACGCCATAATGGAAGCGGTGCCACTCGGACCCGACGAGCTGGGCGAGATCGCCCGCCAGCCGGTCCACGGCGTCGCGGTCAGCAGCCTGCTTTTGTTTTTGCGGCGGCAGCATCGGTCCGGACATCCTGCGGCGCCTTGTCGCCATAGACTTCATCAAGTTCGCGGAACGCCTTGCAGGCGTCGGCCTTGCGGCCGAGCTTGTCGAGCGCGACGCCCATGTACATCAGGCTGTGCGGCGCGCGCGCGCCGCTCGGGCGATCCTTGTAATTATTGTAAAAGGCGACCGCGGCGAGGCTCGGTTTGCCTTCGTCGAGATAGGCGCGGCCGAGCAAGTTCTGTGCAAAGCTCGCCTGGCTGCTCTTCGGCCATTTGGTAACGACGGTCTTCAGCTGCGCTTGCGCTTCGGGATAAAGCTTGGCTTCCCACAGGCGATAGCCATAGTCGTAGGCGTCCTTGGTCTCGTTGCCGCTCGCTGGAACCTCGACTTTCTTGACGAGTGCCAGCCGCGCGGCGTCGGTGGTCGCGGGTTTTGCCGCAGGCTTGTCGGCGGGTTTCTTCACTGGGGTTGCGGCCACCGTGGTCGCGGCCACCGGCGGCTTCACGGTTGGGGCGAGACCCGCGGGGGTCGCGGTTGGTGCAGCTTCGGCTGCCGGGTCGGCGAAACGCTTGTCCATTTCGGCCTTGTACGCCGTGAACTGTTTTTCCAGCTCGCGCAGATGGAAGGCATTTTGCTCGGTCTGGCCAGTCAGCGTTTGCAACTGCGATTCGAGCGCATCGACGCGCGCGGTCAGGTCGATGACCGGGGCGTTGGTTCGTGCGCGTTCGCCGGGGGTGTTGTCGGGCGCGATCTCGCCTTCGAAGAAGGTCGGGCTGCCGCCGGGGAAGACCGACCGCTGGACTGCGCGCATTTCCTTCTCAAGCCGTTCGACCCGCTTGACGACCGCAGTATCCTGCGCCGCGGCGGGCATCGCCGCGACGAGCGCAATCGTTGCCGCTCCAAGGAAAGTGATCTGACGCATCTTCATATGCCGTTAGGTCCTCGACTATTAACCAATTTCGCCACCCATAACGCGGCAAAGCGCCGCAGCGCAAACCCAATTCGGCGCACTGCAGCTTCGACCGGCCCGAATGATATAGGGGTCAACCCTTGGGGCGCGGACCCGCAATCGGGGCAGTGGCGTTCGCGGCACCACTGCCTTCGGCGCGCGCCACCAGATCAGCGGGCTTCAGCGAGACATTTTTGACGAGGGTATCGGCGGCGCCGATCGAGCCGACGTCGCGACCACCGACGGTGACCTTGAGCGCCTGCGGAATGCTGGTGCGCAGCGTGAACTGTTCGACATATTCGGGCGGTACCTGATAGGTCTCGCCCGCGTCGAGCGTGCGCCAATTCTCGGTCTTCCCCGTTGCGTCGTCGAAACCGATCCAGACTTCAGAAAGGCCCGTGAGGACGACAGGCGCATTCGCCGCGACGGCGGCCTGGCTGCCGGTCTTGGTCGCGGGCGTCGCCGCCGCGTCGTTCTGTGGCGCTTCAGATGCATCGGCATCGCGGTTCTGCGCCGCGATCAGCGCCTCATCGGGCTCGACCGACAGGAAGCGCCATACGCCGTAAGCCGACGCGAGCAGCAGGGTAACAATGACCAGCGTCCAGGTCAGTCGCGCGGTGGGCAGGCGTGCAGGATCGGTTGGCTCATAGGCTTCGTACAGCGGACGCGATCCATATGCGTCCTCATCGAGTTCCTGACGTATTGCGGCCCCGACTTCGGCTTCGGGAAGGTCGACGGCGCGGGCGTATGCGCGAGCGAAGCCAGTGACATAAGTCCGACCCGGAAGTTCCGAATAATCCGACTTTTCTATCGCCGCCAGATGGCGCTGGGTGATGCGCGTGCGCGTCGCGACATCGGCAAGGGAGAGCCCCGCGGCCTCGCGCGCCAGCCGAAGCCGATCGCCAGTACGCGTGATCGCCAGCTCGCCCTGTTCCGGGGCGACGTCCTCATCTGCCATTACTGTCTCCGTGCCGGTCGTTTGACCCAGATCGACCGTGTCACCCGTTCATCGCATTGACGGCGCGGGAAAGTCAAATGAAGTTCGGTAAACGGACGGTTTGAAAAGATGCAGAAACAGGACGGTGTGGGGCGTGGGATCGGTTCGCGGTCCGGCGTACGAAAGGCAGCTTTGGGGGTGGTGAGGGGACCTAGAAGATCCTCCCCATCGCAAGTCGATAGGGAGATATGTATGTCCGCATTCGGTCGTTGGCCGACCTCAGGGTCTAAAGCACATATTTGCTGAGATCAGTGTCGCCCACGATCTCAGAAAGCTGACGTTCGACATAGGCCGCATCGATTTCGAGCGTCGTGCCGCCGACGTCTTCAGCGGTGAAGCTGATTTCCTCGACAAGCCGCTCCATGATCGTCTGGAGACGGCGCGCGCCGATATTCTCGACCTTCTCGTTGACCTCGGCCGCGAGCTTAGCGACACGTGCGATGGCGTCGTCGGTGAAGTTCAGCGTCACGCCTTCGGTCCCCAGAAGCGCTACATATTGTTCGGGCAGGCCAGCCTTGGTCTCGCTGAGGATGCGGACGAAATCCCCCTCGGTCAGCGCGCCGAGTTCGACGCGGATGGGCAGGCGACCCTGGAGTTCGGGAAGCAGATCGCTGGGTTTGGCGACATGGAAGGCGCCCGACGCGATGAACAGAATATGGTCGGTTTTCATCGGACCATATTTGGTCGCGACGGTCGTGCCCTCAATCAGCGGAAGCAGGTCGCGCTGGACGCCCTCGCGGCTTACCGATCCGCCGCGCACGTCGCTGACCGCGATCTTGTCGATCTCGTCGAGGAAGACGATGCCGTTCGCTTCGGCATCGGCGAGCGCGATCCGCGCGACGTCGTCCTGGTCGAGACGCTTGTCCTGCTCTTCTTCGATCAGCCGCGTTGCGGCCTCGATCACCTTGAGCTTGCGGCGCTTCTTGGGCGCGCCGCCCATCGCCTTGCCGAGCATGTCCGACAGGTTGATCATGCTCATCTGTCCCGGCTGGCCGGGCAGTTCGAACGGCATGCTCGGGGCGTCGGCGATCTCGATTTCGACCTCGCTGTCATCGAGATGGCCTTCGCGGATGCGTTGGCGGAAGCTCTGGCGCGTCGCCTCGCTCGCGCCCTTGCCGGTGAGTGCATCGAGCAAACGCTCCATCGCGGCCTCCTCGGCGGCGGCGCGCACCGCTTCGCGGCGGCGGTCCCTCTCAAGCCGCACGGCTTCTTCGACGAGGTCGCGGGCGATCTGTTCGACGTCGCGGCCGACATAGCCGACCTCGGTGAATTTTGTCGCCTCGACCTTGATGAAGGGGGCATCGGCGAGCTTCGCCAGGCGGCGCGAAATCTCGGTCTTGCCGCAGCCGGTGGGGCCGATCATCAGGATATTCTTGGGGCTCACCTCGTCGCGGAGGTCGGCTGAAAGCTGCTGGCGGCGCCAGCGATTGCGCAGCGCCACCGCGACCGCGCGCTTGGCGGCGTCCTGGCCGATGATATGCGTGTCGAGGGCAGCGACGATCGCCTTGGGAGTCAGATCCTTGTTCATGTGATTATGCCTGAATTTCGATGATTTCTTGGGTGAACTGGTCGTTGGTATAGACGCAGATGTCGGCCGCGACCTCCATCGCCTTGCGAACGAGCACCGCGGGATCCTTCTCATAATCGACGAGCGCACGCGCCGCCGATAGCGCAAAATTGCCGCCCGATCCGATCGCGGCGATGCCCCCCAGCGGTTCGAGCACGTCGCCGTTGCCGGTGATAACGAGCGTGACCTCCTTGTCGGCGACGATCATCATCGCCTCCAGGTTGCGCAGATATTTGTCGGTGCGCCAGTCCTTGGCGAGCTCGACCGCGGCGCGGAGCAGCTGGCCGTTGTGGCGTTCGAGCTTGGCTTCGAGCCGTTCGAAGAGGGTGAAGGCATCGGCGGTCGCACCCGCGAAGCCGCCGATTACGCTGCCGTCGTGGAGGCGGCGCACCTTGCGGGCGTTGGGCTTCATCACCGTCTGGCCCATCGACACCTGGCCATCGCCGATGATGACGACCTTGTCGGCGCTGCGGGCGGAAAGGATGGTGGTTCCGTGCCAGGGTGCGGCACTTTGCGCATGGGGATTGGTCATGCGGCGGGATATGGGCGATGGCCTCGCGCCCCGCAAGGGGAGGGGGCGGCAGTTCCCGTTAGCGCGAGGGGTTGGCCGCCATATATTCGACGATCGCTTTGACTTCCTGCGCGCGCTCGCGCGGAATGATCAGGATGTCGTCGCCATGCGTGACGACGATGATGTCCGAAACGCCGACGACGGCCACGCGCTTTCCCTCGCACGCGCGCAGGTAGTTATTCGCGGCATCGATCGCGATGACGTTGCCGATGCGCACATTGCCGCTTTCGTCCTTGTCGCCGAGTTCGTGCAACGCTGCCCAGCCGCCGACGTCGGACCAGCCGGGATCGACCGGGGCGACAACCACCTGTTCCGCGCCCTCCATCACCGCATAGTCGATCGAATCCGACGGGCTGGAAAGAAAGGCATCGGTTTCGGGATGGATCCGGACGCCGTCCTGTTGCGCCTTCGCCATCGCAGCCGAGCAGGACGCCGCGATCGCCGGCTGCTGTCTTTCGAGTTCGGCCAGGAACCGATCGGCGCGCATCAGAAAGATACCGGCATTCCAATAATGGCCGCCTTGGGCAAGCATGGCCTCCGCGTTGTCGCGCGGCGGCTTTTCGACGAAGCGGCGGACTTCGAATATGCCCGGCGTCGCGGCGAGCGGCGCACCCGCGGCGATGTAGCCATAGCCGGTTTCGGGATGCGATGGCGCAATCCCGAAGGTGGCGAGCGCGCCGGCTTCGACCGCCGGCATCGCGGCCTCGATGGCGCTCAGGAAGGCGGGTACGTCGGTCATGACATGATCGGCGGGCATGACGAGGATCGTCGCGTCGGGATCGTCGGCAAGCGCCGCGCACGCGGCAAGTGCGATTGCAGGGGCGGTGTTGCGCGCGGCGGGCTCGACGACGATGCGGGCGTCAGCGACACCTGCCGCCAGCAGATCGGCCTCGACATGCGCGACGTGCGCCGGTCCGCAGACGATCATCGGCGCCGCGAAGCGGCTGCGGTCGACCGCGCGGTCGAGCGTTTGCAGGAACATGCTGTCTTTGCCGGTCAGCGGCTGGAACTGTTTCGGCGCGCTATTGGTCGAAACGGGCCAGAGCCGCGTGCCCGAACCCCCCGATAATATGATTGGGATGATCATCTATGGTCTCGTTTTCTCAGGGGATGTCAGGCCGGCCAGCACAGCAGCGCGCGTGCCCCGGGGGCCAGTGCAATGCCGTCGGCGCGGTCGGTCGCGACGCATTCGCCGAGTTTTACATCTTCCCCCGATATGCTGCAGCCCGGTGACAAGGGGGTGAAGGTGAAGTCGGCATCATGTTGCGGAAGCAACCCCGCGGCATCGACGCCCGACAGGTGGAGCAGACGGAAATACGGCCCGTCGACGAGCAGGCGGTTGTCGTTCGCCGCGACACGCCCGTCGCGCGGATCGGGGCGCGGGGCCGTTTCCGACACGGCGAGCCCCGCTTCGAGGTGCAGTTCGCGCGGGCGGCCGTAATCATAGAGGCGGTAGGTGCAATCGACATTCTGTTGCACCTCGACGACGGTCAGCCCGGCGCCGATCGCATGGATCGTGCCCGCTTGGTTATAGACGAAATCGTCGGCGCGGGCGCGCCGCCAGTCGATCATGTCGACGATCGTGCCGTCGAGCGCCGCGTCATGAAGCGCTTCGCGCGTCGTTTCGGCGACCAGCCCGACCCCGAGTTCGGCGTCTGGTTTGGCGTCGAGCACCAACCAGCACTCCTCCTTGCCGCGCGGATAGCCTGCCGCTTGCGCGGCATCGTCGTCAGGGTGAACCTGGATCGACAGGCGTTCGGACGTGAAGAGGAATTTCACCATGATCTGCGCATCATCGCCATCGGGATGGGCAAACCAAATTTCGCCGATGCGGCGGTCGCCGAAGTTACCAAAATCGCCGGGAATATCTGTGCGGCCCCAGGGCTTTTCGACCACAATGGTTTCGAGGCGAGTGAGTTGGTGCATGAGCGTTTGAAACCTGTCGTTCTTTTCGTCGGGACAATGATCGTGGAGATCGTCTCATAACTTAATAACGCTCGCTTCGTTGCGTAACAGCAAGAATGTCAGGCGGCCCGATGCAAACGATTGGTGCCACCGCCGTTCGGCTGGTCGAGCCACAGGCCGCGTGTATCGTAGACGATCTTGTCCCCGCGTTCCTCCATCGGGATTGATTTGAACAGGTCATGGTCGACGAGGACGATCAGCAGATCGCATACAGCGAGGGCGGTATCCAGATCGATCAGTTCGGCTCCGGTTCCGGCGAATTCCATCGGCAGACCCCGAGCATAGGGTTCGACGATCTCGATCTGCTTGCCGAAGCGGCGTGCGAGCGCGGCGGCGATTTCGACCGCAGGGCTTTCGCGGAAATCGTCGATATTGGGCTTGAAGGCGAGGCCGAGGCAGGCGACGCGCGCGTTCGGATGCTGCGACACGAGCATTTCGGCAGCGCCGATGACATGCGCGGTCTTCGCCAGGTTCACCTCGCGCGCGGTGCGGATCAGGCGGCTGTGGTCGGGCGCGCCATGGACGAGGAACCAGGGGTCGACCGCGATGCAATGGCCGCCGACACCGGGGCCGGGCTGGAGGATATTGACGCGCGGATGGCGGTTGGCGAGGCGGATCACCTCCCACACGTCGACGCCCATATGTTCGGCCATCATCGACAGCTCATTGGCGAAGGCGATGTTGACGTCGCGATAGCTGTTCTCGACCAGCTTCACCATTTCGGCGGCGCGCGCCGAGGTCGTGACGCACGCGCCGCGGACGAACTGGCGGTAGAAGGTCATCGCGCGGCGCGCGCAACGTGGGGTGATGCCGCCGATGCAGCGGTCGTTGTCGACCAGCTCGATGAGGATACGCCCCGGCAGCACGCGTTCCGGGCAGTAAGCGACGAAGATGTCGGCGGCGCCGGTGCAGGCGCCGGGTATTTTGAGGTCGGGGCGAAGTTCGGCGAGCAGCGCGGCGATCTTTTCGGTCGTGCCGACAGGCGAGGTCGATTCGAGAATGACGAGATTGCCGACCTGCAATTTGGGCGCGATCGCCCGCGCGGCCGAGAGGACATGGCTGATGTCGGGGCGATGCTCGTCATCGTGCGGGGTAGGGACGGCAATGACGAAGGTGTCGGCGGGCGCGACCTCGGTCGACGCAACAAGCGTTCCGCGCGACACGACGCCCTGGACGAGGCCGTCGAGATCGACTTCCTCGATATGGACTTTGCCGTTGTTCACGGTGTCGACGACATGCTGACTGACGTCGATACCTGTTACCTTGCAGCCCGAACGCGCGATGAGCGCTGCGGTCGGCAGACCGATATAACCAAGCCCGAGGACCGTGACTTTCTGTTCGCTATCAATGGGCACGCGCAATAATCTCCGCAATTCTTTCCGCCGCCTTGCCGTCGCCGAACGGATTATGGGCGCGGGCCATGGCCTCATAGGCGCTTTCATCGTCCAAAAGGCTGAAAATTTCTGAAACGATGCGATTTTTGTCGGTTCCGACAAGCCGCGCGGTGCCCGCCGCGATGCCTTCGGGGCGTTCGGTTGTCTCGCGCATCACCAGTACGGGCTTGCCCAGCGAAGGCGCTTCTTCCTGCACCCCGCCGCTGTCGGTAAGGACAAGGCTGCTCGCGCCGAGCAGGCGGACGAAATGGGGATAGTCGAGCGGATCGATCAGAGCAACATTGGAAAGGCCGCCGAGAATGGGCTCCATTGCGCTGCGCACATGCGGGTTGGGATGGACGGGAAAGATCACCGCGACGTCGGGGCGCGCGGCTATCCCGGCGATGGCATCGGCTATGGCTTTCATCCCGTCGCCAAAATTTTCGCGCCGATGCGATGTGACCGCGATAAGGCGCTTGCCCGCGAAGCGTTCGAGAAGCGGATCGAGACCGGCGGCAAGCGCCGGCTCCTCGCCGATCCGCGTCTGGGTCGCCAGCAGGGCGTCGATCACCGTGTTTCCCGTGACATGAATATGGTTCGCAGGCACGTTTTCAGCGCGCAGCGCGGCTGCGGCGGTCTCGGTCGGCGCGAAATGCAGATCGGCGACGACGCCGGTGACCTTGCGGTTCACCTCCTCGGGCCAGGGGTGATAGATATTGCCGCTGCGCAAACCCGCCTCGACATGTCCGACCGGGATCTTGCGGAAATAGGCGGCGAGCGTCGCCGCCATCGTCGTCAGAGTGTCGCCGTGGACGAGGACGCGGTCGGGCTTTTCGGCATCGAACGCTTCGCCAATGCCCGTGACCAAGCGCGCGAGCAGTGCGTCAAGCGACTGGTTCGGCGTCATCACATCCAGATCGATATCGGGGACAAGTTGAGCGATATCGAGGACCTGGTCGAGCATTTCGCGATGCTGGGCGGTGACACAGAGCCGCACGTCGATGTTCGGCTGCGCACGCAGCGCGTGAACGACGGGGAACATTTTGATCGCCTCGGGGCGGGTGCCGAATACGGTTATGATCTTGGACGGCACGTGGGTCTCGCTCGCAGATGGGTTCGTTTGCCGGCCTTTCGCGAAATTGGCCAGCGTCGGCTGTCCGATAGCGCGAAACTGTTGTAATAGCTTTAACTATGCATAGCGCGTGGGTCACGGCGATCCAGCGCCGTTCATGCCCGTGCAAGGCGGGACCTGCATGAAGGCGCGGAAAGAGTGGCAACCGCGGGCCGCGATTGCTATGGGCCGGCGCCTTTTGCGACGTGTCCCCGGGATCGGACTGGCAGGATAGGGATTATCATCGGGTCATGAGTTTTTTTTCGCGCTTTGCCAGACCGCGCGCCGCGCCGCCGACTTCGCGTGCCGTTCCTGACGGCTCGCTGATCTATGCGATCGGCGACATCCACGGGCGGGACGACCTGTTTGCGGCGTTGCTGGACGAAATCGATGCGGATCGCAGCCGTCGCCCGCACGAGCAGTGCATATTGGTTCTGCTCGGCGACTTGGTCGATCGCGGACCCGATTCGGACAAGGTGATCGACCGCGCGATCGGGCTTCGCGACCGGTTCGACCGGATGCATCACCTGATCGGAAATCACGAGGAATGTATGCTGGCGGCGCTGACCGGAGAGGTCCGGGCACTTCGCTATTTCATCCGAATCGGCGGTGATGCGACCGTGCGCAGCTACTTGCGCGACGACGCACTATATGAGGCGACCAGCTTCGAAGAACTGGCGGACATATTCCCCCGGCGCGTCCCGCAGTCGCATGTCGATTTTCTGGGGTGTGGTGAGGATCTGGTCGAATATGGCGATTATGTCTTTGTCCATGCGGGCGTCCGGCCCGGCGTTGCACTCGACCGGCAAAAGACAAGCGACCTTCGCTGGATTCGCGAAGATTTCCTTGGCAGTGAATCCGAGCATGGCCGGATGGTCGTGCACGGCCACACCATCAGCGAAGATGTCGAACGCAGGGCAAACCGGATCGGCATCGACACCGGCGCCTATGCCACCGGCAAGCTGACAGCCATTGGGCTCAGCAAGTCCGACCATTGGTTTGTACAGGTCCAGCACGAAGCGGCGTAGTGAACGGTAATCCCGGGCCGACTAATACAGGCGTTTTTGACCGCGCGCGTCCATAATCGGACTTGACCGAAATGCCGCGCAAGCTAGTGGACTCTTTATCAACGGCCGATGGCGATATTTCCGCCTGGCGCCGATCACGATATTATTCATTTAAATCAGAGAGAAGAGCTGTCACGCTATGAAGCCGATTTCGAAATGGACCCCGGCTAAGGTTCTTCGTGTGATGGTCCTCTCGGCCGCAATAGTGGCCGTTTCGGCGTGTGGCGGAAAGCCGGCGGTCGGGAATGCAGGCGGTACGATGACCGTCATCGATTCCCTGCCCGAACCAGTGGCACGGCTGGAATCGGGCCAATCTACGCCTTTCAAGCTCGGCGCCGATGATGTTGTGGCTGTGCGCGTATTTGGAAGCCCGGACGCAAGCATCGAGAGCGTCCGGATCGATAAGAGCGGACGATTGTCGGTGCCCGTTGCTGGCGTGATCAATGCAGGCGGCCTGTCGATCGAGGAACTGGAAGCGCAGATTGTCGCACGCCTTCGCGCCAATTATTTTCGTAATCCTCAGGTGTCTGTCAGCCTGTTGGAAGTCGAAAGCGCGAAGCTGACTGTTGATGGCCAAGTCGGGAAGCCCGGTCTTCATCCGGTTGTGCCGAATATGACGCTGATCCAGGCGATTGCGACCGCCGAGGGAACGACCGAGAACGCGCGCTTGAGCGAGGTCGTGATCTTCCGGACGGTAAACGATCAGAAATACGCCGCACTTTATGATCTGCAGGCGATCCGGCGCGGCAATTACGCTGACCCGGCGGTGTTTGCGAATGACAAGATCGTGGTGGGCGATTCGTCCGCACGGCGCTTGTTCCGCGATTTTATCCAGATCATTCCGTTGCTGACAACGCCGATTATCGTGGCATTCCAGAAATAAGGATCGTCCTTTCATTCAAGCCTGATGCCTGGATCGCATAGGCTGCTATGCGTGCCGGCTCCCCAGAGCCAAGTACCAAACTTTGAAATGGATTTGTCGCTTGAAGTCTCCTTCTCATTCGCGTGCCCCCCTTACGCTTCAGTTCTGGTTGCTGGCGTTCTTCCTGGGTCTGGTGTTCCTTATGGGCGGCGCGTCGCGGGTCGATGCCACGTCACTCGTCGTCCTGCGCCCGGTTTCGGTATTGATCTGCGCCGCGGCGCTCTTCACCTTCCGCCGTGAGCATTGGCAGGGCCGCGGCTGGCTCCTCGCGCTGATGGCTGCGATATTTGCGTTGAGCCTGTCCCACGTCATCCCTTTGCCGCCTGCTGTCTGGCAGGCCTTTCCCGGCCGCGCCGAGGTTGCCGAACTCGACCGTCTGGCTGGCCTCGGTGACATCTGGCGGCCGCTCAGCCTGACTCCCATGAATGGCTGGCACGCGTTCGCCTCTTTGTTCGCGCCGCTCGCAGTGATTCTCCTTGGGCTGCAGCTGCGCCGCAATGAGAGTCATCTTTTGCTGATTATTTTGATCGGACTCGGCGTTTTGTCGGGTCTGCTCGGGCTGTTACAGGTCATCGGTGATCCGAATGGCCCGCTTTATCTGTACCGGATCACAAACAATGGTTCGGCGGTCGGATTTTTTGCGAACCGTAACCACGCCGCGCTGATGCTCGCCATGCTTTTTCCGATGCTGGCCATTTTTGCGTCAAATCCTGAGGGAACCATCGACGCTCAGCAGTGGCGCCGGCTGCTCGCGATCTCGCTGGGCGTGGTGCTGCTGCCGCTGATTTTGGTGAGCGGATCGCGTGCAGGGCTGATTTTGACGCTGATCGGATTACTGTCGATCCCGGCGCTGTATCGTCGCCCGGCCGACGGGCGTCAGGTTCGCCGTGGCGGAAAGCGGTTCCAGATCAAGCCGCTCCCCTTGGTCGGCGGGATGGCGGTTCTGGCTCTTGCGATGCTCACCATTGTTTTTTCGCGCGCGCAGTCGATCGAGCGCCTCATGAATCGTGACAGTGCCGACGAAGCCCGCATGGATTTCTGGAAAACTTCGGTCGAACTTTTCTGGAAATATTTCCCGATGGGATCGGGTTCCGGGTCGTTTGCCAATGCGTATCAAGTCATCGAGCCTAACCGCATGTTGGGTCACTTCTTTGTCAACCGCGCCCATAATGACTGGCTGGAAGTGGCTGTGACCTTCGGATTGCCCGCGGTCCTGTTGATGGTTATTTGCGTGTTCGCCTTTTTCCGCGTCACTCTCTCGATATGGCGCCGCCAGCCGGCGACCAGTCGCACGACCCAGTTCGCCCGTCTGGGTTCGGTGATGGTGGCGATGCTCGCCCTTGCCAGCGTCCCTGACTACCCCGTTCGAATTCCGATCATGATGTGCGTCGCCGCCGTGGCGAGCCTCTGGCTTGCCGGGGGCGGAGCCGCGGGCGACCGCGCAAAAGACGCTGCGTGGCAGGGAGGCAAGTGATGGCACCGCTTCACAGCAAACGCCGCCAAAAGCTGATCGCCAATCTTGCGAAGCGGCTTCCCGATCGTCGTGCTATTGCCAAATTCATCGTCTTGGCCGGGGCTGGGCTCGCTGGTGCAGCCGCGGCGTTCGCGCTCGCGGTGTCGGGTGTCGCGCGTCTGAAAGGCCCGGACCGGGCGCTTGCGTTCATCCCTTGGGAAGGCGACGCACTCGCCGCAAAAGCCGATGCGCTTGTAATGTCTGGCAAGAAATTGCCACCCGAAAGGATCGCGGCATGGAGTCTCGCGGCGAGGCGCAACGCACCCCTCAACGGCAAAGCCGTCCGGCTGCTGGCAATGGCGGCCGGTCTCCAGAACAATGAGGCGAGGGCAGAGGCATTGATGGCCAAAGCTGCCGGCCTGTCTCGGCGCGATGTGCTCACTCAGGTATTTCTGGTCGAAATCGCCGCGAAAAACGACGATTTGAAAGGCGCGCTCGCTCATTATGACACGGCGCTGCGTACGAGTTCGTCTGCGCCGCAGATCCTCTACCCGCGCCTGGTGAAGGCGATCGAGGATCCGCGAATTCGGGATGCGCTGAAACCCTACTTCAAGAGCGGCGCTGCGTGGCCGGTGAGCTTCGTGAATTTCGCCAAGGACAGCGCCGACGCGGACATGGGGTCGCTCGTCGATCTGCTGCTGGAAAGCGGCGGTTCGCCCGATCCCCAAGCGCACCGGGAGCAGACCGAGGCGCTCCTTTGGGTGTTGTTTCATCAGCGTAAATATGCCGATCTCGATCGCCTCTTGCGCAGTGTTCCAGGGGTGCCGGCCAATCTCTTGACCCAGGTCGGCCTGGAGTCGCTGGAACGTCGCGGCAGTTTCGGCCCGGCGGCGTGGCAATTGCTGGACGACGCGGAAGCGGGGGCGAATGTCGTTCGCGACGATAATACTAAGCACACCTCGCTCGCTATCTACGCGAATGCAGGTACGACCCGCCCGATCGCGCAAAAGCTCCTGTTTCTTGCGCCGGGGCGATATCGCCTGTCGTTCAAGGTCGCTTCGACGACGCCAGGTGAGGGCCGGTCGGTTGGCTGGTGGCTGCGCTGTATGGAACCCGTGGTTGCACAGCCGCTGTGGCGTCTGGACGCGGCGCGCGGCGGGAAGGGCTCGGATATCGTGATAGGCGCGGGATGCCGCGTGCAACTTCTCCAGCTTCAGGCATCGGGCGGCGGCGGCCAGACCGGTCTTGAGGCAGAGATTTCGGACGTCGTGCTGACCTCGGCAAGCGGAGGAAAGACATTGACCTCAAGTAAGCCCGAAACGGGTCCCAAGGCGGTGGATTCCGGCGAATAGCACGTAGGAAATGTGATGGGATCGGGATGCCGCAGGTGCGAAGAAGAATCAGGAAAATGGTGGCAATGATGTTGGTTATCAGCTAGCGGAAGCGCCGATATGTCGGTGGCGGACGCGTACTATCGCCGCCTCGCGACCGGTCTATTTCGACCATTATATTTAGTTTTGGCCTTCGAGGCAGGGAATAGCATGCTGCAAACAATTAACCCGATGCCTTCCGGGGCGGTCGGCGATATTTCTGACAATCAAGAGGATCAGGCCAGTCTCGCCCCGCCGATCCTTCTTCAATATTGGCAGGTGGTCCTTCGCTGGAAGTGGGTCATCGCGGGTGTCGTGCTTGCCGCGCTGGCAACCGGCCTGCTCGTGACCCTCCTCGCGACGCCGCAATATACGGCGATGTCGCGAATCGAGATCAGTCGCGACCAGAAGAAGGTTACCAACGTTGAAGGTCTGGAATCGGCAGATGCCGGGCGCGACATCGAATTCTATCAGACCCAATATTCGCTGCTGAAAGCGCGGTCGCTTGCCGAGCGAGTTGCGCGACAATTGCGCCTTGCCTCGAACGATGCCTTTTTTGCGGCGCACGACATCAGCCCGGACGAAGGCACACTTTTTTCTGGCGGCAACGGTGGCCGGTTGAGCGCCAGCGAGCGGCAACGGCGTGAAAAGCTTGTCGTAGATCTGCTTCTCGACCATGTTGCCGTCGCACCTATACGCGGCTCGGCGCTGGTTGATATCAGCTATACCAGCGCGTCGCCTGACCTGTCGGCGAAGGTCGCGAACATGTGGACCCAGCAGTTCATTGTTCAAAGCATGGATCGCCGCTTTGCATCTACGGCGGACGCGCGTCAGTTCCTCGAGGGACGCCTCGCCGATCTTCGCCTCCGTCTCGAGACCTCGGAACGCCAGCTCGTAAACTATGCTGCTGAAAAGGGCATCGTGGCGCTGGGCAAGAGCAAGAGTGCCGATGGACGCACCGAAGTAGACCGCACGCTGGTTTCGAGCGATCTCGAAGCACTGAACGAAGCGCTTGCGAAGTCGACGGCGGATCGTATCGCCGCCGAGAGCCGGGCACGCAGCGGCGGCGGTGTTACGGCCGAGGCGCTGGCGAATACCGGGATCAACCAGATTCGCCAGAAGCGCGCGGAAGCCGCTGCCGAATATGCGAAGATGCTGGTTCAATTCGAGCCCGACTATCCGCCGGCCAAGGCGCTTGCAGAACAGATCCGGGCGCTGGATTCGAGTATCGCGCGCGAGGAAGGGCGTGTCTTTTCGAGCCGGTCGACCGAATATCGTGAAGCGGCGGCTCGCGAGAGCGACTTGCGCGCACGCGTCGAGCAGCTGAAAGGACGTATGAGCCAGCAGCAGCGCGACAACATCCAATATAATATTGTTCAGCGTGAGGTCGACACCAACCGCGAACTCTATGATGGCCTTCTTCAGCGCTACAAGGAAATTGGTGTCGCCGGCATCGGCGCGAACAATATCTCGGTGGTGGATGCTGCGAAGACGCCGGACCGGCCTTCGTCGCCGCACTTGCTGCTCAATCTTGCGCTGGCGCTCCTCGCGGGTCTCGGCCTCGCTGCGATCGCAACCATCGCGCTCGACCAGATCGACGAAGGGCTTCGCGATCCGAGCCAGGTTAACCGCCTGCTGCAGGTTCCATTGCTGGGCAGCGTTCCGGAGGCTGGAGAGGGCGACGCGCTCGACCTGCTTCGCGATGCCAAGTCGCCCTTGTCGGAATCCTATCTCAGTATCCGGTCAAACTTGGCATTCTCGACCGATCACGGCGTCCCCAAATCGCTCATGGTCACGAGCACCCGGCCCGCCGAAGGCAAGAGTACGACCAGCCTCGCGCTGGCCACCGTTCTGGGCCGAACCGGCAAGAATGTGTTGCTGATCGATGCGGACATGCGATCGCCTTCGATGCATCAGTTCACGGGCCAGGCCAACAAGGCCGGTCTCAGCAACTTCCTTGCGGGCGACAATGATTGGCAGCAGTTGGTCGTTAACACTGATGCAAAGGGGCTGAGCCTGTTGCCGGCAGGACCGATGCCGCCTAGCGCCGCCGAACTGCTGAGCAGCGATCGTATGCTCCTCCTCGTCGACCACGCGCTCAAGCACTACGACCATGTCGTGATCGATTCTCCGCCGATTCTCGGTCTGGCTGATGCACCGCTGCTGGCGCGCGCGGTCGAAGGTTGCATTTTCGTGGCCGAAGCCGAGGGCGTCGCGGTTCGCGGTATCAAGGCGTCGCTCGGACGGCTCCATGCGGTGCACGCCCATGTCTTCGGTCTTATCCTGACCAAGCTGAGGCATCGTCAGGCGGGCTATGGCTATGGTTACGGCTATGGCTATGGCTATGGCACGGATGGGGCAGAGAGCTGAGAGAGGCGGTCGGCAATCGATCACCACTCATTGATCAGATCGCGAAGTCAGCGGTGTGTCTTTGACACCGGATGGGGATTTCGCCTTTTTGGCATATCCCATTGAAATCACTAAAGGTTGACGATGATTAAATTGGCGTTGGTTGGTTGCGGTCGGATCGCGAAGCGGCATTCGGAATTGCTGGGCAATCAGCAGATCGAGAATGCCGGGCTCGCGGCGGTCTGCGACATTGTCGAGGCAAAGGCGCGGGTGATCGGGGAGCAGTTCGGCGTGCCCTGGTTCACCGACATGCACAAAATGGCGCGTGAGGCGGACATCGATGCGTTCGTGGTGCTGACCGAGAGCGGCAATCATGCGTCGAATGTCATCGAATTGGCGCCCTATGGTAAACATATCATCGTCGAAAAGCCGATGGCGCTGACCCTGACCGACGCCGATCATATGATCGCGGCTTGCGACGAAGCCGGGGTGAAATTGTTTGTGGTCAAGCAGAACCGTTTCAACGTTCCCGTGGTCAAGCTACGCGAGGCGTTGAAAGTCGGCAGGTTCGGCAAACTTGTCATGGGAACGGTGCGCGTGCGCTGGTGCCGTCCGCAGGCCTATTATGACCAGGACGCCTGGCGCGGTACCTGGGCGCTCGATGGTGGCGTCCTGACCAATCAGGCCAGCCACCATGTCGACCTGCTCGAATGGATGATGGGCGATGTCGTGTCGGTGTCAGCGATGAGTGCGACGCGCCTTGTCGATATCGAGGCCGAAGACACGGCTGCGGTGATCCTGACCTTCGCCAACGGCGCGCTCGGCATCATAGAGGCGACCGGCGGGACGCGTCCCAAGGATCTCGAAGGGTCGATTTCCATCCTTGGCGAGGGCGGCACGGTCGTGATCGGCGGTTTCGCGGTGAACAAGCTCGAGACCTGGAATTTCCTCGATGCCGGCCCCGAAGACGCCGACGTGATCGAGAAATATTCGGTCAATCCGCCCAGTGTGTACGGGTTTGGGCATCAGGCCTATTACGAACATGTCGTCGATGTGATCCGCAACGGGGGCCCCCAGCTGGTCGACGGAATTCAGGGGCGACGCAGCCTCGAGCTGATCTCTGCCATCTATGAATCGATCGAAACAGGGCGGCGTGTCGATCTCCGTTTCAATCCCAAGGTAGCCAAGCTCGGCCGCGGCTGAGGCGGGTGGAGTGAGAGAATGACCGGTAGCGTCAATCGCAAGGCAGTTGGCATCGTCAATGTGATCTGCGGTGCCAATGTCACGGTCGTCGAGCCGTCAAACGTCTATGGCTGCACCGTCGGCGACGATGTTTTCATTGGTCCCTTTGTCGAAATCCAGAAGGACGTCAGGATTGGCGCGCGAACCCGGGTTCAAAGCCACAGCTTCATTTGCGAGCTGGTGACGATGGGCACCGACTGTTTCGTCGGTCATGGCGTCATGTTTGTGAACGACCGTTTCGCGAGCGGGGGCCCCGCGCGGGGCAACAAGAGCAAATGGGAATCCACCTCGATTGGCGATCGCGTGTCGATCGGTTCGAACGCGACGATCATGCCGGTGACGATTTGCGACGATGTCGTGATCGGCGCTGGATCGGTCGTCACAAAATCTATCGTCCAGCCCGGTACCTACGCCGGCAATCCGGCGCGCCTCCTGCGCCACCACAGCTAAGTGCTGACTGGAGAAGCCATGTCCATTCCTTTCGTTGACCTCCATGCGCAATATCTGTCGCTTAAGGACGAGATCGACGGCGCTATTGCGCGGGTGATCGCGGCAAGCAGCTTTGTCCGCGGTCCCGACGTCGAACTGTTCGAAAGCGAATATTCGGCGTTGATGGGGGCGAACCATACCGTGTCGTGCGCGAATGGCACCGACGCGATCTATATCGCGATGAAGGCGCTCGGCATCAAACCCGGCGATGAGGTGATCACGACCGCGCAGTCGTGGATATCGACTTCGGAGACGATCGGGCAGCACGGCGCAAAACCGATTTTCGTCGATATCGACCCCGTCACATCAACGATCGATGTGTCGAAAATAGCCGAAAAGATCACGAACCGCACTGTCGGCATGATCCCCGTGCACCTGTATGGCCAGATGGCGGACATGCCCGCGATCATGGCAATTGCCGAAAAGCACGGCCTGTGGGTGATCGAGGATTGCGCGCAGGCGCACCTCGCCACGATCGACGGCCGCAAGGCCGGCAGCTTTGGCCATATCGCGACCTGGTCCTTCTATCCGGGCAAGAATCTCGGTGCGATGGGCGATGCCGGGGCGATCACCACCAACGACGCCGCGCTGGCGCGCCACATGGCCTGCTTTGCGCGTCATGGCGGCCTGGTGAAGGGCGATCATGAGATGGAGGGCATCAACTCGCGCCTCGACGGAATCCAGGCCGCCATCCTCAACGTTAAGCTGCCGCATCTGGCCGGCTGGACCGAACGCCGCCGCGCAGTGGCAAAGCGGTACGACGCGTTGCTCGCAGACGTTCCAGGCATCGTCACGCCCACCGAAGTCGCCGGGCGCGAACATGTCTATCACCTCTATGTGATCGAGACCGACGATCGCGACGGCCTTGCTGCTGCGCTGAAGGGTCGCGGTGTTCCCACCGTAGTCAACTACAAGCGGTCGCTGCCCTTTCTCCCTTGCTACGCGCACCTGGAGCACCGACCGGAGGATTTCCCGGTCGCGCATCGGCTGCAAGGCCGCATCCTTTCGCTTCCGATCTATGCCGAACTGACCGTGGCGCAGCAGGATCAGATTGCGGCTGCTCTGCATGAGGTGGCGGCCGCCGTTGCATGAGTGAGCGACGCGTCCACGCGATCCCCGTCCTTGGGCGATATGGTCTGACGCACGGGCTGCTGGCCTGGGCGCGTTGCCGGCTGTGGTGCGAACAGAATGACGCCGTGATGCTCGCGCCTTTTTGGCTCAAGCTGCGCGTAGGCCCCTATCTTCGCCGCGAACGCGACAAGCGGAATTACTTTTTGTTGTTCAATCGGGGCACGGCGATCGGTGGACTGCGGCGTCTGTTCGCGTTGGCGGGCGCGAAAAAAGTGGACATCGGCATCGAATGGCCTGCCAAGCCCGCCGCTGCGGAGAAACAGGTCCTGCGCTTTCACAACGCGCTGAAGGACAATGAAAAGAAGTCCTTCGCGCAGGTCGTCGGTCACGGGCCGTTCCTGCGCCGCGAGCTTCTCGCCATGACCCGGCCGCGCTACCATCCCGCACCGTCTGTCACGCCATTTATCGCGATCCATGTCCGGTTAGGGGACTTTGCCAAACCGGCGGGGAATGCGGTTTCGGAAGACTCCACCAATACCCGCCTTCCGCTCGACTGGTATGGCGATCGCCTCGATGCGCTCCGCCGCGCTTTGGGGCAGGACGTGCCGGCGATCCTGTTTTCGGACGGGGCGGATGAAGAGCTCGCTGCGCTGCTGGCGCGGCCAGGTCTCAAGCGGGCGCCGAGGCAACAATCGGTTACGGACCTGCTCCATCTGGGACAGGGAGCCGCGTTGATCGCGTCGGGATCGGGCTTCAGCCTGTGGGGCGCTTTTTTGGGTTCGACCCCGCGTATCGCGCACCTTGGGCAGTCGATCGTCCCGATCGATGCGGATCCGACGCGCGATATTGAATCGGATTTTGGTGCTGATATTCCGGCCTCTTTCGTCGCGCATGTGCGAGAGCGACTGGGCCACTGATCGATGCTCCGCTCGGTCATGACCATAATGAAGGGGAGTGCGCTGGCGCAGTTGATCGGCTTTCTGATCCTGCCGCTCCTGTCGCGCTCGTTCGGGCCCGAGGTTTTCGGGCATTTTCAGGCATTCCAGTCGATCATGATGCTGGTCATCGTTGTCGTGATGCTGCGGTATGAAATCGCGATACTGCGCGCAAGCGACGGTCCCGAGTTGACGCATGTCATCGCCCTTTGCGGATTGCTGACATTGGTCACGACGGTCGTCTTCACCGGCGTTCTGCTTGCCGCGCTGGCGATGGGGTGGCCCCGTTTTCTCGCCGATCTCGGTTTTGGCTGGTGGTGGCTGTCCCTGTCGGCGCTTGCCGTCGGGTGGGCGCAGATATTCTCCTATCTCGCGACCCGCGACGCGGCCTATAATACGATCGCCAGCGCCAAGATCGCGCAGGGGCTGACCAACGCGGGAACCAGCGCGGGGCTCGCGATTGCTGCACCGATTGGCAGCAGCCTGATACTGGCCGACCTCGCCGGCCGCTTGCTCAATGGATATTGGCTGGCGCGGGGCCGGCTTCATGCCCTCGGCGGTATTTTCGGAACGAGCTGGTCGGATCTTCGCACGGTCGCACGGCGGTTCAGTGACCTGTCGCTGATTTCGCTGCCGGGGGCGGTGCTGAGCACGGCGGGCAGCATCATGACGCCGCTGTTCATCTACGCCAGTTTCGATGCGTCGACCGCGGGGCAGTTCGGGTTGGTCGATCGGGCCGTGGGTCTGCCGGTCGCGCTGATAGTCGGAGCGGTGTCGCAGGTTCATATGGGAAATCTGGCGGAGGATCTGCGACTAGGAACCGGCACGGCGCGCCGCAGTTTTCGGCGTCTGTCCTTGCTCCTGGTCGGCCTGGCATTTCTTCCGACACTCGCCTGCGTGATCTTTGCCCCGATGCTTTTCCAGTTGATATTCGGGCCGGGATGGAACGAAGCGGCTAAATTCGCCCAGATTTTGGCGCCCGCTTATTTCCTCGGGCTGGTGTCGGGGGGCATTAACATGACCCTGACGATCATGGGGCGGCAAATTACCCAGCTTGGCTGGGACATCAGCCGATTTGCAGCGATGGCGCTGCTCTGGCTCTACGCGCCGGGCGCCGACTGGGCGGTCGAAAAGATTGTCGTTGCCCACAGCATATTGCTGTGCCTGTTTTCGCTCGCGCAGCTTCTCTTATGCTATCACGCGTTGCCGAGAACGCATGTCGAAGGCGCGGAAGCGAGGCCTGCATCATGATCACCATCGTCAATTATGGCGTCGGAAATATCGCGTCGCTCGTCAATATGTTCGATCATGTCGGCGCCGATACGCATCTGAGCGGCGACCCCGATGTCATTGCCGATGCGCGCCATCTCGTTCTTCCCGGCGTAGGAGCATTCGGGCACGCCATGGCGGTACTGAACGCCGAGGGCCTGTCCGACGCGATCCGCACGGCGGTCGACCGCGGGGCTGTCTTGCTTGGCGTCTGTCTCGGCATGCAGTTGCTGGCGCGAACGAGCGAAGAAGGCGGCGCCGAAGGGCTTGGCCTTATCGCCGCCGATGTCAAACGGATCGTGCCGTCTCTTCCAGGCGTGAAGGTACCCAACATGGGCTGGCGCGACGTCGAATATGTGCGTGATACATGGATGGCGCCGTCCAGCGCAGTTTCAGAGCGTTTTTACTTCGCACATAGCTATCACATGGTCTGCGACACGGACGCCGACGTCGCGGCGATAGTCGATTATGACGGCCAAAAGACAATTGCGGTGGCGCACGGCGCGGTGCATGGAGTTCAATTCCATCCCGAAAAAAGCCACCGTTTTGGTATGCGATTGCTCGCCGATTTCGCGCGGCTCGAGCGCGGTCCAGTCTGAAGGAAAGTTTTTTATAATGCAGGAAAATTCCGTGAGTAATCAAGATGATCTGCGATTTCCGGTTCGCGACGCCGTCCAACGGGCCGGCTTGTTGACTATCGTGCGCAATTTGCGAGCCGTCGTTCGCCGGGATATCGGCACATGGGTTGCGCGCGGTTGCCCGTCGCCGGCGCCCAATGTCGTGAAGATGGCCGTGGTCCGCCACTATGTCGAAACCAGCGGTGCGAAATATTTCGTCGAAACCGGCACATATCTCGGCAGCATGGTCGAACATATCGCCGAGACGGGCGTCGAGTGCATTACGATCGAGATCGATGATGAAATTCACCGTCGTGCGGTCGACATGCTCAAGCGGAAGAAGAATATCCGCTGCCTCAAGGGCGACAGCGCGGTCGTCCTGCCCGAAGTGCTGAAGACAATCGACCGTCCTGCGGTCTTCTGGCTCGATGGCCATTACAGCGGCGGTTTTACCGGCAAGGCGGAAATCGACACACCGGTGTCGGCGGAATTGCAGATGGTGCTCGATCACAATGTAAAGGGGCATATCATCCTGATCGACGACGCCCGGGATTTTACCGGACAGGATGGCTATCCGCGTCTTTCGACCCTGCTGTCGCATTTCGAGGATGATCCCGATTATCGCGCCGAGGTGTCGGCCGACATTATCCGTATCATTCCGCGCGCCGCCTGAGCGGCAGCGCGCTTCTCCAACTTCGGATTTTTCACGTGGTATTGCCCCGCCTCATTGTCGTGATGCTGATCGATCGATCGCGGCGGGTCGTGAAAACGGTCGGCTTTGGCGAGCGCACTTATGTGGGTGACCCTTTCAATATCATCCGCCTGTTCAACGAGAAGGAAGTCGACGAAATCTGCGTGCTCGATATCGACGCCAGCGCTGATGGTCGTGAGCCCGATTTCGATCTCGTCACCAGCCTCGCTTCTGAATGCTTCATGCCGCTCAGCTATGGCGGCGGGATATCGACGATCCAACATGCGCGCCGGCTGGTTGCCGACGGCGTCGAGAAACTGGTGCTCCGTTCGCACACGTCCGAGCGGTTGATTGGCGAAATAGCGGAAGCGTTCGGCGTCCAGGCCCTCGTCGGTTGCCTCGACTATCGCGTCGACGGCGCCAGCCGGACGACCTCGACCGGCAAGCCTCTGGAACAGGAAGCGGCGCGGCTTGCCAAGGCCGGGGTTGGCGAAATCATCCTGCAGTCGATCGACCGCGACGGATTGCGCACGGGAATGGATATCGAGGGTATCGCGGCGATTGCGCCGGGCCTTGATGTTCCCGTCATCGCGCTGGGCGGTGCGGGCGAGGTCGCGCACCTCGACGCGGCGCTGGGCGCCGGAGCCGATGCCGCGGCATCGGGAAGCGCCTTTGCCTTTATCGGACGACTGCGCGCGGTGCTGATCACCTATCCCGATTACGAAACACGGCTGCAGGCGAAGAACCGATGATCGTCGGAACCAACGCCCGAATCTGTACGGTCTGCGTGATGCCCGAGGATGTCGAGGGGGTCGAGATCGGTCCTGACGGTCAGTGCAACTGCTGCAAAGATGCCTTTGCCCGCAGTCCGCACGAATGGTGGCCCGGCGAAGAAGGCGAGCGCCGGATGGCGTCCCTCGTCGCAACGCTGAGGGAAGAGGGCAGGGACAAGCCCTATGATGCGCTCGTTGGCCTCAGCGGAGGAGTCGACAGCGCCTATCTCGCGCATCTGATGGCCGCGAAGCACGGCCTGCGCCTGCTCGCGGTGCATGTCGATGCCGGTTGGAACAGCGAACCCGCGGTCCATAATATCGAAAAACTGGTTCGAAGCCTCGACCTCGACCTGGTCACCTGCGTAGTCGAATGGGACGAGGTCCGCGATGTCCAGCGGGCTTTCCTGCGCGCAAATGTGCTCAATCAGGACTTCCCGCAGGATCATGCCTTTTTCGCGACGCTGCTCCGGCTAGCGCGCAAGCATGGCGTTCGGTCTTTCCTGTCCGGGGTCAATTTCGCGTCGGAAAATCTCCATATTCCGCACGACGGACCGAGTTCGAGCGACGGCAAGCATGTGCGCGCGGTGCACAAGGCGTACGGGGAAAAACCGCTTCACGCCTATCCGATCATGACGATGGCCGAATATCTCTGGACGACGCGGGTGCGCGGCCTGCCGAAACGCTATCGGCCGCTCGATTTCACCAATTATGACAAGGAAGCGGCGCAGGAAGAATTACGCGCCGTTTATGGCTGGCGCGATTATGGCCCGAAGCATTCGGAAAGTCGCTTCACCAAATTCTACCAGGACGTCTATCTTCCGCGCAAGCTGCGCTTCGACAAGCGCCGGCTGCACCTGTCTTCGCTGATCGTCGCGGGGCAACTGACACGCGATGCGGCGCTGGAGGAATTGCGCGTTCCGATCACGACCGAGAAGCAAGCCGAACGCGACACGCGTTTCGTCGCAAAGAAGCTGGGAATGCCGATCGACGAGTTAAAAGCGCTGATCGATGCCCCCATTGTCTCGCACAATCTGTTCGATAGCGATAAGGCGTTGACGGACAGATTATTGAAAGGACGGGCGGTGATGCGCCGCCTGATCACGAGGAAATGATGGTGCAAGAGCAAGCTCGAACGGAAAAGGCCGGAGCGTCGAGGGCGGCGCTTCACCTTGTGACGGCTTTGATAGGCGGCATCTATGCTTGGTTCCTGATCACGACCTATGCCGAGCTATCCACCCAGTGGAGCTATCTGGGCTTCTGGTATCAACCACCATCGCCGCTTCTGACCGGCGCGACGATCGGTCTGTCCGCCCTGCTCGGCATGTTCTTGCCAATGCATAGCTGGACAATTGTGGGCTTTGCCAAATGGGCGCTCTATTTCCTTCTTTTCATTCCTTCGGTGATCATCCCGCCGCAACAGGGCATTTTGCCCATGGGCGACCTGATCTTTCTTTTGGCCGTCATATGGTCTTCGGCGGCGGCATTCATCCTTCTGCTGAGCGATGGGAAGCCGTTTGCGAAATTGCGACTGGCGCCGCGCACGTTCTGGGCCGGCGTTCTGGGCGTGTGGGCGGTCGGGAATGTCGGGATCTTTGTGATTTTTGGCGAGACGCTCAACATTGTGGGTCTTGAGCAGGTTTATGAGCAGCGTGCGGCCGCGACCACCCTTGGCGGTGCGCTCATGGGTTATGTGATGGGTACGCTCAGCGGCGCGGTCAATCCCTTTCTGCTGGTTGCCGGCATCACGCGCCGCCAGCCCGTCCTGATCGCCGCCGGCCTCATTGGCCAGTTGCTGATTTATTCGACCCTCGCCGGTAAGGTCGTGCTGGGATCGACGCTGCTCACGATCGGGGTCTTCTTTGTCTTTCGCAACGGCCGGGTCATGTTCGGGCGCATCTATGCGGCTGTTCTGTTCTTCGCCGTGCTTGGCCCCATCGTATCGGTCTACCGAGCTGGCACAGGAGTGTTCAGCAATATTTCCGATCTGGTCTACATGCGGATTCTGGCGCTCCCGGGCGTTCTCGTCGGTGTCTACAGCGACTTTTTCCTGAATTATCCGGTCACCTATCTGTCGCATTCGCTCGTCGGTCGACCGTTCTCGGAATATCCCTATGGAATGGAATCGGTCGGGCAGGTCATTGGCCGTTACGTCACGCCGACCGCGGCGGTCGCCGAAATCAACAATTATAATGCGAATTTCATTGCGGCGGATGGCATTGCGGGCTTTGGTACCCTCGGTGTGCCGTTGATCCTGTTTCTGGCGGGTCTCTGGCTTTGGATATCCTCGCGGCTTATCGGTGAGATTGATCGCCGCATCGCATGCGCCGTTTTGATGCCATTTGTGGTTTCGCTCGCCGACGCGTCGCTGTTCACGGCCATTCTGACTGGCGGTGGCGGCATGGCTGCATTGTTGCTCTATCTCTATCGCTCGACCGAAGAATACGGAAAAATAACTGCGCCGGCGCGCCTCAAGGCGCAATCTGCTGGCAATGTCCGTGGGGTCCGGGTCAGATGATTCTCCTCAACATTCTCTTTCTTTTCCGCGGCTAATTCCCTCCATGACTGCGGTCTTCCAGAATTTCGACATCTACCCCACCTATATGGACGGGGTGCATGCGCGCGCGCGTTCGGCGGATTATCGCACTGTCCTGCAAGAACTTCTCGATGACCGCTTTGTCGCGCTTCATATGCTGCAACCGGTGCTCGACGGCACCGGCGGCAGCTTTGCAGTCGGCGGCGACGCGCGATCGCAACGCACCTGGGCGGATGCGCAGGGATTGGGAAAGGACGCTACGCCGGAAGCCATATTGCTGGCGCAGATCGAGGCTTCGGGCGCCGACATTTTCTACAACATGGACCCGCTACGGTTCGGCAGCGATTTTGTTCGCAAGCTGCCGGGGAGTGTGAAAAAGGCGATTGCCTGGCGCGCTGCGCCGAGCCCTGGCGCCGATTTTGGTGCCTATGACCTCATCGTCTGCAATTTTGAATCGATCCTGCAATCCTATCGGGAAAGCGGGTGGAATGCCGCCTGGTTCTATCCTGCGTTCGACCCGGTGATGACCGATTACCGGCAGGCTGAACGTCCCGTCGATATCGTCTTCGTCGGGACATACAGCCGCCATCACCGCAACCGCGCGCAGGTTATCGAGGCACTGGCGAAGCTGCAGGACCGCCGCAGCGTGCGAATTCATTTGCAGCAGTCGCGAATGACGCGGCTGGCGGGTACGCCGCTCGGTCTGCTGCCACCGCTTCGGGGACATCGCCTGCCGCGGCCGGTGGCGAAAGTTGCGCAGCCGCCCGTGTTCGGGCGCGGGCTTTATGCCGCCTTTGGCGGCGCAAAGATCGTTCTCAACGGCGCGATCGACATGTCGGGCAATGACAGGGGCAATATGCGTTGCTGGGAAGCACTCGGCTGCGGCGCGCTGATGTTGTCCGATGCCGGAACCTATCCGCCGGGGATGGAGGAGGGCGTCACGATGAGCAGTTACCGCGATGTCGACGATATGCTGGTCCAATTGGACCGCCTGCTCGAGGACGAGGATCGGCGCCGCAGTATAGCGGATGCGGGCGCGGCCATGATTGCCGACCGGTACAGCAAGTCGCGCCAATGGGAAGATTTCGTCAGGCTGCTTTGATTGCAGGCGCGAACGAGAAGGAACGAGCAAGACATGCGTATTTTCGTGACCGGCGGGGCGGGCTTTATCGGTTCGGCGCTCGTCCGCCATCTGGTGGCGGAGGGGAACTACGAGGTCCTGAATTTTGACAAGCTGACCTATGCCGGCAATCCCTCGACGGTCGCGTCGGTCGCGGACAGCCCGCGATACCGCTTTGTTCAGGGCGATATTTGCGATGCCAATGCGGTACGCGCAGCGATCGCGTCCTTTCAGCCCGACATCATCACGCACCTTGCCGCCGAAAGCCACGTCGACCGTTCGATCGACGGCCCGGGGGCCTTTATCCAGACGAACCTCGTGGGCACATTTGTACTGCTGTCCGAGGCACGTACCTATTATGAGGGCCTGCCGGAGGAAGCACGCGCGCGGTTCCGTTTCCATCATATTTCCACCGACGAAGTTTACGGCTCGCTTGGCGCCGATGGTCTGTTCAGCGAAGAGACGCCCTATGATCCACGCTCGCCCTATTCGGCGTCGAAGGCGGGGTCTGACCATCTGGTCAGTGCCTGGGGCCACACTTTCGGCCTGCCGGTGCTGATCACCAATTGCTCGAACAATTACGGCCCTTACCATTTCCCCGAGAAGCTGATTCCGCTGATGATCGCGCAAGCTCTCGCGGGCCGTCCGCTGCCCGTCTATGGCAAGGGCGATCAGGTGCGCGACTGGCTTTATGTCGACGATCATGTCCGCGCCCTGCAGTGCGTGTTCGAACGTGGGGTCCCCGGCCGGACGTACAATGTCGGCGGCGGCAACGAAAAGCAGAATGTCGAAGTCGTTCGCGCATTGTGTGCGCTGCTCGACGCGCAGCGTCCGCGGGCGGACGGGCGGAGCTATGCCGAACAGATCAGCTTCGTCGCGGACAGGCCGGGGCACGACAAACGCTATGCGATCGACGCTTCGCGGATCCGCAGCGAGTTGGGCTGGGAACCGCGCGAAACATTCGAAACCGGTCTTGCCGCCACGGTTGACTGGTATCTGGCAAACGAGGATTGGTGGCAGACGCTGATCCGCGAACGCGACGCCGTGGCCCGGCGTGGGGTTGCGAATTGATCGGCGTCGCAGGCGACGATCCATCTTTGCTTCATTTTCGAGAGGACGGCATGAAAGGTATCATCTTGGCAGGCGGGTCGGGCACGCGCCTCTATCCGGCGACGCTCGCGATCAACAAGCAACTGCTGCCCGTATATGACAAGCCGATGATCTATTATCCGCTCTCGGTGCTGATGCTTGCCGGGATCCGCGAGATATTGCTCGTTTCCTCGCCCGAATATCTGGGAAATTATCAGCGGTTGCTCGGCGAAGGCTCCGAATTCGGGATCGAGATTTCCTATATCGAACAGCCGCGCCCCGAAGGATTGGCGCAGGCCTTCACGCTCGGGCGCGAGTTTATCGGCGATAGCCCGGCAGCGCTGGTCCTTGGTGACAACATCTTTTTCGGCGCGCAGTTGATTCAGTTGCTTCGTTCGGCGGCCGGCCGCGAAAGCGGGGCGACCGTGTTTAGCTATCGAGTCGCCGACCCCGAACGTTATGGCGTGATCGAACTCGACGCGCGCGGGCGGGCCGTCAGCCTGGAGGAGAAGCCGGCGCAGCCCAAGTCGCATCTGGCCGTGACCGGGCTCTATTTCTTCGACAATCGGGTGGTAGGTTTCGCGGAGGGGCTGAAGCCGTCGGCGCGCGGCGAGCTTGAAATAACCGACCTGATCCAGTGTTACATCGACCGCGACGAATTGTTCGTCGAGCAGATGGGGCGCGGCTATGCCTGGCTCGACACCGGCACGCATGACAGTCTGATGGAAGCGGGTGAGTTCGTTCGCACGATGCAGCATCGACAGGGCATCCAGATCGCGTGCCTGGAGGAAATTGCGTTGATGCAGGGCTGGATCAGTGTCGAGACCGCCCGCGCCAAGGGCGAGGCCCTATCGAAGACCGAATATGGCCGCGCGATCCTGCAACGGGTCGAGGAAATGGTTTGAACGACACGCCCGCGATGGTTGCGCCGGGATCGCGCGTGCTGCACTTGGCGGCGGTCGACTATGGCGGTGCCGGCACCGCGGCGTTGCGGCTGCATCTGGCCATGCGGGAGCGTGGGGTGGCTTCGCACATGCTCGTCTGGGAATCGCGGAGCGGGGCGACGGACGTGCAGGCGGTGGGCGGTCTTGGATGGGCGGCGCTACGACGCTTCGCAGGCCGCGCATGGTACCGCATTGCAAGTCGGCGCCGCTATGTCTTCCGTGACCAGCGAATACATAGTCTCTCGCGCCGCCGGCTGGCGGCTATTGCGGCAGGGGTGCGGCCCGATCTGATTGTCGTCCACTATATTTCCGACTTTCTGGATTTCGACGATGTCGCGGTACTCCAAACGCTGACCGGCGCGCGCGTCGCCTTCCACCCGGTCGACATGGGCCTTTTGACCGGCGGATGCCATTATTCCTGGGGCTGCCTACGCTATCGTGACGGCTGCGGCTCTTGTCCCGCGTTGCCCGCGCGTATTGGCCGCGACGCGTCGGCGCGCACGCTGGCGCAAAAGGTCGCCGCGACGCGCACGCTCGACCATATTGTGGTGGTGCCGTCAGCCCAGTTGGCGAAGGATGCCGAAGGCGCGGCGCCTTTCGCAAACTCGACGTTTCGCAGGATTTTGATCGGAGTTGATCCTGCCCGGCTTGGGCTGCTCGATCGCGCGGCGGCGCGCGCGGCGTTAGGCCTTTCAACCGGCGGGATTTACCTTCTCTTTGGCGCGCAGGAACTGACCGATCCGCGCAAGGGCATGGCTCTGCTTGTCGATGCGCTCGCCTCGGTCGCGGCCGACGGAACTCTTGAGGGGCGGCAGGTCGCGCTGCTCCTTGTCGGTCATTCCGGCGACCTTGGCGCGCTCGATGCGCTCGGGCTTCCGATACACCGTCTTGGCTATGTGGCGGCCGACACGCTGGCGCAGGCCTATTGCGCTGCGGACTTCTTCGTCTGCCCGTCGATCGAGGATTCTGGGCCCATGATGGTCAACGAGGCGATGATGTCGGGTACGCCCGTGGTCGGTTTTCAGATCGGCGTGCTGCCCGACCTCGTCGTCGAGGGCAAGACCGGGGCGTTGGCGGATACGATCGACTGCGCCGGGCTTACCGCCGCATTGTCGCGCGTGCTGGCCTGGGATGACGTCCGCCGGACTGAAGCTCGTGAAACTTGCCGTTCGCACGCGATCAAGCATTGTTCGGTCGATGAGCAGGTGCGCGCCTTTGTCGATCTGGCGGCGAACCGTTCATGACTCATATTCGCCCACTTGTATGGGACAGCGAGGCTTTTTGCTTCGCGGTCGCGCGGATCGAGAATATCGATGATCCCGTCGCCCAGTTGCCAGTCGTGCAGGCCCAATTGATCGCGGACGCCATCACGCTCGCTTATTGGGAGGCGCCGCACGGCGACGAGCCAAGCCGCCTGGCTGCGTTGCGCAGCGGCGGCGAGTTCATCAATAGCCGCGTACTGCTTGATATAGGCTTGGCAGGGCAAGCGGCCAGCGAGCCGCGGACGATTACCGATCCCGATCCTGCGCAACGACGTGTGCTCGACGAGCTGGCATTGGCGAGCGGCTGGTCCTCGCGCTTCGCGCTCGATCCCCGTTTTCCTCGTCCGGTTTTCGAGCAGCTCTATCGGACCTGGATGGCGAATAGCTTGAATGGCAGCTTTGCCGATGCGGTGATCATCGCTGCGGAGGGCGACGCGATCGAGGGCATGGTGACCGTATCGGCAAAGGCCGAGCAGGGGCAAATCGGCCTGTTCGGCGTCGCTGCTGCGGCGCGGGGCAAGGGCGTTGGTAAAAAGCTGCTGCGCGAAGCTCTTGGCTGGTTCGCGCGCGAAGGCTGCGCTAGGGCGAGCGTCGTCACGCAGGGTGAGAATGAAGTCGCCCTCGCAATCTATCAATCATGCGGTTTCGCAATCAGCGCGCATTCCGACGTCTTTCATTTCTGGAACCAGCAATCGTGATCCCCTTCAACAAACCTTATCTCGTCGGAACCGAAAATCTCTATATCGGTGAAGCGCTTGCGAGCCGCAAACTGTCAGGCGACGGCAGTTTTACCAAGCGCGCGCAGGCGTTGATCGAAGCGCAGCTTGGATCGGGCAAGTCGCTTTTGACGACGTCGTGCACCGACGCGCTGGAGGCCGCGGCGTTGCTCTGCGATCTCAAACCCGGGGACGAGGTGATCGTCCCGAGCTACACGTTCGTTTCGACCGCGAATGCTTTTGCGCTGCGCGGTGCGACGATCCGTTTTGCCGACAGCGGAGCCGACAATCCGAATATCGATCCGGCGTCGGTTGCCTCGCTGGTCAATGAACGGACGCGCGCAATCGTGCCGGTGCATTATGCGGGCGTTGCGTGCGATATGGATGCGCTGCAGGCGATTGCCGATGGCGTCGGCGCAACGATCGTCGAGGATGCGGCGCAGGCGATCGCGTCCTTTTACAAAGGCAAACCGCTCGGAACCCTTGGGACCTTTTCGGCCTTTTCCTTTCACGAGACGAAAAATATCGTTTGCGGCGAAGGGGGGGCGCTTCATGTCAACGATCCGGCGCGTGCGCTCGACGCCGAAATCGTCCGTGAAAAGGGAACCAACCGGTCGGCCTTTTTCCGCGGCGAAGTCGACAAATATAATTGGGTCGGGCTGGGTTCATCCTATCTGCCGTCCGAACTCGTCGCGGCCTTTCTGACGGCGCAGCTCGAAGCGGTCGATGCGATCCAGGCGCGGCGGATCGCGGTATGGGATCGCTACGCCGAACGGCTGGCGCATCTCGCGCAGCGCAACGATATCAGCCTTCCCGTGATTCCGGATTATGCGACCAATAATGCGCATATGTTCTATCTGGTATGCGACGTACTCGAAACGCGCACCCGGCTGATCGAGCATCTGAAGGCGAGCGGCGTGATGGCGGTGTTCCATTATCAGGCGCTCCATGCGAGCCCCTATTTTGCGGCGAACAACGCGACGCAGCCGCTTGCGCAGGCGACGCGCTATACGGACTGCCTTGTACGCCTGCCGCTATACGCCGACATGGACATGGACGACGCCGACCGGGTCGCCGACGCGGTCTGCGCCTTTTTCGGCTGATGCCGGTTAGCGCAGAGTTTCGCGGAATCGTTCGAGAACGGACTCCAGCGTATAGCTCCGGGTGACCGCAGCGCGGCCATTATCGCCGCGCTGCAACGCCTCTTCGGCCCCGGCGGGCGTTGCCAATCGTTCAACAAGCGCGACGAGCGCGTCGGTATCGCCGGGTGCGAGCACCCAGCCCGAGCGTTCCTCCGCGATCGTCAACGCGAGTTCAGACTTTGCGTCGGCGATGGCGATGATCGGCGTTCCGGCCGCAAGTACATTGTACATCCGGCTCGGCACGGACAGGCCCTTCATTTCATCGACGAAGGAAATGATCGTGGCCGTCGCGCTCGCAAGCATGGGGCCGAGCAACTCGCGCGGTTGTCGCGGTAACAGGCGGACATTCGGCAATTCGCCCGATGCAACGGCGTGACTGATCAAATCCGTCTTTCCGCCATAGCCTGCAAAGACGAACAATATGTCGCTCCGCGCCTTTAGTTGATGGGCGGCGGCGATAATTGTCTCCACATCGTGCGTGCGGCCGATGTTTCCCGAAAATTGGATCACATACGGGGCATCGATCTGGTTCAGGGCGAAGAAGGGGTTCGCATCGCGGGCGAGCGGCGCGATCTCGTCTACATCTCCCCAGTTGGGGATGATCGTGATCTGCCGATCGGCGCCGCGCAGCTTGGCGCGGACGAGGTCGTCCATGTCGCGGCCGAGGACGACGATCGAGCCGTACAGCGCGAATGTCGCCGAAAAAAGGCGTTCGAGAAGCCGATAGGGCAGGCTTTCACGGCGCATAAAGCCCGTTGCTGCCAACACCTCGGGATAGACGTCATGGACGAGAAGATGGGCTTCCATCCGTTTCCAGCGTGCGATCAGCCCAACCAGCGGCGGCAGCGTCGGCGGATTGGTGACGATCAGCAGTCGGTCGCCCCGCCCGAAATTGAAAAGCGCGAACCATGCGACGGACAGCGTCAGCGTCAGGATATTGATCGCGCGCAGCAGCAGACGGTCCTTGCCGAAATGCGTCGCAGGCACGCGGTGGATGCGCACACCTTCGCGATCCTCGCGCGCCGGCGCGCGCACGCCATGTTCGCTGTAAGTCGGTTGACCGCAAACGACCTCGACCGGCATCGACGAGGCGAGCCCTTCGGCGATGCGCGTCAGAAAATAGCCGGTCGATGTCTGCTCGGGATAATAGAGTTCGGATACGACCCACAGGCGGCGTTCAGGCTTCATATCTTCTTTCGGCGATTAATGGAGAGCAGCGTTAGCAATGTCGCGGTACAGCTGTGACGATAGGCCATAGCCGATCGCAAGATTGTCCGCGTCGGAAAGGTGGCTGTCGGCGAATAGCCGCGCGGCGATGGCGGGCGCAACGCGTTCGGCAGCGTGGGTTGCCACGGCCGGTAGCGGGAGCCGGAAGAGCGTTTCCGATCGCGCGGCGGCCGCCTGCACATAAGTGAAAGGCATCGGGTCCGCGGCGAAGCAGACGCCGGGGCGGAAGTCTTCGCATAGCCGCGCGACGACCGAAGCCGTCAGGTCGGCGCTGATCATCGCGCGCGAAACATCGGCGGCGGGAACCGGCAGCACGCGCATGCGCGTCCAGAGTTTAAGAAGCCGGCCCAGCTTGCCGAGCGATTCCGGGGCGTAGATCAACGGAAGTCGCAGCGCCGTCACAGCGAAACGGTCGTCCGCCAACGCGAGCAGGCGTATATCGGCGGCGAGCTTCGAGCGGCCATAGTCGCTTGTCGGCCGGGTGGGCGTCCGTTCGTCGATCAGCCCCGCGCCCCCATAGACCGAGAAGGACGAAATATGGATTATCCTGCGCGTGCCCGCCGCGCGCGCGGTTCGAGCCAGCGCAAGCGGAATGTCGACGTTGACCCGCTGCATCAGCGCCGCGTCGCCTGAGCTGACGCCGACGCAATTGACCACATATTCGATGCCGTCGAACATCTGCTGCGAAAGCATGTCGTAATTCTCGACCGCTATTTCCCTTGGCAATCCCGAGGGGCGGCGCGATACGAAGCGGGCGCGCTCTCCCAGCAGTGGGGCGAGCGACGTCGCGATGCGGCTGCCTCCTCCGACTACCAGGATATTGTCGCGCCGCGCCGCCATGGCGGCCGCTATACACAGCCGACAGGACAAAAACAGCCCTTCCCCGGCAGGTGGGAAGCGCGTATGCGGTCGCCCGTTCGATGTCGATATCGTGGAGTTAGAGTGAAACGCGTAACCGATTTGGTGCTGACGATAGCGGGTGGCATCATATTGTTGCCGGTCGCGTTAAGTGTCGCCTTGGCGGTCAAATTCACCTCGCCAGGTCCCGCGCTTTACTGGTCTGACCGTGTGGGGCGGGGCGGGGCGATCTTTCGCATGCCAAAGTTCCGCACGATGAAAGTCGGAACCCCCGCGGTGGCGACGCATCTGATGGTCGATGCTGCCTCTGCCTTGACGCCGATCGGTGGTTTCCTCCGCCGCACCAGCCTCGATGAAGTTCCGCAGTTGTGGAGCGTGTTGATCGGCGACATGAGCATCGTCGGACCGCGCCCCGCGTTGTTCAATCAGGATGACCTGATCGCGCTGCGTCAGCAGCAGGGGGTTGACGTCCTACGCCCGGGGCTTACCGGCTGGGCGCAAGTAAACGGCCGCGACGAGCTTCCGATCCCGGAGAAAGTGGCATTCGATCGCGAGTATCTGGAGCTCCGCTCGTCGCTTTTCGATCTCCTCATCATCCTGCGCACGGCGAGGAAGTTGCTTGGCGACAAGTCTGTAGTGCACTAGAGAATGTGGTTTGACCGCATAACTATTCGGAAATGCGCGGGTCAGAAGGGACGGATCTTTTTCCTGTGGTAGCTATATTTTCTGAAAAAGTTCTCGGGCTGTCGCGCCCCATCAAGCGGGCGATCGCGCTCGCCGCCGACGCGCTGCTTTGCATTATCAGCGTTCATGTCGCCTACTATCTTCGCACAAACGAGTGGGCCGACCTTCAGGGCCCGATGCTGTATCCGGCCATCACCGCCATATTTCTGGCGCTTCCGATCTTTGCGATTTCCGGTCTTTATAGGGCCATTTTCCGTTACAGCGGCGGCGCGGCGCTGCTCACGATCGTCAAGGCTGTGGCGATTTATGCCATTCCCTTCGCGATCGTCTACACCTTCATTGGCATCCCGCCGGTACCGCGGACGATCGGTCTGATCCAGCCAATTTTGCTGGTGCTTTTTGTCGTCGGGTCGCGCGGGATCGTCAGCGGCTGGCTCGGCGGGATCTACCTCAACGCGGTCGCCGCTGCCGACAAGCCGCAGACCATCATTTATGGCGCGGGTGCATCAGGGCGCCAGTTGGCGTCGGCGCTGCAAGTCAGCGGACAGGTGCGCGTGGTCGGTTTCCTCGATGATGATCCGACTTTGTGGAAAGCGACGATCAACGGTCTGAACGTCCATTCGCCCGACAAGCTGGCGGCTCTTACGGCGCGGCATCGGATTACCGACGTGCTGCTCGCGATCAATCAAGCCACCCGCGCGCAGCGAGCGTCGATCATTTCCCGGCTGAAAGGATCGGGGCTGCACATCCGTACAATGCCCGGAGTCGACCAGCTTGCGCGCGGGATCGTATCCTTTGGCGACCTTCGCGATCTCGACATCGAGGATTTGCTCGGGCGCGCTCCGATTCCGCCCGACGTTGAGCTGTTACACAAGAATGTCACCGGCAAGGTCGTGATGGTGACCGGCGCAGGCGGGTCGATCGGCAGCGAGATTTGCCGGCAGATCGCTCGGCTGGCGCCCGATATCCTGCTCCTCGTCGATGCGAGCGAATATAATCTCTATGCGATGCACCAGGAACTCGTGCGCGAGATGGAAAGCGGCCTCGTTAACGCGCGATCGGTCGTGCCCCTGCTTGCCAACGTACGCGACCGAAGCCGGCTCGACGAGATCATCGGTACGTGGCGCCCGCATACCATCTATCACGCCGCCGCGTACAAACATGTGCCGCTGGTCGAGCATAATTTGCTCGAAGGCGTGACGAACAATGTGTTCGGGACGCTAAACTGCGCCCTTGCCGCGCGCGAGCATGGCGTGTCCGCCTTCGTGCTGATCAGCACCGACAAGGCGGTGCGCCCGACGAACGTCATGGGTGCAACAAAGCGACTTGCGGAAATCATTCTGCAAGCGCTGAATGCCGACGGTCTGCCGACGAAATTCTCGATGGTCCGTTTCGGCAATGTGCTGGGATCGAGTGGTTCGGTGGTGCCGCTGTTTCGCAATCAGATTGCGGCGGGCGGCCCGATCACGATTACCGATCGCGAGATCACCCGCTATTTCATGACCATTCCCGAAGCCGCGCAATTGGTCATCCAGGCCGGCGCGATGGCGAATGGCGGCGACGTGTTCGTGTTGGATATGGGCGAGCCTGTAAAGATCGTCGATCTTGCGCGCGCGATGATCGAACTGTCGGGTCTCAGCGTCCGCGACGAAAGCAATGGCGACGGCGACATCGCGATCGAATATGTTGGCTTGCGGCCGGGCGAAAAGCTCTACGAAGAGCTTCTGATCGGCAATGATCCGATGCCGTCGGCTCATCCCCGTATCCTGCGCGCCAACGAGCCCTTCATCGCATGGGCGGAACTTCGCGTTGCATTGGAACATCTCAACGCGATGATCGGCGAGCGCAAATCGCTGGCCGCACGCGAGCTTTTGCGAAAGCTTGTCGTGGAATTTGAGCAGAATGGCGATCTGGTCGATTTCGTCGCGCTCCGCCGGGACGAAGGGGTGGTTAGCGGCTAGACCGCTCGTCGACGCCTGTGCTAGCGCGCCCCCGAAACATTCTCCCCTATATAGTACCGAAAATTAGGAAAATCACATGACCAAGACCGCGCTCATTACCGGTGTCACAGGCCAGGATGGTGCCTATCTGGCCGAGCTGCTGCTCGCCAAGGGATATCAGGTGCACGGCGTCAAGCGGCGGTCCTCTTCCTTCAATACCGGCCGTATCGATCATATATATCAGGACCCGCACGAAAGCGCCGCCAAGTTGCATCTGCATTACGGCGACATGACCGATTCGACCAATTTGATCCGGATTGTTCAGGAAGTTGCGCCGGACGAAATCTACAATCTGGCGGCGCAAAGCCATGTGCAGGTCAGTTTCGATACGCCTGAATATACGGCGAACGCCGACGCAATCGGCACGCTGCGGCTGCTCGAAGCGATCAAGATCCTCGGCCTGACGCAGAAGACCCGATTTTATCAGGCCTCCACCTCCGAACTCTATGGTTTGGTGCAAGAGGTCCCGCAGCGCGAGACGACGCCCTTCTATCCGCGTTCGCCTTATGCTGCGGCAAAGCTTTATGCCTATTGGATCACGGTCAACTATCGCGAGGCGTATGACATGTTCGCCTCGAACGGCATCCTGTTCAATCACGAAAGCCCGATCCGTGGCGAGACCTTCGTAACGCGCAAGATCACGCGGGCTGTGTCGGCGATCCACCTCGGCATTCAGGAAAAGCTGTGGCTCGGCAATCTCGACGCCAAGCGCGATTGGGGCCATGCGCGCGATTATGTCGAGGGAATGTGGCGCATTTTGCAGCACGAGCGGGCCGACGACTTCGTGCTTGCGACCGGGCAAACGCAGACCGTCCGGCATTTCGTCGAGCGCGCCTTCGCGCATGTCGATATCACCCTCGACTGGCAGGGGACCGGCGTCGACGAGCGCGGCGTGTGTGCCAAGACGGGAAAGGTGCTGGTCGAAGTCGATCCGCGCTATTTCCGCCCCACCGAAGTCGAGCTGTTGATCGGCGATCCCGCCAAAGCAAAGGCCGAACTCGGCTGGGTCGCCGAAACAAGCTTCGAGCAACTGGTTACCGACATGATGGATGCGGACCTCAAGACCGTCGCGCGCGAAGCCGAGCATCGCCGCGTCGACGAAGAACAGTCGCTGCAGCCGCGCTCGGCCGCCTGAAGCCATGTCGACGTTTGAACTGAAGGGCCGCCGCACATGGGTGGCGGGACATCGCGGAATGGTGGGGCAGGCGCTCGTGCGCCGGCTAGCGCGTGAGGAATGCGAGCTGATCGAGGCGCCGCGCGAGCGGGTCGATCTGCGCCGGCAGGCCGCGGTCGAAGAGTGGATGGAAGAGGCGCGGCCCGACGTTGTCTTTGTCGCGGCCGCAAAGGTCGGGGGCATTCACGCCAACGACACTCGGCCGGCCGAATTTCTCTATGACAATCTGATGATCGAGGCGAACATCATTGAGGCCGCGCGTCATGTCGGTACCTCGAAACTCGTCTTCCTCGGCTCGTCGTGCATTTACCCCAAATTCGCGCCGCAGCCGATCAACGAAGATGCCTTGCTGACCGGGCCGCTGGAGCCGACCAATGAATGGTATGCGATCGCCAAGATTGCGGGCATCAAGCTGTGCCAGGCCTATCGTCAGCAATATGGCCTCGATTTTATTTCGGCGCAGCCGACGAACCTGTATGGCCCGTTCGACAATTTCGACCTGACATCCAGCCATGTGTTGCCGGCGCTGATCCGCAAGGCGCACGAAGCGAAGCAGGCGGGCGCCCAGGATTTCACCATCTGGGGCAGCGGCAAGCCGCTCCGCGAATTCCTGCACGTCGACGATCTGGCCGACGCGCTCGTCTTCCTCGCGCAGAATTATTCGGCTCCGGAGATCGTCAACATCGGCAGTGGCGACGAGATTGCGATTGGCGATCTCGCCGAAATGATCGGCCGCGCGGTCGGTTTTGAGGGGACGATCCTGCGCGACGCATCGAAGCCCGACGGAACACCGCGCAAGCGGCTCGATACGTCGAAGCTGGAAGGCCTCGGCTGGCGCGCATCAATCGACCTCAAGGACGGGATCGATGACGTGTATCGGTGGTATCTCGAAAACTGGGCCTGACGCACGGAACGCGGCCGTCTCGGGGATGGCCGCTTGCAACGCGCGTGGACCGGTCGACAAATTCGGCGACACCGGCCGCAATCGCTGTGCCGGGCGGTTTCGCCGTTCGCGAGCAAGCGGGCTACCGTCTGCATTCCAATGAAACCGGCAAGGCGTTACCAGGATAACCATATTCCACCCGCCGCTCGTTTAGCCGCGGTCCGAGCCCTGCCTGCAGCGTGGTCTAGCGCCACCGCGATTAAGTGTCGGTTGCCATGCGCCTATTTTGTAGCGCCCTCCTTGGCCAGCGCCGCTACAAATTCCGGTTCGAACACAGGAAGCGCGGGCGCGGCGATATGGTTGCTGTCGGAAAACAGGCTGAGCCCACCGCGCACAAAATAACAATGTTCGGCGTCGCACTGGCGCAGGTCGGGCCGGATGACCGTGATACGCGGATTTGCTGCCAGAACCGACAGGGCAGGCGCGAATTGTGCGCGGAAGGGCTTTGCCGCGGTACGCGATGCCACCTGCGGGTTTATCCCAAAGGCGATCTGGCGGCTGAGGACCGACGCGATATCGAAGCCCGGCTGCGCGATCGGGCCGACCACGATGATCTTTCGGCCGGGCAGTTTCGCGGCGAGGTCTTCAACCCCGTGCGCCATCGCCAACGCCCGATCGCCTCCAACGCGCCGTCCGTCGGCTGAGACCACTGCCTTGTCGACGGGCCAGTTGAATGCGACGATCACTGTTTTGACGTGCGGCAACGCCTTGAGTGCATCGAGATTGGCCTGCGCCGCGCCGAAGCACTCCCTCGTAACATTGACGGACACTGTGGGAAGGCAGCTGTTGATCGGGATCAGCAGCCCGGCCTGTCCCGTCTTGCGGAGTTGCCGTTCCACGATCGGGGCATACATTTGGGCGTGCGAATTGCCGATGAGTGCGACCTCGGCCGCGGCGCTGTCCTTACCGTCGAGGCTGAGGTCGCAGGCGCGCGACGCGCCAAAGGACATCAGCTTGGAGACGGGGCAACGATAATGGGTGTCGACCGACCGGTTGATCGACGCCGCATTGGCATCCAGCCGATCTGGCAGACCGCGGGTGACCGTAAACAGTGCGGCGGCGGCGAGCAGGAGGAGCGTGCCGGCAAGGGCATAGAGTCCAACCTTTCGGAACGGCATGGTCGATGCACGAAAAGGGCTTTCGACATATTTATAGCTGAGAAACGCGGCAGCAAAGGCGGCGGCGCCCACCGCGCAGCCTTCAATCAGACCAAGGTCGCGAACCAGATAATATTTGAGCAATACGATCAGCGGCCAGTGCCAGAGATAGAGTGAATAGGAGATGCGCCCCGTCAGGTTGACCGGCGGCAGCCCGAGCAGCCGGCCGGTTGCGCTTTGCTGTGGCGCGCCGACCCATATCAGCAACGCAGCGCCCAGCACCGCGGGAATTGCGACGGGAAACCAAGACGGCCATTCTCCGCCATAAAGGAGGCCCGCAGCCATCAGCAAAAAGGCGCCTACGCGCACGCCCGAGGTGGTTCTCGCGGCCAGCATGGCAGGACCGTGCAAGGCGATGAGCGCCCCGGCACCCAATTCCCACGCGCGCGTCGGAAGGAGGTAGAAGGCGGGAATACCGCCGCCGATCTTCAGCAATGCGATGTTGAGCGCTAGCGACCCGATTGTCAGCGCCCAGATGGCTGGAAGCAGAAACGAGCGGTGCCGCGCGAGAAAAAACAGAATCAGCGGGAAAAAGATGTAAAACTGCTCTTCGATCCCGAGCGACCAGAGATGGAGCAGTGGCTTGTTTTCGGCGGCGCGCGAGAAATAGTCCGTATCGCGCCAGAAATAGATGTTCGCGACAAAGAAAATCGCGGCGATCAGGCTTTTTCCATATCCTTCGAGGTCGGCCGGCAGCAGGATGATTGCCCCGGCGATGCTTGTCACGATCAAGACGATCGTAAGGGCAGGCATCAATCGGCGAATGCGCCGCTGGTAAAAGACCGATATCGAAAAGCGGCTCTTTTCGATATCGCGCATGATAATGCCAGAAATCAGAAAGCCCGAAATGACGAAGAAAATATCGACGCCCAGATAACCGCCGGGCAGCACATTGTGGAACAGATGGAAAATGACCACCGACGCGACTGCCAGAGCGCGAAGCCCATCGATGTCATATCGATACGCAGGCAAGGGCGGTCGTTCCATTTTTCGCTTTCGGGTGTTGCTGGGAGAGAACACAGGGGCGCAGAGGCTCAAGGCGATGCGCTTTTCGCACCGAAGGTCTAGACGTGAGAGCCCTTTCGTTGTCAATAGACAGCGGGGTGCCGGAACCCGCTCACTCTTGCATTCATGCCATCGGCGCTCAAGATATGGTACCGGGGAGTCGCGATGGATTTTGCGTTCGACAACAGCTTTCACGATTCGATGGAGGGATTTTACGCGCCTGCTGAAGCCACGCTTCCCTCTTCGCCAGAGCTTCTTATCTTCAACCATGCGCTCGGTAAACGGCTTGGCATCGATATTGGGTCATGTTCCGATCAGGAGTTGGCGCGTATCTTTTCGGGCAAAGAGACCCCTGTCGGCGCCAACCCGCTGGCGCTTGCTTATGCCGGCCACCAGTTCGGGCATTTTTCGCCCCAGCTCGGCGATGGCCGTGCGTTACTCCTCGGTGAAATCATCGCCCCGGACGGAGCGCGTTTCGACGTTCAGTTGAAAGGGTCCGGGCCGACCGCCTTTTCGCGTAGTGGTGACGGCAAGGCTGCGATCGGTCCGGTGCTGCGCGAATTTCTCGTGTCGGAAGCGATGGCGGCGATGGGCGTCCCGACAACGCGTGCGCTCGCCGCCGTGGCGACCGGGGACCGCGTACAGCGCGAACGAGCGCATCCCGGCGCGGTACTGACGCGTATCGCTAGCAGCCACATTCGCGTTGGGACCTTCCAGTTTTTTGCCGCCCATTTCGGCGCGGATTATGTTGTCCAACTCGCCGATTACAGCATTCGCCGGCACTTCCCCGAACTCGTCGAGGCTGCGAATCCCTCGCTGGCGATGCTCGATCGCGTTATCGGGCTACAGTGCGATCTGATCGCCCACTGGCTCGGCGTCGGCTTCATCCACGGCGTCATGAACACCGACAATGTCGCGATCAGCGGCGAGACGATCGACTATGGGCCGTGCGCCTTCATGGATCGCTTTTCCGTGAACACGGTCTTCAGCTCGATCGACGCCAACGGCCGCTATGCTTATGGTCGCCAGCCGCAAATATTGCACTGGAACATGGCGCGCTTTGCCGAGGCGCTGCTGCCCGCAATCCATCGCGTGTCGCCGACCGACGTCGACGCGGCGAAGGCGCTGGTCGATGCAATTCCCGGTCGTTTTCGCACGTTGTGGCATACCCGTGTTAGGGAAAAGCTGGGCCTCAGCGGTGAGGACGTCGACGATGGCGAGCTCATCGATACGCTTTTCGACGAACTTGAAGAACATGACGTCGACTTCACCTCCTTTTTCCGCGCGCTCGCGATGCTGCTGCGTGGCGACGGTGCGCTGTTCGAGAGCCTGCTTCCGACGCCCGATGCGATGGCGCCGTGGATCGCTGACTGGTGGGAAAGGATCGCGCGGGAGCCTACGGGGCCGCTGGAACATGCGGCTGCGATGGATGCCGTGAACCCGCTCTATATCCCGCGCAATCATCTGGTCGAAGCCGCTTTGGCTGCGGCGGAGGCCGGCGATCTCGCGCCGTGGCTCGAACTGCTCGAGGTTGTGCGCCATCCCTATGCCGTTCGCCCAGGGTTCGAGCGTTTTGCCGAGCCGGCCGCATCCGACGCCGGTCCCTACCAGACCTTCTGCGGCACCTGACGGCGGCCGCGGTTGAGCCGGTGCGCCGCAGTTGCTAGGGACGGCGCCACATCGATCAGAGGATAAGTCATTGCTCCCAGCAAATTTACCGCATGCGCCGTCCGCTAAAATCACTGTCGTTGGTACGGGCTATGTGGGTATTTCCAACGCCATATTGCTGGCGCAGCGTAATGAGGTGGTCGCCCTCGACATCGATACCCGCAAGGTGGAACAGATCAACGCAAAGCGGTCGCCGATCGCCGATCCGGAGATCGAGGATTATCTCGCGAACAAGCCGCTGAACCTGGTCGCGACAACCGACCGCGATGCGGCCTATTCGGACGCTGCCTTTGTCATCGTCGCAACGCCCACCGACTATGATCCCGACACCAATTACTTCAACACGAGCACGGTCGAGAGCGTGATCGCCGATGCGCTGGTGAAAGCGCCCGATGCGCTGATCATCGTCAAATCGACCGTTCCGGTAGGCTTCACCGAACGGATGCGCGCCGAACTCGGCGCCGATACCATCGTCTTTTCACCCGAGTTCCTGCGCGAAGGGCGCGCGCTGTACGATAATCTTCATCCCTCGCGAATCATCGTTGGCAATACGCACCCGCGCGCTGCCGAATTTGCGCAATTGCTTCTGGAAGGGTCGCTGAAGCCAGAGGCCGCGATCCTGCAGACGGGCAATACCGAAGCCGAGGCGATCAAGCTGTTCGCCAACACCTATCTTGCGATGCGGGTCGCCTTTTTCAACGAGCTCGATACCTATGCTGCGGCGCATGGCGTGGATTCGCGCCAGGTGATCGAGGGCGTGTGTCTCGATCCGCGGATCGGGCAATTCTACAACAACCCGTCCTTCGGCTACGGTGGCTATTGCCTGCCCAAGGACACCAAGCAGATGCTCGCGAATTACAGCGAAGTGCCGCAAAATCTGATCCAGGCGATCGTGTCGTCGAACACGACGCGCAAGGATTTCATCGCGTCCGAAGTGATCAAGCGCGCGCCGCGCGTCGTCGGCATCCACCGGCTCGCGATGAAGGCGGGATCGGATAATTTCCGCGCCAGCAGCATCCTTGGCGTGATGAAGCGCGTAAAGGCCAAGGGTATCGAGGTGATCGTCTATGAACCGCTCGTCGAGGAGGACTGGCTGTTCAACTCGCGCGTGATCCGCGATCTCGATGCGTTCAAGGCCGAGGCTGACGTCATCATCGCCAACCGCGTGACCGACGATCTCGCCGACGTCGCGGACAAGGTTTACAGCCGCGATCTATTCGGCGCCGATTCCTGAGAAACTCCGCCGAACGCAACTCGCCGCATCCCCGGGAACTGTCCCATTGTCGGAGAGTTAGCTTGTCGAACGGGGAGAAACGGGTTGCACAGCCATATCTCGCAAGCCACAAGTGTGCATCGGTGGCCAGCAGATGAAAAAATCTGAAATTTCGCGTGAATGCTCAGGTCGCCGATCCTCCCGGATCCGGCGGTCGCTGATCGGCGCCACCTCCTTTCTTTGCCTGGCTTGGGCTGGCGCCGCCAGCGCGCAGCAGGTCGAACCGCCGAAGGTGGTACCGACGGTTGCCGTCAGCGAAACGATTGCAGCGCCTTCGCCGCCTCCGCCCGATGTGCAGATGCCTGAAGTCGAACCGATCATCAGCGACGAGGAGTTCGAGAAGGCAATCCCGTCGATCAGCGCCGAAGACGACGCCGAGCTCGATCGTCCGCTGGAATCGATCGCCGATTTCGAGAAGCGCCAGGCTGCCGAAGCAGCAAAAGATGTGGAGACAACGGCGGATGCGACCGTCGAAACCCGGCCGCCGCAGGTCGATGGCGTCTCGATCCCGGCGCTCGCCGATGGTGATACCGTCGAGGCGATCGGCGATGCACCGATCAGCGATAGTGAACTCGCCGCGCCGCTGCCGCCGCTCGAAAGCTTCAATGTCGAACCCGTGCAGTTCGCCGAGGCCGAGGTCGACAAGGATAATGTCAGCATTGCCTATACGGTGAAGGTCAACGGCCTCGAGGCGGCCGACGAAAGCACCGACGTCGACCTCGCCGACCTGTTCGGCGATTTGTCGGCGCTCTATGGCGGCGACGGCAAGGCCGACAACGCCGCGATGATCCGCGCCCGCCTTTCCGCCGATGGCGAGTTGATGCAGCGCGTCCTCGCGTCCGAAGGCTATTATGACGCGGTCGTCGACACGCGTATCGATCGCGGCGAGCGCGAGGAAGGGCAGGAAGCGCAGGAACGACAGGCACGCCAGCGCCGGTCGATCACCGCCGTCATCGATGTGAAGCCGGGCAAACGCTACACGCTGGCGGACATCATCATCAACGCAGCGCCGACGATCCCGCCGACCCTGATCGCCGACAATTTCCCGCTCGCCGTCGGCGAGCCGATCGTCGCACAGCGTGTCCAGGGCGCCGAAGCCGCGATCGCGCTGAAACTGCCGCAGGAAGGCTATCCCTTCGCCAAGGTCGGGCAGCGCGACATTTTGCTCGATGGCGCGACGGGCGACGGCGTCTACACGCTGCCGGTCGACATCGGCAAACGCTCGCGCTTCGGCGGGATCGAGACGACGGGCGACCTCGCGTTCGATGCCGATCATGTCGAGGTGCTGGCACGCTTCAAGCGCGGCGATCTTTACGACAGCCGCATGGTCGACGACCTGCGGCAGGCGCTCGTCGCCACCGGCCTGTTCTCGAGCGTCGCCGCCGAACCGCAAGCAACCGGTGAAAGCGCAGGCGACGATACCGAATATGTGACGATGCTGGTGACCCAGCAGGCGGGGCCGCCACGGACGCTTGCCGCCAGCGCCGGTTATAGCACGGGCGAGGGCATCAGGCTGGAAGGCAGCTGGACGCATCGCAACCTGTTCCCGCCCGAAGGCGCGTTGACTTTCCGCGGTGTGTTGGGGACGCAGGAGCAGGGGATCGGCGCAACGCTGCGCCGGTCGAACTGGGGACGTCGCGACCGCACGCTGGAACTCGTCACCGAGGTCACACGGAGCAATTACGACGCGTTCAACGCGATAACGGGTCGTATCGGCGCGCGCTTCAGCTATGATTCCACCCCGATCTGGCAGAAGAAATTCACCTATGCCTATGGCGCCGAGCTGATCGCGACGCGCGAGGATGATTATGATTTCACGACGGGCGAGCGGTCCTACGATTTCTACACCATCCTCGGCCTGTCCGGACAGGTCGGCATGGACCGCACCGACAGCCTGCTGAACCCGACCAAGGGCTTTCGCATCACCAGCCTGATCCAGCCCGAAGGCTCGCTCGCCGGGCGCTTCTCGCCCTATGCTCGGCTCCGGACCGACGTCAGCGGTTATTATCCCGTCACCGACAGCATCGTGCTCGCCGGACGCGTGCGCGTCGGGTCGATCCTCGGCGCCGCGCGCGAGCGGCTGGCGCCGTCGCGGCGCTTCTATGCTGGCGGCGGTGGGTCGGTACGGGGGTTCGGCTATCAGGATTTGGGCCCCAAGGATCCGAACAACGACCCGATCGGCGGTCGCAGCGTCGCCGAGGCGGCGTTCGAGACACGCTACCGCTTCGGCAATTTCGGCGTTGTCGGCTTCGTCGACGCAGGGCAGGTCTATCGCTCGTCGGCGCCGACCTTCCAGAATTTGCGCTTCGGCGCGGGGATCGGCGCGCGTTATTATACGAACTTCGGGCCGATGCGCTTCGACATCGCCACCCCGATCGGCCGCAAGCCGGGTGAGGCCCGCGTCAGCGTCTATGTGTCGATCGGGCAGGCTTTCTGATGGCCGAACCCGACGCCTTCGCCGCGGAGGACGCTGCGCCCGTTAAAGCGTCGCGCGCGTGGCCGCTGACGCTATTGCGGTGGATCGGGCTGAGCCTGCTTGGGCTGATGCTGCTTTTTGCGCTGTTCCTTGTCGGGCTCAACAGCGACGCGGGGCGTCGCTTCGTCGTCACCCAGATCGAGAAATATGAATTCGAGAACGGGATGAAGATCGGCATCGGACGGCTCGACGGGTCGCTCTATGGCCAGATGATCATCCGCAATTTCACTTTGTCCGATCCCAAGGGGGTATTTCTCGCCTCGCCTGAGGTCAGGGTCGATTGGCGGCCGATCCGTTATCTCGCGAACCATGTCGACGTCCGCTCGGCGACCGCCGCGACGATGACGATGCGGAAATTGCCTGAGTTTAAGGTCGTTCCCGACACCGGCGAGCCGCTGCTTCCCGATCTCGATATCGACGTCGGGTTGGTGCGCGTCGACCGTTTCATCGTCGAACCGCCGGTTGCGGGCGAGCGCCAGGTTGCAAGGCTGAACGGCAAGATCGCGATCGCCGACCGCCGTGCGCAGGTCACTGCGAATGCCGAGACGATCGCGGGCGGCGGCGGGCGGGGCGACGCGCTGAAGATCGTGCTCGATGCCGTGCCCGAGGCAAACCGGCTCTCGGTCAATCTCGATATCTCGGCTCCCGAGGGCGGGGTGCTCGCCGCGATGGGCGGGTTCAAGGAGACGCTGACGGCCAAGCTCAACGGACGCGGCGACTGGAAGGCCTGGGATGGCAATCTGACCGCAAACCTCGGCACCGCGCCGCTAGCCCGCGTTGCGCTGACGGGGCGAGACGGGACGTTTAGCGCCAAGGGGGCGGCGCAGGCTTCGCGGCTGTTCGCCGATGGCCCGGTAGCCGAGATTTTGGGCACCGAAACCGCGATCGACCTCACCGCGCGATTGAACGAGCGCAAGGCGGCCATCGACGGCCGGCTCTCGTCGGATGCCGCCCAGCTCGGGATCAGCGGCGGGATCGATCTTGGCGCCAGTCGCTACGAGGGGCTGCAACTCGCGGTCAATATCTTGCGGCCGGGCGCGATCGCGCCCGCCATACGCGCCAATGGGCTCCGCGCGACGGCGACGCTCGATGGCGCTTTCGCGCAGCCAACGGTCGAATATCAGGCGAACGCCAACAGCCTCGCGTTCAACGATATCATCGTCGAGGGTCTGGCCCTCGCGGGCAAAGCGCGCGTCGATGCCGATCAGATCGTCATTCCTGTCGCGGGCAAGGCCACGCGCATTCGCGGGCTCGATACGGTCGCTGGCGGCACCTTGGTAGTGGTGCGGCTCGACGGCGACCTTGCCTACAGCAACGGCCGTATCCTCAGCGATAATCTGCGCCTCCGCTCACCGCGCATCGATGCCAAAGCGATCATCATCGCCGATCTCACCAAAGGTTTCTACACCGGCGCGATCGACGGACGGATCAACGATTATCGTATCGAAAGCGTCGGCATTTTCGACATCGACACCGATGCCGACCTTAAAACCGCGCCGCGCGGCGGGTTCGAGATCGTCGGCCGCGTCCGTGCACGTTCGACCAAGCTGTTCAATTCGGGCGTGCGCGATTTCCTCGGCGGCAATGCGACGGCATCGAGCGACGTGCGCTATGGCACCGATGGCATGATCCGCTTTGCCAACCTGCGCATGTCGGCACCGCGACTGCGCATCACAGGCGGGCAGGGCAGCTATGCGCCGAACGGGCAGATCAAGCTGACCGCGCGTGCCAATTCGACCGATTATGGCCCTGTCGGTGTCCAGCTTGCCGGGACGATCAGCGACCCGCGCGCGGTGGTGACCGCCGCGCGGCCGGGGCTTGGCATCGGGCTCGCCAATCTGGTGGCGAAGATCAACGGCGCGCCGAACGGCTATCGCCTCGCGGCAACAGGCGATACCGATTATGGCCCGCTGTCCGCCGACGTCGTGTTGCTGATGGCGACGGGGCCGCTGACGATCGATGTCGAGCGTGGGGACCTGTCGGGCATCGGCTTCAACGGACGATTGGTGAAGAGCGACGCCGGGCCTTTCGTCGGTCAGCTCAACGCGTCGGGGCAGGGGCTGGGCGGGCTTGTTCGGCTGACTGCGGCGGGGCAATATCAGGCTGCCGCGATCAACGTCCGCGCGAACGACGTCGTGCTCCCCGGACCGGCGAAACTGGCGGTTGGCTCGGCAGTCGTCGATGCCGACATCACGCTTTACGACACGCCGCATATCGTCGCCGACATCCAGATCGCCGACACGCAGATTCGCGACTACGACATCGCGGTCGGACGCGTGAAGGTCGACTATCGGGGCGGCAGCGGCAAGGCGCAGGCACTTGTCGAGGGCACCAGCGGCGTGCCGTTCCGTATCGCCGCGAATGCTGACCTCCAGCCCAAACTCTGGCGCGCGGCGGTGCAAGGGCGTGCGACAGGGATCAACTTTCGCACGACAACGCCCGCGCGCATCATTCCCGGTGCCGACGGTTACGAATTGCTGCCGACCAATATCAGCCTCGGCCGCGGCAGCAGCGCGCGCGTTGCCGGACGGTTCGGCGACGGCATCATGGTCCAGAGCCGGCTCGAGCGCGTGAACATGGCGATCCTCAACGCCGTCTATCCCGACATGGGCCTTGGCGGCCGTGCAACGGGCAGTTTCGATTTCGAGCAGGCCAATTCGGACAGCTTCCCGCGCGCCGACGCGCGGCTGACGATCACCGACTTCACGCGCACCACCGCAGCGTCGGTCAGCCAGCCGGTCGACGTCAATTTTGCCGGAAAACTGCTTGCCGACGGCGGCGAAGCCCGCGCGGTGATGCGCAAGCGCGGCAGCGTGATCGGGCGCGTGCAAGCCTCGCTGCGCCCGCTGGGCGCCGGTGCCGGCACATGGACCGAACGGTTGATGGCCGCGCCGCTTGGCGGCGGCATCCGCTACAATGGTCCCGCCGACACGCTCTATTCCTTCTTTGGCCCAGCCACCCAGCATGTCTCGGGGCCGGTCGCGGTCGCCGCCGATTTCAGCTGCAGCGTCGCCGATCCGTGCCTGCAGGGCGTCGTGCGCGGCAAGGATATGGTGTACGAAAACCAGACCTATGGCACGCGGCTGACCAAGATGGTCGTCAACGGCCGCTTCACAGGCAACCGCCTGGAGATCGAGCAACTGACCGCCACCGCCGGTGAGGGCACGGTCCAGGCGAAAGGCTATATCAGCCTTGCGTCGGCCGACGGTTATCCGATGAATATTTCGGCGACGCTCGACAATGCGCGCCTCGCCAAGAGCGAAAATATAGCCGCGCGCGCGACCGGCAACCTGACGCTCGAAAAGGTGGCGGGACAGACTGCTCTGTTGTCTGGCAGCCTGCGCCTTCCCGAAACGCGCTATCGCATCATCCGCGAAGGCGCCGCGCAGGTTCCGGTGCTGACCGGGGTGCGGCGCAAGCCGCCCGCGGGACGCCAGCGGATCAGCGGCGACGGGCTTGCGGCGGTCGGCGGCAGCCTGTTTGACCTCATCCGCCTCGATATCGCGCTGAAGGCGCCGGACGAAATCTATGTCAGCGGCATGGGGCTTGAATCCGAATGGAAGGCCGACATCGTTCTGCGCGGCACGACGCAGGATCCCCGCGTCACGGGCGAAATCGAGCTGGTGCGCGGAACGCTCGGCTTCGCCGGTCGGTCGTTCGAACTTCAGGAGGGCAGGGTAACCTTCCCGACGGGCGAAGCCTTCGACCCCGCGATCCGCCTGCTCGCGAGCGATACGATCGAAACCGTGACGGTCAGCATCAGTGTGACAGGCCGTGCGAGCAATCCGCAAATCGCTTTCTCCAGCGTTCCCGGCCTGCCGCAGGACGAAATCGTCTCACGCATCCTGTTCGGCGATTCGATCACGACGCTGTCGCCGTTGCAGGCGGTGCAACTCGCCTCGTCGCTCAACACGCTCAGCGGCACCGGCGGCGGATTGAGCCCCCTTGGTTCGCTCCAGTCGGCGACGGGCATCGACCGGCTGCGCGTGCTCGGTCCCGACGATACCGTCGGACGCGGCGCGGCGCTGGCGGCTGGCCAGTATATCACCAAGGACATCTATCTCGAGGTGATCACCGACGCGCGCGGCTATACCGCGACGCAACTCGAGATCAGCCTGACCCCCGCGCTGTCACTGCTCAGCCAGGCGGGCGGATCGGGCGGATCGAACCTCAGCGTCCGATATCGCAAGGATTATTGATGCGCGCCGCCGTCCTTCTCGTGCCGCTGCTGCTGCTCTCCGCGTGCAAGGACGAACAGCGCTTCGAGGATCGCTATGACAAGGCGGCCAAGGAGATCGAGGCGCGCGCGAAGGCGATGGACGCCGATATCGCGAAATCCGACGAGGCTGCGGCTGCCGCTTCAGACTTGTCAGAACGCCCCAAGCCGTCTAACGCACCCACGTCATCTGGGGAGTAGCCAGCCGTCCTTCGGGGCGGGCCACCGTGTCAACATACTCGGCCGAGAGGTCGTGGTGCGGTGGAAGCGGGGGACCGCTTGGGCGAGACCAATGGCATCGACCTTCGTCCGGGCCGGGCGGCGGGTTTGATGTCTATTGGAATCGCGAAGCCGCTCGGCCCCGGAGTACCTCATGGAAGCCCTGTTCACCTCGACCGCCGTCGTTGCGCTCGCCGAAATCGGCGACAAGACGCAGCTGCTTGCGATCCTGCTCGCGACGCGGTTCAATCGGCCCGTTCCGATCATCCTCGGCATATTGTTCGCGACGCTCGCGAACCATGCGCTCGCGGCGCTGCTGGGCTCGTCGGCAGCCGCCTTTCTCGACAGCCCGGTGTTTCGCTATGCGATCGGCCTGTCGTTCATTGCGATGGCGGCGTGGACGCTGATCCCCGACAAGTTTGAGGACGATGACGCCCCCAAACCCCGGTTCGGTGCGTTCCTGACCACGCTCGTCGCCTTCTTCCTCGTCGAGATGGGCGACAAAACGCAGGTCGCGACGATCGCGCTCGGTGCGCAATATCATGACGTCGTCGCGGTTACCGCGGGCACGACGCTCGGCATGATGATCGCCAATGTGCCCGCGATCTTCCTCGGCCACGAACTGCTCAAGCGCGTTGTCCTCGCGAAGGTGCGCATGGTCGCGGCGGCGCTGTTCCTCGTGATCGGCCTCTGGGTGCTGGTGCAGACCGCGGGCTGGCTCAGCTAGTCGGCGTTGCGCCCGGCGAGCGTACGTTCGAAATTCCAGCTCGACGCGCACATCGCGTCGAGGTCGCGCTCCGCAGTCCAGCCGAGCTCGTTCGCGGCGCGTTCGGGGCTGGCAAAGCAGCTTGCGACATCGCCGTCGCGGCGCGGCGCGATGCGATAGGGCACGGGCACGCCGTTCACACGCGAAAACGCCTCGACCATGTCGAGCACCGAATAACCCGTTCCAGTGCCGAGGTTCCACGTCGACAGCGACTGGTCGGTCTTCGTGATCGCCTCGAGCGCGGCGACATGGCCGTCGGCCAGGTCGACGACATGGATATAATCGCGCACCCCGGTCCCGTCGGGGGTGTCGTAATCGTTCCCGAACACCGACAGTTCGCTCAGCCGTCCGGCGGCGACGCGGCTGATGAAGGGCATCAGGTTGTTCGGAATGCCGTTCGGATTTTCACCGATCAGGCCGCTGTCGTGTGCGCCCACCGGGTTGAAATAGCGCAGGATCGCGATCCGCCATTCAGGATCGGCGGCGGCGACATCGCCCAGCATCTCTTCGATCATCAGCTTGGTGCGGCCATAAGGATTGGTCGCCGACGTCGGGTGATTTTCGTCGAGCGGCAGATATTGCGGCTGGCCATAGACGGTGGCGCTCGACGAAAAGACAAGGGTCTTGGCGTTGCAGTCGATCATGGCCTCAAGCAGCGACAGCGTGCCGCGGACATTATTGTCATAATATTTGATCGGTTCGGCGACCGATTCCCCGACGGCCTTCAAGCCGGCAAAGTGAACGACGGCCTCGATTGCATGGTCGGTCATCACCCGGCGCAGAGCCTCTCCATCGCGGATGTCGCTCTGGACGAGCGGGATGGGCGTGCCGGTAATTGCCTCCAGGCGGTCCATTACCGCCGCATCGCTGTTCGAAAGATTGTCGAAACATACGACCTTGTGCCCCGCAGAAACCAGCGGCGCCGCGACATGGCTGCCGATGTAGCCCGCGCCGCCCGTCAGCAGAATATTCATGCCTTGCCCGTCTCCATTCGTGCGCTGTTCGTGATCGCTGGCCCTATTCTATCGGGCACATCCTGCCAAATCATTGCCTCCCGCCTCGGCGTAACTTTTGCACCGGCTCTCGCGAACTTGTGACGATGCCATCCTCCGCATCGTCCATTTAAGGGAGAAATTTATGACCAATGCACTGAAACTTTCGCTTGCTGCCTCGGCGGTCCTTGCCATGGCCGCTGGCGCCGCGACGGGCGGCACTGCCGTCGCCGCCGAAGGCGCCAAGGAAAAATGCTATGGCGTCTCGCTCAAGGGCAAGAACGACTGCGCCGCCGGTCCGGGCACCAGCTGCGCCGGCACGTCGACCGTCGACTATCAGGGCAACGCCTGGAAGCATGTCCCCGCGGGCAGCTGCGTGAAAATGGGCGGCACGCTGACCGCGCATAAGGGCAACGCCAAGCCGGTTGCCAAGAAGGGCTGACCGACCGTGACCCTTCCCCTGTTCCCGCCGCTGCCCGCGCGCGCCGGCATCGGGCTAAAGCCCCAGCATTACGCCGATGTGCTGGCCGCGGTGGAGCAGGGGGCGGCGCCCGCCTGGGCCGAAGTCCACCCCCAGAATTACTTCGGCGCGGGCGGGCCGCCGCATCGCTGGCTGACCGCGATTGCGGAGCATCTGCCGATGAGTTTTCATTCGGTCGGATTGTCGCTGGGATCGGCGGCGGGCGTCGACCGCGACGAACTGACCGCGCTTGCGAAGCTTTGCGACCGTTACGCGCCAGCGATGGTTTCGGACCATTTGAGTTGGAGCAACGGGCCCGACGACAAATTTCCCGACCTCTTGCCGATACCCTATAGCAACGCGGCGCTCGATCATTTCGCGGCCGAGGTCGGGCGCGTACAGGACCGGTTGCGCCGCACGATGCTGATCGAAAATCCCTCGCGTTATCTCGCCTATGCGGGCGACGATTGGGCTGAGGTCGATTTCCTTCACGAACTCTGCCGCCGCAGCGGGTGCGGGCTGCTGCTCGACATCAACAATGTCGAGGTTTCGGCGTTCAATCTCGGGCTGGATGCGGCTTCGTGGCTCGCGGCATTCGATCCGCGCCTTGTCGGCGAGGTGCATGTCGCGGGCCATGCGGTGAACGGCGATGACATGAGCGGCCAAATAGCGATCGACGATCATGGATCGCCGGTGCGGACAAGTTGCTGGGAATTGCTCGCGTCCTTTCTTGATCGTTCGGGGCCAAAGCCCGTGCTGGTCGAATGGGACACTGACGTTCCGGACTATGCAACACTGATGGTAGAAGCCGCCAAAGCCGATGGCCTGCTGCGGGAACCCGCCGGTGTTTGACCAAGCGGCGATCATCGCGACCTTGCTGCATGGCCCGGGCCATTTGCCCCACGGCCTGTTCGCCGGAAGCGAGGCCGCAGTGCTGCGCGGGCTGCGTGTTCATGCGAACACGATTTCGCACGCTCGGCTCGTCGCGCTGGAAGACAGTTTCCCGCGCACCCGTGCCTTTCTGGGCGAGGATGAGTTCAACCGGCTGTCGCGTGACTTTATCGAGGCGGGCGGGGCGCAGCGCCGGTCGTTGTCCGATATCGGCGCCGACTTTTCCGCATGGCTGGCCGATCCGCTCGCCGCCGATCTGGCGCGGGCCGAACGAGCGTGGTTTGAAAGCTATAATGCTGCTGAGAAGCTCGCGCTGACGCTCGCTGATCTCGCTGGACTGTGCGAAGCCGGCCTGCTCGGTCTCGCGGTTCGCTGTCATCCTGCGGCGCGCATTGTGACGCTCTCGAGCGATGCTGCGCCGCTCGTCGATCCGGCCTTTGCTCCGGACGTTACGGGATTGCTCATCACACGCCCCCGCGCGGAGGTCCGGTTGTTCGCGGTCGAGAACGCCGATGCCGCCGCCATCGCCATTGCGCAGGAAATTTGCCCGATCGGTAACCTCATCGCGCATCTGGCCGAACATCATGATGACGGCGGTGCCGCGATTGCGGCGCTGATCGACGCAGGGGCTTTTGAAAAGGTTTGAGAGATGAACCGGATTGTCGGATTTTATGATCGCGGCGTCGCGCTCGCCGGATCGCGCCTTTTCGAAGGCATTGCGCTGTTCTTGTTGCGCCTCGCGCTGGCGGGCGTGTTCTGGCGTTCGGGTCAGACCAAGGTCGTCGAGGGTAGTTTCCTGCAGATCGACCCCTCGCAATATGACCTGTTTCGGAGCGAATTTTCAGGCCTGCCGCTCGACCCTGTTCTTGCGGTTCCACTGACCACCTTCGCCGAACATTTCTTTCCGATGCTGCTCCTTTTTGGCGTCGCAACGCGCTTTTCGGCGGGTGCGCTGCTCGTGATGACGTTCGTCATCCAGATCTTCGTCTTCCCCGACGCCTGGTGGCCAGTTCATTCCTTGTGGGCGGCGATGGCGGCGATTCTGATCGTGCGCGGCGGCGGCCTGTTCTCGCTCGACGGGCTTGTTGCTAGGGTGCGCGCGAAATGAGCATCGACGAACCTTCGCTGGCGCGCTTGATGGCCGCATCACAGCGGGGGGATCGCGCGGCCTATCGCGCGCTGCTCGTCGACAGCCGCCAATGGCTGACGCGCTATTTTGCGCGAAGGATCGCGGCACATCACATCGACGATCTGGTGCAGGAAACTTTGGTGTCGATGCACCGCAAGCTTGCGACATGGGACAGCGGGCGCGCCTTTCTACCCTGGTTAGCTGCCATCGCGCGCTATCGCTGGATCGACATGCTCCGCCGCCAGCGCGACGAAGCCGAGCTTGGCGACAATGACGCCGCGGTGGGCGCCGAGGACGAGGCGGTGCACGCAAAGCTCAGCATCGATCATCTGCTGACGCTGCTGCCGCCGGGGCAGGCGCAGGCGATCACGCTGGTCAAGATCGAGGGCGCCTCGATCGCAGAGGCGTCCAAAATTAGCGGCCAGAGCGAATCGCTGGTCAAAGTGAATATCCATCGCGGGCTCAAGAAACTCGCCGAACTGATTGAGAGTGAATGAGATGAACGACGCATCGATCGACGATCTGATCGACGGGCTGGCAGGCGATCTGAAACCGGTGCGCCCGCGGCGCGTCGCGCGTGGGTCTTTGTGGGTCGCGGCAGGATGGCTAGGCGTCGGCGCCGCCTTGGTCGCGCTGTTCGGGGCGCGGCATGACCTTGCCGAGGGCGCGATGCCGCCGGTTTCGATGCTCACCTTCTGGCTCATCGCTGCCGCGGGTATCGCGGCGGCATGGAGCGCGCTCCGCATGGGTTTGCCGGGCGTCGGGCGCGACTATGGCGGCTGGCGCTGGGCGGTCGGGGCGCTTTTGGCGCTGCCGTTCGCGGCGCTGTTCGTATTTTTCGGCGGTGGTCACGCCGCGGCCGAGACGGCGCATCGCGGCTTCGACGGACAGTGCCTCGTCCAAGGCGTGGTTGCGGGGCTGGGTGTCGGCGCCGCGCTGTTCCTGTGGCTCAGGGCGGGCGCGCCGACCTCGCCGACACGGGCAGGTTGGGTGATCGGGATCGCGGCGGGGGCGGCGGGAGCAACGATCATCGCGCTGCTCTGCTCGAGCGACGACCTTGTTCATATCACGCTCTGGCATGCGTCGGCGGTGCCTGTTTTGGGGATCGCCGGGCGCCTGCTCTTGCCGCGCTTCTTGCGCTGGTAAGTGCGGCGCGTGCGCAGTGGATCGACTTAGCGGCCCTGCGGCGCGCTTCGATATTCGACGCCGTCGAGGAAAATGTCGACGACCGAAACGACGAGTACGTCGCGCGCCGATGCCGGCGTGTCGGTGTCGACCGCCTCGATCGATGCCCAACCGGCGGCCTCAACGCTTCGCCCATTCTCCCCTGTACCAATTGACGAAGGCCGGAATTCCGATTCCCAGGGGCGTTGTCGGAGCAAAGCCGAGATCCCGGCTAATGTCGTCGATATCCGCAAATGTTTGATAAACGTCACCATCTTGCATTGGTAGGGGGTTTATCTCGGCTTTTCGTTCGCACGCTTCTTCGATCGCTTTGATCAGGTCGGTCAATTGCTCAGGGCGATTGTTGCCGATGTTATACAAGCGATGAGGCGTCGTGAAGCCCCCCGGTTTTTCTCGACCATCGTCTTGGGGAGGGTGGTCGAGCGCCAGGACGACGCCGTTTACGATATCGTCGATAAAGGTGAAATCGCGAAGCATGTCGCCGTGATTGTAAACGTCGATGGGATGGCCCTGCAGTACCGCCTCGGTGAACTTCCACACCGCCATATCTGGTCTGCCCCATGGCCCATATACGGTAAAGAAGCGCAGGCCCGTCTGCGGGATCCGGAATAGATGCGCATAGGTTTCGCTCATCAGTTCGTCGGCGCGTTTTGTCGCCGCATAGAGCGAAATCGGCGTATCGGCGCGATCGGACACCCGGAAAGGCGTGTCAGAGCGCAGTCCGTAGACCGACGAGGACGAGGCGTACACCAAGTGCGAAACGGCCCTGTCGCGCGCCAACTCCAGAATATTGACATGCCCGGAAACATTCGAGTGGATGTAGGCGGCGGGATTTTCCAGCGAGTAGCGCACGCCGGGTTGCGCGCCAAGGTGAACGATCCGGTCGATTGTCGTCGTAGCGAGCGCCCGGGCGAGCGCGTCGGCATCGCCAAAATCGAGGTCAAGAAATAAAAAGGCTTCGCTCCGGTGCGCTTTGAGGCGCGCAACCCGAGCGCGCTTGAGGTCGAGCGAATAATAGGGTGTGAAATTGTCCATCCCGACCACGCGCTCGCCGCGATCAAGCAAAGCGGCGGCGACATGCATCCCGATAAAACCAGCCGCACCAGTGATGAGCGTCGTCAAATCTCGTCCCCATTTCCTGCGCCGGCTTGCCGCAAGCTCAGCGATCTAGCTACTGGACGCGCCCCTTTTGGATCGGGCCGTCTTTGTTGCTCATAGCGAGGCAAACGTAAATTCACACGCAAGACCGGCACGATTGTCGTTGCGGGATCACGCGCCGGAACTGAAATATGGTGAGCCCTGCTGGGTTCGAACCAGCGACCTACTGATTAAAAGTCAGTTGCTCTACCGACTGAGCTAAGGGCCCATCGCGGCGGCGGCAAAGCGGCCTCGCGAAGTGAGCCGTCGCCCTAGTGCGCCGATGCGCCCCGGTCAACCGGCTTTGGACGTGCAAGGCGCGCGGCGAGTTGGCGCACGCTGCGGCCGTGCAGCGGGTGCGGCCATTCGGGGACGATTGCGCGGAGCGGGCCGAGCACGAATGCGCGCTGTTCTATGGCGGGATGCGGGATCGTCAGCGCGGCGTCGGACCAGGTGCCGCCCGACCAGAGCAGGATATCGAGATCGAGCGTCCGCGCGCTCCAGCGCTGGCCGGTGCGGCGGCCGAAGCTCGTCTCGATTTCCTGCAGCCGCTCAAGCATTTCGGGCGGGCTGAGCGGCGAGGCGACGAGAGCGACGGCGTTGGCATAGCGGCGGCGCGACGGGCCGAGCGGATCGCTGGCGATGATCGGGCTCGCGTCGACCGCCTCGATATCGTCGCTCTCCAGCGCGGCAAGCGCGGCGAGCAGCACTGCGCGCGGGTCGCCGAAGCGCGCATGGCGGCGGTTCGACCCGAGGCCGATGGCGTAGAGAGGAAGCGGCATTGCGTTGCTCATCCCCTCGCGCCTATCGCAGATGCGTGGAAATTGACAGCCCATTGCCCGGAACCGAGCCGCCACGCGACTGCCCCCGATGTCCGCGGCTGGTCGCGTTTCGGCGCGAATGCCAAGCGGAGTATCCCGATTGGTGGAACGCGCCCGTCTATGCCTTCGGCGATCCCGATGCTTGGCTGGCTTTCGCGGGGCTGGCACCGGGCAAGCATGGCGCGAACCGGACGGGCCGACCGTTCACGGGCGACTATGCCGGAGACCTCCTGTTTGCGACGCTCGCCGAATTCGGGCTTGGCAACGGCCGCTACGACGCGCGCATCGACGACGGTCTGACGCTCGAGGGCGCGATTATCGTCAACAGCGTCAAATGCCTGCCGCCGCAGAATAAGCCCACGCCCGCCGAAATCGCGAACTGCCGACCTTTTTTCGAAACGCAGCTTGCGGCCTTGCCGAAGGTCCGGGTGGTCATTGCGCTCGGGCGGATCGCGCACAATGCGACGCTTAGGGCGGCGGGCATGCGCCTCGCGGCCTTTCCATTTGCCCATGGCGCTATTCATATACTGTCTGACGGACGGTATCTCATCGATAGCTATCACTGCTCGCGCTACAACACGAACACTGGGCGGCTGACCGCGGCTATGTTCGCCGACGTTTTTCGCACCGCGATCGCGCTCAAGGATCAGACGAGGGGGCCGAATTCTTCGACCAGCCCGCGGTAAAGCACCCGCTTGAACGGCACGATCAATTTCTCGATCTCGTTCAGTTCGGCCCATTTCCACGCCCGGAATTCCTGGTGCTTGGTGTGGATATTGACGTCGCTGTCTTCGCCCATGAAGCGCATCAGGAACCAGTGCTGGCGCTGGCCGCGATATTTGCCGCCCCACATCTTGCCGATCAGATGGTCGGGCAGGTCGTAAAAATATTCCTCGCGGCTGCGCGCGATGATCTCGACCAGCCCGCCATGGATGCCGGTTTCCTCGCCGAGTTCGCGGATCGCGGCTTCCTCGGCATCCTCGCCCTCGTCGAACCCGCCTTGCGGCATTTGCCAGGCTTCGGTCGTGGTATCGAGTCGTTGGCCCACAAAGACGCGGCCGCCGCGATTGGCGAGCATGACGCCGGCACAGGGGCGATAGGGAAGGGCGCTGTGATCGATCATGCCGCCCCGGTAGCTTCGGCGACGATTGCTTTCAATACGGTCAATGCCCCGCGAATATCTTCTTTGGCGCTCGGGATGCCCTGCGACAGGTTGATATAGCCGTGAATCGTGCCCGTCGCCTCGCGGTATGTGGTGGGCACCCCGGCCTCGATCAGCTTGGCGGCATAGGCGCGGCCCTGATCGCGCAGCGGGTCGAGCCCTGCAGTGACGAGCAGCGTCGGCGGCAGGCCCTCGGCTGGGAAATCGAGCGGCGAGGCGCGATAATCGGCAGGATCGGCGGCGTAATGGTTTCCGAACCAGGTCATGCTGCCCGTCGTGAGCAAATGGCCCTCGCCGAAATCGCGATAGCTTTGCCAGTCGTCGTGCGTCGTCACTGCAGGATAGATCGGATGGATGGCGATCACCGGCTTCGACGCCGGCTTGTCGCGCAGCGCCAATGCGGTCGCGATGGTCAGATTGCCGCCGGCGCTTTCGCCCGAAAGTACTAGCCCGGTGCAAGGGATATTGTCGGCGACCCAGCGCGTCGCCGCTTCGCAATCCTCCGGAGCGGCGGGGAAGGGGTGTTCTGGCGCGAGGCGATAGTCGATCGCGATCACCGGCATGTCGAGCAGCCGCGCCGCTTCGGCGCAATAGGCGTCGTGCGTGTCGAGATCGCCAATCACCCAGCCGCCGCCGTGATAAAAGACCATCACCGGTCCGGGGGTGCGGTCGGGGCGATTGTCATAGATGCGGATCGGGATATCACCTGCCGGCCCCGGAATCGCCCGATCTTCGACCTTGGCGATTTCGCCGCGCGGCACGTCGGCGAGTTGGCCCATCACGCGGAACATTTCGCGCGCGGCCTCGGGCGGCATCTCTTCCATCTTTGGGCCTTCTTGCGCGTTCAGGAAGGCGAGGAAAGCCGCCACGTCGGGGCGCGTAAAGTGGGTGGTGCTGTCGGTCATCTGCGTCTCTCCCTGATCGCCATTTTTGCCATGCTATTCGGTATCGGCGGCGCAAATTCAATCCCGAAATGAAACTCACCTGCGCTTCCCGCTTCGCAGCGCACAATTTTTTCTCAATTGCGGCTTGGCGCGCACGGGCCTACGCCATCGTTACAGGTTCGCAAATTGAGGCAGACAAAGAAAATGGCGACAGCGGTAGTGGACCAGGCCGGCAAACGGCAGTCCCCCCTTTCGGATGCGGTAGTGGTACGATTTGCCGGGGACAGTGGCGACGGGATGCAGTTGACCGGCGGTCAATTTACGCTGTCGTCTGCACTCGCGGGCAACGACTTCGCGACCTTCCCCGACTTTCCCGCAGAAATTCGCGCACCGCAGGGCACATTGTTCGGCGTGTCTGCGTTCCAGATCAATTTCGGATCGTCGGCGATCGACACCGCGGGCGACGCGCCCGACGTGCTTGTCGCGATGAACCCCGCGGCGCTCAAGACCAATGTGCCTTCGCTCAAGCAGGGCGGGCTCATCATCGCCGACGAGGGCGAGTTTAACGACCGCAACCTTGCCAAGGCTAAATATGCGGCGAACCCGCTCGACGACGGCAGCCTCGCCAAATGGCAGCTCTTGAAGCTTAACATCAGCCAGCTGACGATGGACGCGGTGAAGCCCTTTGGCCTCGGCAACAAGGAAGCTTTACGCTGCAAGAATATGTGGACGCTGGGGCTCGCGCTCTGGATGTTCGATCGTGATCGCCAGCCGCTGATTGACTGGCTCAATGCGAAATTCGCAAAGGCGCCCGATCTCGCCGCCGCGAACGTCGCCGCGCTCAACGCCGGGCACGCTTACGGTGAAACCGCCGAACTCGCGGGGCCGCTCAAGCAGCATCATGTCGATCCGGCGCCAGTGGCGCCCGGCCTCTACCGCACGCTGACCGGCGCCGAAGGCATCGCGCTTGGTCTTGTCGCGGGCGCGCAGCTTGCCAAGCTGCCGATGTTCTTTGGCGGCTATCCGATCACGCCCGCGTCGGCGATCCTGCATCATCTGTCGCGGCTCAAGGAATATGACGTCACGACCTTCCAGGCCGAGGACGAAATCGCCGCGATCTGTTCGGCGATCGGCGCGAGCTATGGCGGTTCGCTCGGCGTCACCAGCTCGTCGGGGCCCGGCATCGCGCTGAAAGGCGAGGCGATGGGCCTCGCGATCATGACCGAATTGCCGCTGATCATCGTCAATTCACAGCGCGGCGGCCCTTCGACCGGGCTGCCGACCAAGACCGAGCAGTCGGATCTCTATCAGGCGGTTTATGGCCGCAACGGCGACGCCCCGATGCCCGTCATCGCCGCGTGCTCGCCCGGCGACGCGTTCGAATGCGCGATCGAGGCGGTGCGCATCGCGGTGCAATATATGACCCCGGTGATCCTGCTCACCGACGGCTATATCGCCAACGCCGCCGAGCCTTGGGCCGTGCCCGACCTCACGACCTACGAAGCCTTCCCCGTGGAATTCCTCACCGAGGCCCCGGAAGACGGCTTCAAGCCCTATGGCCGCGACGAGAAACTCAAGCGCCCGTGGGTCAAGCCCGGCACCCCCGGCCTGCTTCACCGCATCGGCGGGATCGAGAAGGAAATCGATACCGGCCACATCAATTACGAAGCATCGAACCACCAGGCGATGACCGACATCCGCAAGGCCAAGATCGACGGCGTCAAGGTCCCCGACCAGGTCGTCGAACTCGGCGCCGAGGGCGGCAAGCTCGCGGTCGTCGGCTGGGGCTCGACCTTCGGCCCGATCCACCAGGCGGTGCGCCGCCAGCGGGCACAGGGCGCCGACGTCAGCCATATCCACATCCGCCACATCTGGCCGCTGCCCGCCAATCTCGGCGAACTTCTCAAAAGCTATGATCAGGTGATCGTGCCCGAAATGAACACCGGCCAGCTCAAGACCGTGCTGCGCGACCAATATCTGGTCGACGCGAAACCGGTGAACAAGGTGTCGGGCCAGCCCTTCACCATCGCCGAAATCGAAGCGGCGATCGAGGAGGCGCTAGGCTAATGTCCATTGAGGACTCCTCCGTGGTAGACGGTATGGGGACCGAAGTGTCGACGGGAACCACCGTTCTCACGATTTCTGATCATCTCGATTGGACGGATGAGAAGGGCCACCTCAAAGCGATCCAAGACAAGCTCAACGCTTATCTGGATTTCGTGGATAGCGGCCAATTGTTTGAACACCGGCCGGAAGCGCGAGGAACATCGATCAGAATCGACATTATAGCTCAGCACACGGCACCAGAAACGGTCACTTGGTTTTTTGAAAGAGCCATACAGGCTGCGGGGTCCAACAACGTCGGGCTAGTTTATAAGCAACTGCCTTCGGGCTACTAGGTTATTGAGGTTATTCAATGAATGAGATGACCACCATCGCTCGCACGACGACTCTGAAGGATTGGGAAACCGATCAGGAAGTCCGCTGGTGCCCAGGCTGCGGCGACTATGCGATCCTGAAGGCGGTGCAACGCACTATGCCCGAAATCGGAACCGCGCCCGAGAATACCGTGTTCGTCAGCGGCATCGGCTGCTCGTCGCGCTTTCCCTATTATATGGAAACCTACGGCTTCCATACGATCCACGGCCGCGCGCCGGCGTTCGCGACGGGACTGAAGCTCGCGAATCCGAGCCTCGATATCTGGATCGTCACCGGCGACGGCGACGGGCTGTCGATCGGCGGCAACCACACGATGCATCTGATCCGCCGCAATCTCGATTGCCAGATCATGCTGTTCAACAACGAGATCTACGGCCTGACCAAGGGGCAATATTCGCCGACCAGCCGCGTCGGCACGACGAGTCCCTCGACGCCTTATGGCTCGGTTGACCGCCCGGCGCAGCCCGCAGCCTTTGCGCTCGGCGCCGGTGCGCGCTTCGTCGCGCGCGGTTTCGACGTCTCTAAGGAATTGCCGAACGTCCTGAAGGCAGCGCATGCCCACAAAGGCGCAGCCTTTATCGAGATTTTTCAGAACTGTATCGTCTATAATAAGGACGTGTTCGAGGATTTCGCTGCGCCCAAGGGCGCCGAGGACCGCCAGCTTTGGCTCAAAGAGGGTGAGCCGATGGTCTATGCCAAGGGCACCAAGGGCATCGCGCTCGACGCCGAGGCACTGCACCTCAAGACTGTCGATGTGATCGACGGCGATTGGCAGGCCGCAGGTGTGATTATACACGACGTGACCAACCGCAGCGTCGCGCACATGCTCGTCGAAATGCGCTTCGGCGAATTTCCGATGGCGCTCGGCGTGCTCTACGACGACCCGCGCCCGACCTTCGAGGCCGACGTTGTTCGGCAGAACAAGGCAGCGGCCGAAGGCAAGAAGGCGGACCTGCAGAACCTGCTCAAAAAAGGGCAGACCTGGACGGTGACCGAGGGCGGGCCCGAACTCTGATCTTCCTTCGTCATGGATAATCTGACGCACAGCCTTGTCGGCGCGGTTCTGGGCCAGTTAGGGCTCAAGGAAAAGACCGGCCTTGCGATGCCGACACTGATCATCGCGGCGAACCTGCCCGATATCGACGCCGCATGCGCGGTCTATGGCATCGAATCGCTGTCGATGCGGCGTGGGATCACCCACGGGCCGATCGCGCTCCTGCTGCTGCCGATCATCCTGTGGGCGCTGATGCTGGCTTTCGACCGCTGGCAGGACCGGCGCGGCAAACGGCCAGCGTCGCGGCTTCCGATCCACAAGCGCTGGCTGCTCGCGCTCGCCTATATCGGCTGTTTCAGTCACCCGGCGCTCGACTGGCTCAACAATTATGGCATCCGCCTGCTCGAACCGTTCAGCCATCGCTGGTTTTACGGCGATAGCATCTTCATCATCGATCTGTGGATATGGATCGCGCTTGCGGTGTCGATCTGGATGTCGCTGCACGGCGAGAGGCGCGGCGCGGCGAACTGGCGGCGCCCCGCATGGATCGGCTTTACGGCGGTGTGCGCCTATATCTTCGTCAATGGCCTCATCACCGGCGCCGCCGAGCGCATGGCCTTGAGCGCGCTCGCTGCGAGCGGCCAAAAGGACGCGCTCGTCGTCGCGAGCCCGCCGCCGCTTGCCTTCTGGAAACGCGACATCTTCTGGCGGACAGCTGACCGCTTCGGTACCGCGAGCTTCGTTCCGGGGGTGGGTGGCAGTGTGGATCTGACCGGGGCGCCGACCGGCATGGACGATCCCCGGATTGCAACATGGGCGAAGGCAAATCCTGCGGCGCGCGCTTTCCTCTTCTGGTCGCGGATGCCCGTGGCGCAAATGGACGGCGATGCCATCCTGCTGCGCGACCAGCGTTTCATGCACCCGCTCGCGCGGGACCGGTTCCAGATTCGCCTGACCGCGCCCGACACCGCCAGCCATTCCGAATGAGCGCCCCCGCATGACGTCAAGGCGCCGCGCGTCAACCGATTGTCAGCGGCCCCTGTTTGAGGCAGGAAGGGGCTAATGAACACGCATGTCAGCCCGCGCCGCGGTAAGGAACTGCTCCGCGCCGATCGTGCCTATCGCGCCGGCGGTGTATTGGCGCGGCTGATCGCTTTGGCGCCCGCTGGGCTCTTTCACCATATGCTCGACCGGATCGACGCGGGCCTTATGTTGGGCACGATCGAGGCGCATTTGCCCGACGGCAGCGTGCGGTTGCTCGGTGGGCGCGGCAAGGGGCCGGTGGCGGTCGTCCATCTGCACAGCTGGGCGTCGCTCGCGCGGCTGGCCTTGTCGGGTTCGGTCGGCTGGTATCGCGCGTGGGAAGCCGGTGAATGGTCGTCGCCCGATCCCGTACCCTTGTTCGATCTGTTCATGCGCAACGGCGAGGCGCTCGGGAATGTCGGCCGCGCGCATGGCCCATCGCGTTGGCTGAACAAGGTGATCCATGCGTTCCACCGCAACGATCGCCGCGGCGCGAAGCGGAATATCCATGCCCATTATGATTTGGGAAATGATTTCTATCGCTTGTGGCTCGACCCTAGTTTGAATTATTCGAGCGCCTTGTTCGCCGATCCCGGCCAGTCGCTCGAAGAGGCGCAGGCGGCGAAGGTCGATGCGATCCTCGATCGGCTCGACTTGCGTTCGGGAAGCCGGCTGCTCGAAATCGGCTGCGGCTGGGGTGCGCTGGCCGAGCGCGCAGTCGAGCGCCACGATGTGCTCTACACCGGCATCACCTTGTCGCCCGCGCAGGCCGAAATCGCTGATGCGCGGCTCGCGGCGGTCGATCTGTCGGATCGCTCGCGCATCGAAATCTGCGATTATCGCGACGCGCAGGGCCCCTATGACGCGATCGCGAGCGTCGAGATGGTCGAAGCGGTTGGGCAGGAATATTGGCCCGCCTATCTCGACGCGATCGCGCGCCTGCTGCGTCCCGGCGGCAAGGCGGCGATCCAGTATATCCTGATCAACGACGCACTGTTCGAACGCTATGCGGCGAGCAGCGACTTCATCCAGGCCTATATCTTCCCGGGCGGCTGCCTGATCTCGGAAAGCCGCTTTCGCGCGCTGGCCGAGGCGCGCGGCCTCGCGTGGCGCGATGTGCACCGGTTCGGCGGTGATTATGCCGAAACGCTACGCCAGTGGCGCGAGGGTTTCGATGCGGCCGTCGCTGCCGACCAATTGCCGTCGGGGTTCGACGCGCGCTTCGTTCGGCTCTGGCGCTATTATCTGCAATATTGTGAAGGCGGCTTTCGCGGCGGCGGTATCGAGGTCGCGCAGGTCACGCTTGAAAAGACAGCCTGAAAACGGGGGGGGGGAGACGGACATGCGAAGATTTTTGGCGGCGGTGCTGCTGTGCACCGCGGCGGCTGGGTGCAGTGCACCCTTACCGACCGAGACGACCGACAAACTGCCAAAGGATCTGAATGTGCTGTTCTGGACCCAGGATCAACGCGACGCCGCCTTCCGCACGATGGAGATGGTTCCCAAGGTCGTGGTCAACACGGTCAAGGCGGGCGGGCCGGTCTATCCGTTGCCGCAGGGCAAGCCGATCGACCTTGGCCTCGACGTCGATGCCCATATCGCGAAACAGCGCAATGCGGGCCTGATCATCGTGCAGGACGGCAAGGTCCGGCTCGAAAAATATGCGCTCGGCTATGGCGCGTCGGGCCGCTGGACGAGCTTCTCGGTCGCCAAGAGCTTCACCTCGACGCTTGTCGGCGCCGCGGTGAAGGACGGTTATATCAAGAGCCTCGACGACAAGGTCACCGTCTATATCCCCGGCCTCAAAGGCTCGGCTTATGACGATGTCTCGGTGAAGCAGCTGCTCACCATGACCTCGGGCGTCAAATGGAACGAAGATTATACCGATCCCAAATCCGACGTTGCCTTGTTCAACTTGCAAAAGCCGGTCGCCGACGAGGACATAACGGTCAGCTATATGAAGACCCTGCCGCGCGAAGCGCCCGCCGGGTCGAAGTGGGTTTACAAGACCGGCGAAACCAATCTGATCGGGGTGCTCGTGTCGAGCGCGACGGGCAAGACGCTGTCGGCCTATCTGTCCGAAAAGGTCTGGAAGCCGTTCGGCATGGAGCAGGATGCGGTGTGGATGCTCGGCGCGACGGGGCATGAAATCAGCGGCTGCTGTATGTCAGCGAGCCTCAAGGATTATGCGCGCTTCGGTCAGTTCATCCTGAACGGCGGGGTTGCCGGCGGCAAGAAGGTTCTGCCCGATGATTGGCTCCCCGCCGCGACGACCAAGCAGGCGGGCATCGACCTGCCGGGGCGTGGCTATGGCTATCAATGGTGGACCAATGACGACGGTAGCTTTGCCGCGCAGGGGATCTTTGGGCAAGGAATCTTCATCGATCCCAAGAGAAAGCTGATCATAGCCTCGAACGGCAATTGGCCGACCGCGACGGATCCGGAGGGCGTCGGTGCTGCTCGCGAAGCCTTTTACAAGAGCGTGCAGGCCGCGGTGGACAAGGAAGCGGGGCAGTAGCCCAGTTCTTGGTCAGGCGACTGCAGTCGTCGTTGCGCGCTGGGCCAGCCAGACCGCCGCAAGCGGAACGGCGACGCCCAGCGCCATGATCCACGAGGCATCGGCCAGCGTGACGGCGCGGTAGAGTGCCGCGCCGATCACTGCGCCTGCGACGATCCAGCCAGCGCCGGTGCCGGCCGAAATGCGCATTGCGAACCAGCTGCCGCCAAAGGTGCCGATGAACCAGCCGACGATCAGGGCGATCGTCGATCCGATCGGGATCAGGACTTCGCCGCTGTTGGGATCGTAAACGTCGGGCGAAATCTCGCTTCCGGCATATTGCGCGAGCCAGATCAGCCCGAACGCGACAACGATGCCGATCACCGCCGCGATCGCCGTCCGCAAAATATCCTTGGTCATTCCCGCGCCCTCGCAAACCCTCTTATGCCGTTCTCTTAGCGCAGGAAACCGAAGATGGCGTTAAGCTTTTTCCATGACCTTGGGCAGCGCGTGGAAGGCGGTGCTGTCGAAGCCTTCGACCATCAGCTTGGCAACAAATTCGCCAACCGCATCGGGATTCTTGATGCTCTGCGGGTCTTCGCCCGGATAGGCGCGCGCGCGCATCTGCGTGCGCGTGCCACCGGGATCGAGGATCGCGGTGCGCACGGTCGAGATATTGCGCATCTCGGCGCCGTAGCTGGTGACGAGCGTTTCGAACGCCGCCTTCGATGCGGCATAAGCGCCCCAATAGGCGCGCGGCTCGCGTGCGACGCTGCTTGACAGGGCGATTAGCCGGCCGTTCACTGCGCGGCGCAGGAGCGGGTCGAAATTGGCGATCAGCGCCTGCTGCGCGATCAGGTTCAGCGTCAGCAGCTTGTTGAACTCCTTGCCGTCGATGGCGGCAACAGGGGTCAGCGTGCCGAGCATCGCGGCGTTCAGCACCAGCATGTCGAGCTGCTGCCAGCGTTCGGCGATCGCGCTCGCGAGGCGGGCGATGCTGTCGCCGTCGGTGAGGTCGAGCGGCGCGATCGTCGCGCTGCCGCCGGCCCCGTGGATACGGTCTTCGAGTTCCTCGAGCCCGCCCGCTGTGCGCGCGGTGATCACGACATGCGCGCCGCGCGCCGCAAGCGATTCGGCGATGGCTTCGCCGATCCCGCGGCTGGCCCCGGTGACGAGCGCAACCTGGCCCGCCAATTCATTAGTCTCTATCGTCATTATGTCAGACAACCCGTTCGGCAAGCAGCGAAAATTGATCTTCCAACCCATGCTCGTCGAAATCGGTGAGCGTGGTCGGATAGTCGCCGGTAAAGCAGGCGTCGCAATATTGCGGGGCGTCGTCGCTGCGCTTCACTTCGCCCAGCGCGCGATAGAGGCCGTCGATCGAGATGAAGGACAGGCTGTCGGCGTTGATGAAATTCGCCATCTGGCCAACGCTCATCTGCGCCGCAAGCAGCTTGGCGCGCTCGGGGGTGTCGACGCCATAGAAGCAGCTGTGCTGCGTCGGCGGGCTCGCGATGCGCATATGCACTTCGGTCGCGCCCGCATCGCGCATCATCTGCACGATCTTCAGGCTCGTCGTGCCGCGAACGATCGAATCGTCGATCAGCACGATGCGCTTGCCCGCGATCAATGCGCGGTTGGCGTTATGCTTCAGCTTGACGCCGAGGTGGCGGACCTTGTCGCCCGGCTGGATGAAGGTGCGCCCGACATAATGCGAGCGGATGATGCCGAGTTCGAAAGGAATACCCGATTCCTGGGCGTAACCGATCGCCGCCGGCGTGCCCGAATCGGGGACCGGGATGACGAGATCGGCATCGACCGGATTTTCGCGCGCGAGTTCCGCGCCGATCGCCTTGCGCACCGAATAGACGCTCGTCCCGTCGACGATCGAATCGGGGCGCGAGAAATAGACATATTCAAAGATGCACGGGCGCGCGGCGTGGTCGGCGAAGGGCCGGTGGGAGGTCAGCTGGCCATCGCGAATGATGACGAGCTCGCCGGGTTCGACCGAACGCACGAATTCGGCGCCGACGACATCGAGCGCGACGGTTTCCGACGCGAGGATATGTGCATCGCCGAGCTTGCCAATCACGAGCGGGCGGATGCCCAGCGGATCGCGGCAACCGATCATGCCCTCGGCGGTCAGGCAGATCAGCGAATAGGCGCCTTCGACCTGTTTCAGCGCGTCGATGAAGCGGTCGAGCAGCGAACGGTAACTCGACGTCGCGACGAGGTGGATGATCACCTCGGTATCGCTGGTCGACTGGAAGATCGAACCGCGGCGGACGAGCACCTTCTTGAGCGCCGTCGCGTTGGAAATATTGCCGTTATGCGCAACCGCGAAGCCGCCGGTCGACAGGTCGGCGAACAGCGGCTGGACGTTGCGCAGCGCGGTTTCGCCCGTCGTCGAGTAACGGACATGGCCGACCGACGATCCGCCTTGCAACTGGCGCATGATGTCGTCGCGATCGAAATTGCCCGCCACATGGCCCATCGCGCGATGGGTGTGGAATTCCTTGCCGTCGAAGGCGGTGATGCCTGCGGCTTCCTGTCCACGGTGCTGCAGGGCGTGAAGCCCCAGCGCGACGACCGCAGCGGCGCTATCGGCGCCATGAATACCAAAGACGCCGCACTCCTCGCGGAGCTTGTCGTCGTCGAAAGGGTGTGTGGTGAGCATGATGGTCCAGCAGCGAGGGCAGTGACTGGGCGCATATAGGGAGGGACATTGCAAATGTCGCCCCCCCAATTCACGCAAATGTCACGATGCCCGCCAAGCTCTGCGTGACAGGGCCTTATAACCTGCTCTAAAGCGCGGTTTATGGATGATCAGCGCGATACCACCGACCGTTTTCTTCCGCGTTTCGACGCCGCCGGCCTGGTGACGGCGATCGTCACCGATGCCGAGACGCATATCCTGCTGATGGTCGCGCATATGAATGAAGAGGCGATCGAGCAGACCCGCGCGACGGGGCAGGCGCATTTCTGGTCGCGGTCGCGGCAGGCTTTGTGGCGTAAGGGCGAGACGTCGGGGAACGAGCTTACGCTGGTCGAGATGCGTGTGGATTGCGACCAGGACGCGCTGCTGCTGCGCGTAAAGCCGGCGGGCCCCGCCTGCCATACCGGGCGCCGCTCCTGCTTCTATCGCCGCGTCGAGAACGACGGCAGCCTGACCTTTCTGGCGGACGATGCACAGGACTAGCGCCGCGCTGGCACTCGCAGCGCTGCTGCTCGGGGGATGCGATCGGCCCGCCGCGCCGGGCGAACGCGCGAAGGGGATCGACGCGAGTAATCCTCTTGAAGTCGCTGCTCGGCAGCGCGGGGTCGTGCGACCCGAAGCGGCAAGCCCGGTCGGCGTGTTCGAGCGCTCCCACGATCTGGGCCGCGATGCGATGTGTGTCGTTCCTGATGGTGCTGGAAGGTGGCGCTTTGCGGTCACGGCCGCCTACGGCGCCAGTCTCTCCTGCGCTGCCTCCGGCACGATGGTTCGTGAAGGCGATGGCTGGCGGATGCGCTTTGCCGGCGTCGAGGGATGCGAGGCGTTCGTCCATGAGGAAGAGGACGAGCTGAGATTGCCCGGAAGCCTGCCGCCGCAATGCGCGCGCCTCTGTCCCGATCGCGCTTCGCTGTCGGGTTTGCGCCTGCCGCGCGCGAGCTGGTCGGCAGGCGACGCGGGGGACTTGCGGATCGCCGATCGGCACGGCAATATGCAGCGTCCTTGCGGGGGCTGAGCTGCCCCGAAATGACCCGCTCTGCCGGTCTTGACGTTCACGTCAACGGAAACTAGTTTCATCCGCATGACCGAACAATATGGCCACGCCCATATCGATACGCCCGACCATCTGGGGCGCGAACAATTCAGCATCACCGACTTGTCGACCGAGTTCGGGGTCACCGCCCGTGCGCTGCGTTTCTATGAAGATGAAGGGTTGATCAGCCCGTCGCGCAAGGGATTGTCGCGCATCTATTCGAAACGCGACCGCGCGCGGCTGGCGTGGATTCTGCGCGCCAAGCGCACGGGCTTCAGCCTCGCCGATATTCGCGAGATGATCGACCTCTACGACGTAGGCGACGGCCGCAAGACGCAGCGGCAGGTGACAATCGAAAAATGCGAACAGCGTATCGGCTTGCTGCAACGCCAGCGCGACGATATCGACAGCGCTGTCGAAGAATTGTCGCGGTTCATCGATATGGTGAAAAAAGTCGACGCCGGCCAAAAGGTCGGTTGAAGCCTCTCCCCAGGCAAGTTTGACATCGCTACCTGCTTTTCCAGAAAGATTTCCCATGCCCGTCTATCGCGCCCCCGTGCAGGACACGCTCTTCCTCCTCAACGATGTGCTCGGGATCGAGCGCTATTCGAATCTGCCGGGTTTCGCGAATGCGTCCCCCGACATGATCGAGGCGGTGCTTACCGAAGCGGGCAAGTTCTGCGAGGAAGTCTTGTTCCCGATCAACCAGTCGGGTGACCTCGAAGGCTGCACGCGCCACGAAGACGGCTCGGTGACGACACCAAAGGGCTTCAAGGAAGCGTATAAGGCCTATTCGGAAGCCGGCTGGGGCCTGCTGACCGCGCCCGAGGATTTCGGCGGGCAGGGGCTGCCGCACGTCATCGGCTTTCCGGTCGAGGAATATCGCAACGCCGCCAACCAGGCGTTCGCCATGTATCCGGGGCTGACGCAGGGCGCGACCGCGGCGATCCTGGTCAAGGGATCGGACGAACAAAAAGCCATCTATGTCCCCCGCATGATTTCGGGCGAATGGGGCGGCACGATGAACCTGACCGAACCGCACGCCGGCACCGACCTTGGCATGATCCGCACCCGTGCGGTCCCGAACGGCGACGGCAGCTACGCCATCACAGGGACCAAGATCTTCATCTCGTCGGGCGAGCATGACCTCACCGACAATATCATCCACCTCGTCCTCGCGAAGACCCCCGATGCGCCCGACAGCGTCAAGGGCATCTCGCTGTTCATCGTGCCCAAGTTTATCGTGAATGCCGACGGCTCACTCGGCGACCGCAACACACTGTCGTGCGGGTCGATCGAGCACAAGATGGGCATCCACGCCAACTCGACCTGCGTCATGAACTATGACGGCGCCAAGGGCTGGATGGTCGGTGAGGAGAATAAGGGCCTCGCCGCGATGTTCGTGATGATGAACGCCGCGCGCCTCGGCGTCGGCATCCAGGGGCTCGGCCAGGCCGACGTCGCCTATCAGAACGCGGTCCAGTATGCGAAGGACCGCCGACAGGGCCGCGCGCTCACGGGCCCGCAAGACCCGCAGGAAAAGGCCGATCCTTTGTTCGTCCATCCTGATGTCCGCCGGATGCTGATGGACGGCAGGGCGACCGTCGAGGGGCTGCGCGCGCTGTGCACCTGGGGGGCACTGCAGGTCGATCTCGCGCACGTCGCCGAGAGCGAGGAAGAGCGCCAGCGCGCCGACGACCTCGTCAGCCTGCTCACACCGGTGATCAAAGGGTTCGGCACCGATAAGGGCTATGAGGTCGCGACCAACGCGCAGCAGGTGTTCGGCGGCCATGGCTATATCGAAGAGCAGGGTATGAGCCAGTTTGTCCGCGATGCCCGCATCACGATGATCTACGAAGGCGCGAACGGCGTGCAGGCGATGGACCTCGTCGGCCGCAAGCTCGCCCAAAACGGCGGCCGCGCAATCCAGGCCTTTTTCGCGATCGTCGATGAGGAATGCGCCCGGGCCAAGGGCGACGATGCGCTCGCCGACTTCGCGACGCGTCTCGAGAAGGCAAATGGCGAACTCAAGGCCGCGACGATGTGGTTCATGCAGAATGGCATGGCGAACCCGAACAATATCGGCGCCGGCGCGCATCATTATATGCACATCATGGGCATCGTCGCGCTGGGCTCGATGTGGCTGATGATGGCCGAAGCCGCACAAAAAGCGCTCGCCGAGGGCCGCGGCAACAAGGATTTCCTCGAAGCCAAGCTCGTCACCGCGCGCTATTTCGGCGAACGCTTCCTGCCCGACGCGGGTTCGCTCCGCCGCAAGATCGAGGCGGGCAGCGAAGCGATGATGGCGCTGACCCCCGAACAATTCGCCGCCTGATATGTGCCCTTGCAACCATCGCTGCCGTCATGCGTGTCGGCGGCGATGAGCAACGGGGACCTACAGCCGATCGTCGTCAAAGGCCGCAACTGCTGGCGCATCGAACGCGCCAACAAGGCCCGGATGATCGTCGACGCCGCCGATTATTACGCCCTGCTCGAACGGCTAATGGCTCATGCCAAAGAGCGCATCTTGCTCATCGGCTGGGACTTCGATCCACGCATCGCGCTGAAGCCCGACAAAAAGGGCGAGGGCGAATCGCTCGGCAACTATCTGCTGCGGCTCGCGAAGGAGAAGCCCGACCGCGATATCGACATCCTCCGCTGGAATTTCGGCGGGCTGAAACAATTCGCGATACCGCGCATCCTGTCGATGATCGCACGCTGGAAGCTGACGCGCTCGATCAGCTTCCGCCTCGACAGCGCGCACCCCGTCGGATGTAGCCATCATCAGAAGGTGGCGGTGTTCGACGATCATCTCGCGATATGCGGCGGGATCGACGTCGGCTCGCGCCGCTGGGACACGCGCGAGCATAAGGACGGCGATCCGCGCCGCACCGCGCCCGACGGCAGTGCCTATATGCCCTGGCACGATTCGACGATGATCCTCGCAGGGCCCGTAGGGAGCGCGCTTGCGGATCTCGGCAATGAACGTTGGCAGCGCGCAACGAAAAAGCCGCTCCGCGATCTGGACGGAAAGGGCGAGAATTGGCCGGACGACCTCGAACCCGATTTCGAGGGCGTCGACGTCGCAATCTCGCGCACCCGCGCCGAATATGACGGGTGCGAGGAAATCCGCGAGATCGAGCAACTCTATCTCGACATGATCGCCGCGGCCGACCGCTTCATCTATTTCGAAAACCAATATTTCACCTGCGGCAAGATCGCCGCCGCGATCGCCGAACGTCTCAACGAGGACGATCCGCCAGAATTCGTGATGGTGATGCCTCAGACCGCCGACGGCTGGCTTGAGCAGATGGCGATGGATGCCGCGCGCGTTCAGCTGGTGCGTGAAATCGCCAAGGCGAAGCATGGCGACCGGCTGAAAGTCTATTATCCGCAAACCAAGCGCGGTGAACCCATCTATGTCCACGCCAAGACCGCGATCGTCGATGATCGGTTCCTGCGCGTCGGCTCGGCGAACATGAACAACCGCTCGATGGGGCTCGACAGCGAATGCGATGTGACGATTGACGCCGCGCTGGCCGCGAACGAGGGCGTCGAGCCGACGATTGCGCGCCTACGCGAATCGCTGATCGCCGAGCATCTCGATGTGAAGGAAGAGGAGGTCGCGGCGACCTTCAAACGCACCGGGTCGTTGATCACGACGATCGAGGCGCTGCGCGGCAAGGGGCGCTCGCTCGAACTGCTCGACCTCGTGCCCCCTGGGCCGATGGACGAGTTCATCGCCGAGAATGAAGTTCTCGACCCGACCAGCCCCGATGCCATGTTCGAAGGCTTCACCGAACGTGGCCTTCGGAAAAGCTGGCACCTCGGCCGTAACTGGATGAAGCGCCACCGGCCCTTCGGGCGCGGCAAGCGCTAGGATCAATCCGACAGCGCGAGGATATGCTTCGCCTGTTTCAGATGCGGGGCGTCGACCATCTTGCCGTCGACTTGCAGCACCCCAACCCCCGGATTGGCGGCAAAAGCATCGACGATCGCCTGCGCGCGCGCCGTTTCGTCGGCGCTGGGGGTGAAAGCCGCGTTGATCGGTTCGACCTGCGACGGGTGGATCGCCATCATCCCAGTGAAGCCGTCGCGCCGAGCGCGCGCAGCGTAGGCGGCGAGGCCGGTTTCGTCCTTGATCGCGGGAAACACCGTGTCGATTGCGGCCACGCCCGCGGCATGCGCCGCGAACAGCGTCATCGCGCGCGCGACCTCATAGGGCGACGTATAGCTGCCGTCGGCTTCGCGGCTCGTCGTCGCGCCGATCGCGGCGGGCAGGTCTTCGGCGCCCCAGGTCAGCCCGAGCAGCCGGTCCTTCGCCTCACGATAGCTGCCGAGGGTGAAGATCGCCGCCGGGGTTTCGGTTGCGATCGGCAGGATTGTCGGCAGCGACGCATCGCGCGCGGACTCGCTGCGCATGATCGTGTCGAGCTGCGCGATGCTCGGCGCGCCCTCGGCCTTCGGAAGCATGATGGCGTCGGGCCGCGCGCCGATGATCGCTGCGACGTCGGCGGCGGTCAGATGGCCGTCGAGCGGGTTGACGCGCACCAGAGTCACGACCTCACGCGTTCCCGCCAGATAGTCGGCGACCGCATGGCGCGCCGCATCCTTGTTCGCGAGCGAGACCGAATCCTCGAGGTCGAGGATGATCGCGTCGGCGCCCGATGCTGCCGCCTTGGCGAAACGCTCGGGCCGGTCGCCGGGAACGAATAGGAGAGAACGAAGTCGCATTAGCTGGCCTTCCGCTGGACAAGGGCAGAACGTTCGCACTGGCACACAAGTTCATCGCGCTGGTTGATCGCGCGGTGGACGAAGGTGACGATCCCTGCATTGGGTCGCGATTTGGACTCCTTCAGGCCTATGACCTCGCTCTCCGCGCGCAGCGTGTCGCCGATGAACACGGGCTTCGGCATGACGAGCTTGTCGTAACCGAGGTTCGCAACGAGCGTACCCAGCGTCGTGTCGCCGACCGACAGCCCGACCATCAGGCTGAAGGTGAAGGTGCCGTTGACGAGGATCTGCCCGAACTCCGACGCCTTAGCCGCCTCGATATCGAGGTGCAGCGGCTGCGGATTGTGCGTCATCACGGTGAACAGCAAATTGTCAGTTTCGGTGACGGTGCGCCGAATGTCATGCGTCAGCGTCTCGCCGATGACCCATTCGTCGAAATATTTGCCGGCCATTATGCGCCTTCCTTTTCGATCCGCACGAGCAAGGCCTCGACCTGAACTTGCGCGCCTGCGGTCGCGTTGAGTTCGGCCACCACACCGTCGAACGGCGCGGTCAGGCTATGCTCCATTTTCATCGCTTCGAGCGTCAGCAGTTTCTGCCCCTTGATCACCTTGTCGCCCGCGGCGACCTCGACCGTAATGACCTTTCCGGGCATCGGCGACAGGATCCCGCCATCGCCCGCTGCACCGGCGGCATTGCCTTCGGTTCGCCAAGGCGTCAGCTGCCAGACCGACCCACGCTCGGCAACGAGCATAGCGGGTGAGGGCTCTTCGGCTCCGGGACCGTGCAGTTCGACCTCGACGCGCTTGCCGTCGAGCAGGAAGGGCGCGCTCCGCACGTCGGGTGCGTTAAGGCGGAATCCGGATTGCAATGAGCGTGGCACCATCGCCATCGCGGCGTTGGTCAGCGCCTGTTCCGTCGGCACGGGCTCCTCGGTCATCGCATCGCCGTCGCGGCCGATCAGCCCGGTGTCGACCGTGCCCGCCACGAAGTCGGGATGATCCAGCGCATTGATCAGGAAGGCCGAGTTGGTCTTCACCGGCCAGATCGCGGTGTCCTCCAGCATTTCCGACAGCAGTTCGCGCGCTTCCTCGCGGTCCTCGCCCCACGCGATGACCTTGGCGATCATCGGGTCGTAGAAGGGCGATACTACGGCGCCCTCATAGACGCCGGTATCGACGCGGCCCATATGTTCGGGAAGCTGGAACAGCTCGAGCGTGCCGGTACTCGGCAGGAAGCCCTTGGCCGGGTCTTCCGCGTAAAGCCGTGCCTCCATCGCCCAGCCGTTGATCGAAAGCTCGTCCTGCGCCAGCGGGATCGGTTCGCCCGACGCGACGCGAAGCTGCCATTCGACCAGGTCGACGCCGGTGATCTCCTCGGTCACCGGATGCTCGACCTGCAGTCGCGTGTTCATTTCCATGAACCAGATGCGGTCGGCGCGCAAACCTTCGGACGCATCGGCGATGAATTCGATCGTCCCCGCGCCGACATAATCGACCGCCTTCGCCGCGCGGACGGCGGCGGCGCACAACTCGGCGCGCGTCGTTTCGTCCATGCCGGGGGCAGGAGCTTCCTCGATCACCTTCTGGTGACGGCGCTGCAACGAACAGTCGCGCTCGAACAGATGGACGACATTGCCGTGCGTGTCGCCGAACACCTGCACCTCGATATGGCGCGGGGTCAGGATATATTTTTCGATCAGCACATGGTCGTTGCCGAACGAAGCCGCCGCCTCGCGCTGGCACGAAGCGAGCATGTCGGCGAAATCCGCCGCGGCATCGACCTTGCGCATCCCCTTGCCGCCGCCGCCCGCGACCGCCTTGATGAGCACGGGATAGCCGATCTCGGCGGCCTGTTTGGCGAGGTAGGCGGGGTCCTGATTCTCGCCCATATAGCCCGGCGTAACCGGCACTCCGGCGTCGGCCATCAGCTTCTTCGCGGCGTCCTTAAGGCCCATCGCGGTGATCGACGACGGCTTCGGCCCGACCCAGACGAGGCCCGCATCGGCGACCGCCTGCGCGAACTCGGCATTTTCCGACAGGAAGCCGTAGCCGGGATGGACCGCTTCGGCGCCCGTCGCCTTTGCAGCGGCGATGATCTTCTCGCCGATCAGATAGGATTCGCGCGCCGGGGACGGGCCGATATGCACCGCCTCGTCGGCCTCCCGCACATGCAGCGCCTTGGCATCGGCGTCCGAATAGACGGCGACGGTGCGGATACCCATCTCGCGTGCGGTGCGGATGATGCGGCAGGCGATTTCACCACGATTGGCGATGAGGAGCGAAGTGATCATGGATGAGGTTCCGGAAAGCCGTGACGGGTATGGAGCGCTTCAAGCAGCGGCTTGATGTCGTTCACATATCCGCCATCGGAAAAGACAAGGGCAGGAAGGTTCTGGTTCGCTTCGCCGATGGCTTCGACGACCAGCGGACGCGGGCGCGGCCAAGGCACCCGGATGACTTCCAGATGCGTTGTACGCTCGGGAAACATCGCGAGCAGGCCTTCGACGAGGATGCAATCGCGGCAATAGAAGCTCGCGCCCGGAAAAGCGGGATCGTCGAACTCGCGATCGAGGATGAACAGGCGGTCTGGGGCGTCGCTCATCGCAATCACATCCGGAACACACCGAAGCCGCGGTCCTCGACCGGGGCGTTCAGCGTTGCGGTGAAGGCGAGCCCGAGCACGTCGCGTGTCTGTGCAGGGTCGATGATGCCATCGTCCCACAGCCGCGCGGTCGCGTGGTAGGGGTTGCCCTCGTCTTCGTATTTCTGGCGGATCGGCGCCTTGAAGGCTTCGGCTTCCTCGGGCGTCCATTTGTCGGCGTCGCGGTGGACGGTCGCCAGCACCGATGCCGCCTGCTCGCCGCCCATCACGCTGATCCGGCTGTTCGGCCAGCTGAACAGGAAGCGCGGGCTATATGCGCGTCCGCACATGCCGTAATTGCCCGCGCCGAAGCTGCCGCCGATCAGCACGGTGATCTTCGGTACCGTCGCCGTGGCAACCGCCGTCACCAGCTTCGCGCCATGTTTTGCGATGCCTTCGGCTTCATATTTGCCGCCGACCATGAAGCCGCTGATATTCTGGAGGAAGAGCAGGGGGATGCGCCGCTGCTGCGCCAGTTCGATGAAATGCGCCCCCTTGACCGCACTCTCGCTGAACAGCACGCCATTGTTGGCAAGGATCGCGACCGGGATGCCCCAGATATGCGCGAAGCCGCAGACGAGCGTGCTGCCGTAATTCGCCTTAAACTCGTGAAACTCGCTGGCGTCGACGATGCGCGCGATGACTTCGTGGACGTCATAGGGCGCACGGACGTCGTCGGGGACGACGCCGTAAAGCTCTTCGCCGGGATATTTGGGCGGGCGAGGAGCCTTGAGCGGAACCTCGAAGCCTGCGTTTTCGCCCAGATGGCTGACAATGTCGCGCACGATCGTCAGCGCATGCTCGTCATTCTCGGCAAGATGGTCGACGACGCCCGACTTCTTGGCGTGGAGATCGCCGCCGCCCAGATCCTCGGCGCTGATTTCCTCGCCCGTCGCCGCTTTCACCAGCGGCGGGCCGGCGAGGAAGATCGTGCCCTGGTTGCGGACGATCACGGTCTCGTCCGACATCGCGGGCACATAGGCGCCGCCCGCGGTGCAGCTTCCCATCACGCAGGCGATCTGCGGGATGCGCTTCGCCGACATATTCGCTTGATTGAAGAAGATGCGCCCGAAATGGTCGCGGTCGGGAAAGACCTGGTCCTGATGCGGCAGGTTCGCGCCGCCGCTGTCGACAAGATAAATGCACGGCAGGCGGTTCGCCTCGGCAATTTCCTGTGCGCGGAGATGCTTCTTGACGGTCATCGGGTAATAGGTACCGCCCTTCACCGTCGCGTCGTTGCACACGATCATGCACTGGCGCCCCGACACCTGCCCGATGCCGCAAATCAGGCCCGCGCCCGGAACTTCACCGTCATAGAGGTCGTTCGCCGCGAGTTGGCCGATTTCAAGGAAGGGAGAGCCCGGATCGAGCAATCGCTCGACGCGCTCGCGCGGAAGCAATTTACCGCGGCTCGTGTGCCGCTCGCGCGACTTCTCATTGCCGCCGAGCGCGACTTCGGCAACCGTGACACGCAGCGCGTCGGTCAGCGCGCGATTATGCGCGCTGCGGGTGCGATATTCGTCGCTGTCCGCGTTGATATTCGAGCTTAGAACCGGTGCGCTCACTGTATCGTCTCTCCTGGAAGTCGGTTCGGAACTAACCCGTCGCTCGTCGATTGAAAAGCGCAGCAGGCCGAAAATGGTTGGTATTGAAACCGGATTTTCGCACGCGTCAGCCGCCTGCCTATCCGTGACAAAATAAGGTCATTTCCATGAAAAAAGCTGTCTTTGCCGTCCTTCTGTCCACCGCTGCTGTTCTCGCAGGCCCCGTCGCTTGCACGAGCGGGAAAGAGGAGAGCTCCGCCGCCTACACCGTCGGCACCGACATCGGGATCAGCAAGGCGGCGATGAACACCTCCGTGAAGCCCGGCGACGACTTCTACGCCTATGCCAATGGAAATTGGGACAAGGCGAACGAAATTCCCGCCGACCGTTCGTCGATTGGCGGCTTTTACGTCGCGCAGCTTGAGACCGAGAAGCGCAACCGTGAACTGATCGATGCGATCGTTAAGGGCGATGCCGCGGCCGACACCAACGAAGGCCGCATCGCCGCCTTCTACAAGGCCTTTACCGATGTGAAGGCGATCGATGCCGCGGGCATGAAGCCCGTCGCTGCCGACCTCGCGCGTTTCGCGGCGATCACCGACAAGGCGGCGCTGTCGAAGGTGCTCGGCGAGCAGCTGCGCGCCGACGTCGATCCGCTCAACGCAACCAACTTCCAGACCGAAAACCTGTTCGGCGTTTTCGTGACGCAGGGGCTCGCGACCCCGGGCGAGGTCATTCCCTATCTGCTGCAGGGCGGTCTCGGCATGCCTGAGCGCGAATATTATCTGTCGGCTGATCCCAAGATGGCGACGATCCGCACCGCCTATCAGGCCTATATTGCCAAGCTGCTGACCGCCGCTGGCCAGAGCGACGCCGCAGCGAAGGCGAAGCGCATCTATGACCTCGAGGTCAAGATCGCCAAGGCGCACGCGACGCGCGAGCAGAGCGAAGATTTCACCAAATCCGCCGACGTCTGGGCCAAAGCCGATTTTGCCAAAAAGGCGCCCGGCATCGACTGGCCCGCGTTCATGAGCGCAGCCAAGCTCGACGGCGCTACGAAATTCGGCGCCTATCACGCGAACGCGATCACCGGCCTGTCGGCGCTCGTCGCGTCCGAACCGCTCGACGCATGGAAAGACTGGCTCGCCTTCCATCAGATCAACAGCCACAGCGACGTGCTGCCGAGCGCGATCGATCGCGCGCACTTCACCTTCTACGGCACGACGATGGCGGGCACGCCGCAGCAGCGCGGCCGCGAAAAGCGCGCGCTCGATGCGCTCGACACCTATCTCGGCGATGCGGTGGGCAAGGCCTATGCCGACAAATATTTCCCCGCGTCTGCAAAGGCGGAGGTCGGGGACATGGTGACGAACATAAAGGCCGCCTTTGCCAAGCGCGTCGAAACGATCGACTGGATGGCGCCCGAAACGAAGAAGGAAGCAATCAAGAAGGTCGAAACCATTGCCGTAGGGGTGGGCTACCCCGACAGCTGGCGCGACTATGGCAGCTACACCGTCGGCGCCGACGCCTATGCGAACGAGGTTACGGGGCAGAAAGCCGAATATGCGCACCAGCTCGCCAAGATCGGCAAGCCGATGGACAAGGGCGAATGGTGGATGGTCCCGCAAACGGTCAACGCCGTGAACCTGCCGGTCCAGAATGCGCTCAATTTCCCCGCCGCGATCCTTCAGCCGCCCTTCTTCAACGCCAAGGCCGATCCCGCGTTCAACTATGGCGCGATCGGCGCGGTCATCGGTCACGAGATCAGCCACAGCTTCGACAATAATGGCGCGGCGTTCGATTCCACCGGCGCGCTGCGCAACTGGTGGACCCCGGCGGATCTGGCGAAGTTCAACGCGGCGGGCGATGCGCTCGCGGCGCAGTTCGACACCTACACGCCGTTTCCCGACCTCGCGGTCAATGGCAAGCTGACGCTTGGCGAGAATATCGCCGACGTGGCGGGCTTGCAGGCCGCCTATGACGCCTATCGCGCATCGCTCGGCGGCAAGGAAGCGCCGGTGATCGACGGCTTCACCGGCGACCAGCGCTTCTTCATCGCCTTTGCGCAGACCTGGGCGACCAAGATGCGCGCCGAGGCTCTGCGCGCGCGCATCGCGACCGATGGCCATGCGCCGGGCATGTACCGCGCGTTGACGGTGCGGAACCTTGACGCGTGGTACAAGGCGTTCGACGTCCAGCCGACCGACAAGCTGTACCTCGCGCCGGACAAGCGCGTCCGCATATGGGGATGATGACCGGACAGGGCGGGGCATCAATCTGCCTCGCCCTTGCTGGCTGGCGCGCCCGGTTTTTCTTTCAGGATCAGGTAGCGATAGACGCCGATCGCGTTGATAATGAGTAACGCGATATTCTGCCATCCGATACCCTCGCTGTCGGGTTGCAGGAAACCCCATGCGATCAGCGCGATGCTGCTCGTCACGAAGATAACGAATGCCCAGCCGGTCCAGCGCCGCCCGAGGTTCAGCGACACCACCAGCGCCGCGAGCGTCGCCGCGGCCGCGCCGTAATATTGCAGGACGGTCAGCACCGTGTCGCTCATTGGTCTGTCGCTCCAAAGACGAATTCGAGCTTCAGCCCGTCGGGATCGGCAAAGAATACCGCATAATAGGTGGGGCCATAGCGGGGGTAATCGGCGGGCGCATCGAGTACTTCGGCATCGATGTCGCGCAGCAGGTCATGAAGCGTATCGACATCGTCCCGGCTCTCCGCGGTCCATGCAAGATGATGCAAACCCGGCGAATAGCGGTCATGCTGCTGCTTGGCTGCCTCGCCGCGGGCCTCGAAAATGCCGATCGAATGAAAGGGTTCGCCCTTGCGGTCCCAATCGCTGCCATGATCATAGTCCGCCGAACGGCGATAACCGAGAAAACCAAGCACCGTGTCATAGAAGCGGCGCGAACGCTCTTTGTCGGTGACCGTCAGGTCGATATGATGGATAAGCCCGCGCATGTTCAGGCCAACGCGCCGATCAGGGCAAAGATGCCCGCGCAGACCAGTGCCGGCCAGGCGATGTGTCGGCCCTTGGTATATACCGCATCGAACAATCCCGTCGCGAGCCATCCGGCACCGACGGCCGCCAGGAGTCCATCCGGTGTTCCGGGCCACGCGACCGTGGCCGCCGAAATCAGCATCAGCACCGCCGTCGCGTGCCATGCTAGCCGAATGATGCGGCGCGTCAGCGCGTCGGACAGCGGGCCGTCGCGGCGCCGCAGCAACGGCACGATCAGTCGCCGATAGCCCAGAACCGAATGAACCCCGGCCGTCGTCACCATGAAGGCGGCCGACAGCCAGAGCCAGATCACGCGCCGGCGCCGATCAGTTCGCGGCCGATCAGCATGCGGCGAATCTCGTTGGTGCCCGCGCCGATGTCGAGCAGCTTGGCATCGCGCCAGTAACGCTCGACCGGCCAGTCCTTCGTATAGCCGGCGCCGCCCAGCGCTTGGATCGCTTCGCCCGCGACCTTCACGGCATTTTCGCTCGCGAGCAAGATGCAGCCTGCGGCGTCGAAGCGCGTCGTTTGCCCCGCGTCGCACGCCTTGGCGACATTATAGACATAGGAGCGCGCCGACTGGAGCATCACATACATGTCGGCGACCTTCGCCTGCATCAGCTGGAACGATCCGATCGGCTTGCCGAACTGCTTGCGCTCGCGAACATAGGGAATGACCGTGTCGAGGCACGCCTGCATGATACCGAGCTGGAGCCCCGCGAGCACGACGCGCTCATAATCGAGCCCCGACATCAGCACCCCGACGCCGCCATTTTCGGGGCCCATCACCTGTTCTTCGCTCACCTCGCAGTCGGTGAAGACCAGCTCGGCGGTCGGCGAACCGCGCATGCCGACCTTGTCGATCTTTTGCCCGATGCTGAACCCCGGCATGTCCTTTTCGATCAGGAACGCCGTGATGCCGCGCGATCCCGCCTCGGGGCTCGTCTTGGCATAGACCACAAGCGTGTCGGCGTGCGTCGCGTTGGTGATCCAGAATTTGGTGCCGTTGAGCAGGTAACCGCTGCCCTTTTTCTCGGCCTTCAGCTTCATCGACACGACGTCGCTGCCCGCACCTGCTTCGGACATCGCGAGGCTGCCTACATGCTCGCCGCTGATCAGCTTGGGCAGATATTTCGCTTTCTGCTCAGCATTGCCCCAGCGGCGAATCTGATTGACGCAAAGGTTCGAATGCGCGCCATAGGACAGGCCGATCGCGGCGCTGGCGCGGCTCACTTCCTCGACCGCGATCACATGCTCGAGATAGCCGAGGCCGAGGCCGCCAAACTCTTCCTCGACGGTGATGCCGTGTAGGCCAAGCGCTCCCATCTGTGTCCACAGTTCGTCGCGCGGGAACCAGTCTTCGGCGTCGGCCTTGGCGGCGAGCGGCGCGATCTGTTCGTCGGCGAAGCGCGCCGTCGTATCGCGGATCATGTCGGCGGTTTCGCCGAGGGCAAAGTCGAAATCGGGGGTGGCGCGCATGGATCAACCTATCGATCGAGGGGCAGGGCAGGGCGCGATACTGCCCCAAAAATTCAACATAGGGAAATTGAAAGGATCGTAGTTTTAGCATAAGTAAAATCTATGATTAAACGCGCCCATATCCGCCAGTTCCTTGCTGTCGTCGACGCCGGCAGCTTTACGCAAGCTGCGTTGCGTATTCGCGTCACGCAGCCTGCGCTGTCGACCGGGATCGCCGAACTCGAAAAACTGGTCGGAGCCCCGCTGTTCATTCGCAATCGCCGTCAGATCCGGTTGACCGAGGCGGGCGGCCGCTTCCTGCCGATTGCGCGCGATCTGGAGCGCGGCTTTCGCGCGGCTGACAGCTTCGGCCGCGAAGAAGATCGTCAGGAGACCGGGCTTAAGCTCGGTATCATCCGGTCGGCGCCCGGCGAATTGCTTCAGTCGATCGCTGCGGCGCTGCGGCCCGCTTTCGCGATCGAACTAAACGAAAACAGCGATTCCGAACTGCGTGCCGCGCTCGGCAGTGGCCGGATCAACATGGCGCTTGTCCCGCTGCGCCCAGGCGAGCGAGGCGCCTATATCGTGCCGCTCTATGAAGAGGCGCTCACGATGTTCGTCGCGTCGGGCCACCCGCTCGCGGGGCGTATCGAGGTCGCGCCCGAGGAACTCGCCGCCGAAACGATGATCGCGCGCCGCGCGTGCGAGTTCCTCGACGTGACGAGCCGCTTCTTTACGCGCCACGGCGTGCGCCCGCGCTTTGCTCTGCGCAGCGACAGCGACGAGCGTTGCCTTCGCATGGTCGCCGCCGGGATCGGTATTACGACCGCGCCTGTATCGCTCGCGATCGACGGCATCGTTCCGCTGAAGGTCGCGGGCTATGATTTCCGGCGCGAACTCGGGCTGATCGCGGAACCGGCATGGAGCAGCTTGCCCGATGTCGAGCCGCGGCTGACTCATGCGCTCGAAACGATCGCAACAATCGCGGCCGACTGGCGCGAGACGAAGGTCAATGTTCTCGCATGACCGCGTGCCTCACAAGTCTGGCTTGCACCGGCAAAAGGCCATACAGCTTGATCGCCGTAAACAGCGGCGGCAAGGGCGGGGCATGATCGATACGCTGACCCATCTCGACCGGCTCGAGGCCGAGAGCATTCATATCATGCGCGAAGTGATGGCCGACGCGGCCAAGCCCGTGATGCTTTATAGCGTGGGCAAGGACAGCGCGGTGATGCTCCATCTCGCGCGCAAGGCCTTTTATCCCTCGCCGCCGCCGTTCCCGCTGCTCCACGTCGATACGACGTGGAAGTTCCAGGCGATGTACGAACTGCGCGACCGCATGGCGGCCGAAAGCGGGATGGAACTGATCGTCTATCAGAACCCCGAGGCAAAGGAGCGCGGGATCAATCCGTTCGATCATGGTCCGCTTCACACCGACATGTGGAAGACTGAGGGGCTGAAGCAGGCGCTCGACCTCCACGGCTTCGACGTCGCCTTCGGCGGCGCGCGGCGCGACGAGGAAAAGAGCCGCGCCAAGGAGCGCATTTTCTCCTTCCGCACCGCGAGTCACGGCTGGGATCCAAAGAAGCAGCGCCCCGAGCTGTGGAACCTCTACAATGCGCGCAAGGCGAAAGGCGAGAGCATCCGCGTCTTCCCGATCTCGAACTGGACCGAACTCGACATCTGGCAATATATCGCGCGGGAGAATATCCCGATCGTTCCGCTCTATTTCGCCGCGCCGCGCCCCACGGTGGAGCGCGACGGTTTGTTGCTGATGGTCGACGATGATCGCTTTCCTTTATTGCCGGGCGAGACGCCGGTGGAGCGGTCGGTGCGCTTCCGCACCCTCGGTTGCTATCCGCTGACCGGCGCGGTCGAGAGCGAAGCGAAAACGCTCAGCGAGGTCATTCAGGAAATGCTGCTCACGACGACCAGCGAACGGCAGGGCCGGATCATCGACAAGGACGGCGGCGACGCCAGCATGGAGAAGAAGAAGCAGGAGGGGTATTTCTGAGATGACCGATCCTGTTTACGTCACCGACGCGCTGATCGCCGAGGATATCGACGCCTATCTCGAACAGCATCAACAGAAATCGCTGCTTCGCTTCATCACCTGCGGCTCGGTCGACGACGGCAAGTCGACGCTGATCGGGCGGCTGCTGTATGACTCGAAGATGATCTTCGAGGATCAGCTTGCCGCGCTCGAAGCCGACAGCAAGCGCGTCGGTACGCAGGGGCAGGAAATCGACTTCGCGCTGCTGGTCGACGGCCTTGCTGCCGAACGCGAGCAGGGGATCACGATCGACGTCGCCTACCGCTTTTTCACGACCGAAAAGCGCAAGTTCATCGTCGCCGACACCCCGGGGCACGAGCAATATACGCGCAATATGGTCACCGGCGCTTCGACCGCTGACCTTGCGGTCATCCTGATCGATGCGCGCAAGGGTGTGCTCACGCAGACGCGCCGCCACAGCTTCCTCGCGCACCTAATCGGTATCAAGCACATCGTGCTCGCGGTGAACAAAATGGACCTCGTCGGTTACGACAAGGCCATCTTTGACCGCATCACGCTGGCATATCGTGCGTTCGCGAGCGAGATCGGTATTACGAACTTCACAGCAATCCCGATCTCGGGCTTCAAGGGCGACAACATCACCGCGCTGTCGGACAACACGCCCTGGTTCAAGGGACCGGCCCTGATCGAGCATCTGGAAAATGTCGAGATCGGTGCCTCTGCCGACGAAACGAAGCCGTTCCGCATGCCGGTGCAATGGGTCAACCGCCCGAACCTCGATTTCCGCGGCTTCTCGGGACAGCTTGCGAGCGGCAAGGTGAGGCCGGGTGATGCCGTGCGTATCCTGCCGAGCGGCAAGACGACGACCATCGACCGCATCGTTACGCTCGACGGCGATCTTGAGGAGGCCGTCGCGGGTCAGTCGGTCACGCTAACGCTCGCCGACGAAGTCGACTGCTCGCGCGGCGACGTGATCGCCGCCGCCGACGCCCCGCCCGAGGCAGCCGACCAGTTCGAGGCGACGCTGGTCTGGATGGCCGACGAGGCGATGATCGCGGGCCGCGCCTATTGGCTCAAACTCGCGACGCAAACGGTCTCGGCAACGATCCAGCCGCCGAAATATGAGATCAACGTCAACACGCTCGATCATCTCGCGGCAAAGACGCTCGAACTCAACGGCATTGGCGTCGTCGAATTGTCGACCGACAAGCCGATCGTATTTGAGGCCTATGGCGACAATCGCACGCTGGGTGGCTTCATCCTGATCGACAAGATCTCCAACGCGACGGTGGCGGCGGGGATGCTGCATTTCAGCCTGCGCCGCGCGCAGAATGTCCATTGGCAGGCGAGTGACATCAGCCGCGATATGCGCGCAAACTTGAAAAATCAGAAGCCAGCCTTGCTCTGGTTCACCGGCCTGTCAGGATCGGGCAAATCGACGATTGCCAATCTCGTCGAGAAACGGCTGCACAGGATGAACCGGCACAGCTTCCTGCTCGACGGCGACAATGTGCGTCACGGGCTGAATCGCGATCTCGGCTTTACCGAGGCCGACCGGATCGAGAATATTCGCCGCGTCGGCGAAGTCGCGAAGCTGATGACCGATGCGGGGCTGATCGTCATCACCGCCTTCATCTCGCCGTTCAAGGTCGAACGCGATATGGTGCGCGGGATGCTGCCCGAGGGCGAGTTCCTCGAAATCTTCATCGACACCCCGCTCGCCGAGGCGGAGAAGCGCGACGTCAAGGGCCTCTACAAAAAGGCGCGCGCCGGGCAGCTCAAGAATTTCACCGGCATCGACAGTCCCTATGAGGCGCCCGAAAAACCCGAAATTCGTATCGACACGACCTCAATGACGCCCGAAGAAGCAGCAGACATGATCATCGATCGCTTGTTGGGATAAGGCATTGGGCGCGGGGGAAACGGACGAACAACTGGCCGAACGGCTCGCGGCCGCTGCGGGCGCGATCCTGCTCGACCTCCGAGCCGAGGGCGAGCTCGAAGGCAAGGCACTGGGGCTGGCTGGCGATCAGCAGGCCAACGCCATGTTGTGCCGCGAAATTCGCGCTGCCCGGCCCGATGACGCGCTGCTCTCCGAAGAGGAAAAGGACAGTCTTGTCCGCTGCGGCCAGTCGCGCGTCTGGATCGTCGACCCGCTCGATGGAACGCGCGAATATGGCGAGAGGCGCGGCGATTGGGCGGTGCATGTTGCGCTTGCCGTTGACGGTGTCGCTACGGTGGGCGCGGTCGCGCTGCCCGCACTCGGCGTTACGCTGACCTCAGGCACTCCGGTCGCGCTTAAACCGGCAAACGAGCCGCTCCGCATGCTCGTCAGCCGCACGCGCCCTGCCGCCGAAGCGGTTTTCGTCGCCGAGAAACTTGGCGCCGAACTCGTCGCCATGGGCTCGGCGGGCGCCAAGGCGATGGCTGTCGTGCGGGGCGAGGCCGACATCTATCTCCACACCGGCGGGCAATATGAATGGGACAATTGCGCGCCCGTCGCGGTGGCGCAGGCGGCGGGACTGCACGTCAGCCGCGTCGACGGATCGCCAATCCGTTACAATAATCCCGACACCTATTTGCCCGACCTGCTGATCTGCCGGAAAGAGTTTGCCGACGAGGTGCTTCGCCTCGCCGGACAATATTCGCCGGACTGACGGGCAGGGCATTGCCAGCGGCGCCGCCGCGTCTTAATCCGTTGCATCGAAAAACCGAAATGCGACGGGAGATGCGCGATGACCGACCTGCCTGAAACCAACCTCACCATGCTGACGCTTGTGAAGCCCGAAGGGCAGCTCGAAGTGTCGCTGGAGCGCCGTCCGATGCCAACGCCGAAGCCGCATGAGGTGCTCGTGAAGGTGCTCGCGGCGCCGATCAACCCATCAGACCTCGGCCTTTTGTTCGGCGGCGCGGACATGTCGACCGCGCGCGCATCGACCAAGGACGGCCAGCCGTCGATCACTGCCGACGTCCCGCCCGCAGGCATGCGCGCGATGGGCGGCCGCATTGGCGACGCGCTCGCGATCGGCAACGAAGGCTGCGGCACCGTCGTCGCGGCGGGGGACACGCCCGAGGCACAGGCGCTGATCGGCAAGACCGTCGCGCTGCTCGGCGGCGAAATGTACGCCGAATATCGCTGCCTGCCGGTGCAGATGGTGATGCCGCTGCCCGACGGAACCGATCCCGCCGATGGTGCCTCCTGCTTCGTCAACCCGCTGACGTCGCTGGCATTCACCGAGACGATGCGGATGGAGAATCACAGCGCGATCGTCCACACTGCGGCGGCGTCGAACCTAGGCCAGATGCTCGTCAAGATCTGCGCCAAGGACGGTATCCCGCTCGTCAACATCGTACGCAGTGACGCGCAGGTCGAAATCCTGAAGGGGATCGGCGCGAAATATATCGTCAACAGCAGCGCCGACGATTTCATGGAGCGGCTGGTCGAAGCGATCGTCGAAACGGGCGCGACGCTGGGTTTCGACGCAACCGGCGGCGGCAAGTTGGCGGGCCAAGTCCTCACCGCGATGGAAGCCGCCGCGGTCAAACGCATGACGACCTACAGCCGTTATGGTTCGGACACCTTCAAACAGGTCTATATCTATGGCGCGCTCGACCTGTCGCCGACGACCTTCTCAGCGCGCAGCTTTGGCCTGACCTGGTCGCTATCGGGCTTCTTGCTGACGCCCTTCATGGCGAAGGCCGGGATGGAAACCGTCGGCCGTATGCGCAAACGCGTTGTCGACGAACTGACGACGACGTTCAAGAGCCACTACAGCCATGAGGTTTCGCTAACCGAAGCGATGAATGTCGATACCGCCCAGGCGTATAATGCGAAGCGGACGGGCGAGAAATATCTGATCAAGCCGCATGGCTGATCGCTAAGCTGTGCCCCGGCGAAAGCCGGGGTCCAAAGCGGTACCGATCGACGGTTTGGATCGAGCACTCTGGGCACCGGCTGTCTCGGGGAACAAGCGATGTCGGCTAACGACCAGCAATAATATCCTCCCTGTTGCGAAGCCATGGGGAGGTGGCAGCGCGAAGAGCTGACGGAGGGGCTAATGGCGCGAGGTCGCGGTCCTTCCACCACCGCCTGCGGCGGTCCCGCTCCCCATGGCTTCGCCACAGGGAGGATTAACGCCCGCTCACCTTCCCAAAGCCGCCAACGGCGTCACTGGCCGTCCTATCGTTTCATGCACTGCCGCACATCGTCGCGCTTATATTCGCTGCAATTCCATAGCGCCTTTTCGAACCCCGCCTTGTCGTCGCGGAGATAGGAGAAGGTCATCGCAGCGCGCTGCGTGTCACTCATCGCGTCGCTGTCGGGTTTCAGCACCGGGTTGGTCCAGCCCATGAACTTGCAATAGGGCTTGTCGTCGCAAAGACGCAGCGCGGTGGTGACGAAGCTTTCGGGCGCGGCCTTGCGGTCGAGCTGGGTGTAGATGGTGTCGCGGCCCACACTGTCACCTGCGCCGGTGACGACGCGCGCTTCGCCGACCGCTGCATTGGCATCGACGCCTGTCGCCAGATCGACCGGCAGCCCCAGCGCGATCGCGTGGAGCGGCGAGATTGCGGCCAGCTTGGCGACGGGCCCGTCGCTGCCCGACACCGCGCCGCGGAACGCGCCCGGCGTGCCCCAATAGCCCGGCCAGCGGAAGAAGAGATGCGTATCGACGATCGCGATCTTTTCGAGGCTGTCGCTCCAATAGGGTCGGACCCAGTCAGTGTGATAATGGGTGGCGAGGCCGACAGGCGGATAGGTGCCACCTGACAGCATCAAGTCGGCATTGTTGCGTGCGCGCTGCCATGCAGCGTCCGAATAGCGCCGGTTCAATGCCCCGTCGCAGGTGAAGGTGAACTGGCAGCCGGTAGTGCGTTCCGATCCCTGGAATATGACGCCGCAGATCGATTTGGGGAACGCCGGATGCCGCGCGCGGTTGATCACGACCTGACCCACGGCCTGCTGTCCTTTGGCGTCGTCGCCCGCTTCGTAAATCATGGCCGCCGCAAGGCAGTCGCGGGCGCGGGCTTTCGCGTCGCCGCCGCCTGAATAAACGAACGGCCGCGCCGCAACGAAGCCCTTGGTGATCAGCGCGACTTCGGCGTTTTGCGCGCGCGCGTCGTCTTCGGTGACCGGCGCGAGTTCCATCGGCGCGACCTCGGGTACGATGTCGGCGGGCGGCGCGACCGGGCGCGCATGTGCGTGGCGCGGTCCGCTGCTGCTCGTCAAATTGCTTGCATAAAGTACCGTGATGACCGCCGCGCCGACGAGCAGGACGAATAGCCAGCCCGTCCAGTCGCGCCCGTCGGGCAGCGCCGTCTGGTCACCATGGCGGAGCACGATCCGGCCTCAGATCTCCGGGAGGAAATCGGGAACCGAAAGATAGCGTTCGCCGGTGTCGTAATTGAACCCCAGCACGCGGCTCCCCGCGGGCAGTTCTGCCAGCTTCTGCGCGATGGCCGCCATTGTCGCGCCTGACGAAATGCCGACGAGCATGCCTTCCTCGGTCGCGGCGCGGCGGGCGTAATCCTTCGCGGCGGCGGCATCGACCTTGATCACGCCGTCGAGCAGGTCGGTGTGGAGGTTCCGCGGGATGAAGCCGGCGCCGATGCCCTGGATCGGGTGCGGCGCAGGCTGGCCGCCCGAAATGACCGGCGAGGCTTCGGGTTCGACGGCGAACACCTTCAGGTTCGGCCAATGTTGCTTCAGGAACTGTGCGGTGCCGGTGATATGGCCGCCGGTGCCGACGCCGGTGATCAGCACGTCGATCGGCGTATCCTTGAAATCGGCGAGGATTTCGGGGCCGGTGGTGCGGACGTGGACGTCGATATTGGCTTCATTTTCGAATTGCTGCGGCATCCACGCGCCGGGGGTGGTTTCGACGAGCTCGATCGCGCGCTCGATCGCGCCCTTCATGCCCTTTTCGCGCGGGGTCAGGTCGAAGGTCGCCCCATAGGCGAGCATCAACCGGCGGCGTTCGACCGACATGCTTTCGGGCATGACGAGCACGAGCTTGTAGCCCTTGACCGCGGCCGCCATCGCTAGGCCGATGCCGGTGTTGCCCGACGTCGGTTCGACGATCGTGCCGCCGGGTTTCAGGCTGCCGTCCTTTTCGGCGGCTTCGATCATCGCAAGGCCGATGCGGTCCTTGATCGAACCGCCGGGATTGCTGCGTTCCGACTTCACCCAGACTTCGGCGTCCGGAAACAGCTTTGCCATGCGGATATGCGGCGTGTTGCCGATGGTATCGAGGATGGAATTGGCTTTCATGACGATCCTGCCTTGAATTGGGGTTCAAAAGTGCGCGCGCGGCGCAGTTCGGGGAACAGCCAAGCCCATAGCGCCGTCACGCCGATCGCGCCAGCGCCGCCGATCACTACCGCGCCCACCGGCCCCAATGCTGCGGCCATTGCGCCGGCGCGCATCTCGCCCAATTCGTTCGACGCCGAAATCGCGAGCCCCGAGGCGGCGCTGACGCGGCCGCGCATATGATCGGGGGTGTTGAGCTGGATCAGCGTGCCGCGCACGAAAACCGAGAACATATCCGCTGCGCCCATGATCACGAGCACGCCGAGCGAGAGGAGCAGATTGGTGGAGAGCCCGAATATCACTGTTCCGGCGCCGAACGCGGCGACCGCCCACAGCATCTTCACCCCGACGTTGCGCTCGATCGGGCGGATGGCGAGACCCACAGCGACGCCGACCGATCCGAAGGCGACGGCGGCGCGCATCAGCCCTGCGCCTTCGGGCCCGGCGTGCAATATATCGCGGGCGAACACCGGGAACATCGCGGTCGCGCCCGCGAGCAGGACGGCGAACAGGTCGAGCGTGATCGTCCCCAGCAGGAAGCGCTCGACCCATACGAAGCGCAGGCCGTCGACCATTTCGCGCAGCGGGTGGCGGCGGACTTCGGCGGGTGGCGGCAGGACCGGCCGCACGCGGCTGAGGGTGAAGGCCGATATGGCAAGGAGGATGACCGAGAAGACATAGACCGCACCCGGATGCGCGGCATAGATGAGGCCGCCCGCCGCGGGGCCGATGACCGACGCCGACTGCCAGGCGATGCTGCTCATCGCGATCGCACGCGGCAGGACGGCGGGGGGAACGATATTGGGCGCGATGGCGCTCATCGCCGGGCCGGAAAAAACGCGTGCGACGCCGTGGAGCGCGGCGAGGGTGAACAGCAACGGCAGCGTCAACTGGTCGTGCCATGTGAACCAACCGAGCGTGGCGGCAATGAGCAGATCGATCAGGTTCGAGAAAATCGCGACGCTGCGCCTCTCGAACCGATCGGCCGCCCAGCCCGCAACGGGGGTCAGGATGGCGAGCGGAACGAACTGGAAGAGGCCGAGCAGTCCGAGCTGGAACGATGCCTCCTTGATCGACATGCCATAGTCGGTGCGCGCGGTATCATAGAGCTGATAACCGATCACCACGACCATCGCGATCGTCGCCATCACTGCGGTAAAGCGCGCGAGCCAGAAATAGCGAAAGTCGGGAAAGCTGAGCGGGGAGGGGGCTTTGGGCGTCGATTCCGGTACGACCGGATCTTCGCCTTCGGGTGGTGGGATCGTCGCCATTGATCACCGCCCTAGCCCGCTTTTCGTCGCTGTCCAGATAGCATAGCTTTGCCGTTCGTCGATTATCGGATGTCATTGATCGGCGCCGCTGGCAGAAGCGCCGGCACAGGAGTCAGGGAGATTATCGAATGAAGAGCAAATTGGCCCGTTTCGGCGGTGCGGCAATGGCTGCGACGCTGCTGGTTCTCACCGCGTGCAACGCCTCGGACAACAAGTCGGCGACCGCCCCGAGCGCAAAGAACTGGACCGAATTCCGCGATAATTTCCTGAAAGGTTATTTCCCGCTCAATCCCAATTTCGCGGTTTATCAGGGCAAGCATGAGTTCGACGGGCAATTGCCCGACTGGTCGCCCGAGGGGTTAGAAAAGCAGGCCGCCTACCTCGAAAAAGCCATCGCCGACGCCAAGGCGTTCGACGGCGAGATGAGCCCTGCCGAAAAGTTCGAGCGTGACTATCTGGTCCACGTCGCGCAGGGCCAGCTCTTCTTCCTTCGCGATACCGACTTCGCGCAGAAGAACCCGGCCTTCTACACGGGGGCGCTCGACCCCAATGTCTATATCGCGCGGCCCTATGCCGATGCAACGACGCGGATGAAGGCGTTCATTGCCTACGCCGAAAAGGTCCCTGCCGCCGCGGCACAGATCAAGGCTAATCTCAAGCTTCCGCTGCCCGCGACCTTCGTCAAATATGGTACCGCCGGCTTCGGGGGCTTCGCCGACTATTACAAGGGCGACGCCAAGGCGGCCTTCGCCGAAGTCAAGGACGCGGCGCTGCAGAAGCAGTTCGACGAAGCGGCGGCGAAGGCCGGCGCGGCGATGACCGATCTCGCCAAATATGTCGGATCGCAGCCGGGTACGCCTGACGGTTACGCGCTCGGCGCCGCGAAATTCTCGAAGATGATCCTGACCAATGAGGGCGTCGATACGCCGCTCGACGAACTCGAGCGGATCGGGCAGGCCGATCTCAAGCGCAATCAGGATGCGTTGAAGGCGGCTTGCGCCACTTATGCCGCAGGCATGACGATCGCCGACTGCATGAAGAAGATGAATTCGGACAAGCCCGCCGATGGCCCGGTCGCCGAAGCGCGACGCCAATTGCCGACGCTCCGCGCTTTCCTGATCGAAAAGGATATCGTGACGATCCCTGGCACCGAACAGGCGCAGGTCGAGGAATCGCCGCCGTACAACCGGCAGAACAGCGCCTATATCGACATTCCTGGTCCGTATGAAAAAGGCCTGCCGTCGGTCTATTATATCTCGCCGCCCGATCCGGCATGGGACAAGGCGACACAGGACGCATTCATTCCGGGGAAGAAGGACCTGATGTTCACCTCGGTCCACGAAGTATGGCCGGGACATTTCCTCAACTTCCTTCATTCGAACCGCGCGGAAAGCATCTTTGGCAAGCTGTTCGTCGGCTATGCGTTCGCCGAAGGCTGGGCTCATTATGCCGAGGAGATGATGTGGGATGCCGGGCTGGGCGAGGGCGACCCCGAGACGCATATTGGCCAGCTCTCGAACGCGCTGCTGCGCGACTGCCGCTACCTCTCGGCCATCGGACTGCACACCAAGGGCATGACCGTCGCGGACAGCGAAAAGCTGTTCAAGGAGCAATGCTATCAGGATGAAGGCAATGCGCGCCAACAGGCGGCGCGCGGCACTTATGACCCGGCCTATCTCAACTACACGATGGGCAAGCTGATGATCCGCAAGCTGCGCGAGGATTGGACAGCCAAAAACGGGGGGGCGGGCGACAAGACGAAATGGAAGGCGTTCCACGACGAGTTCCTGTCGTACGGCGGTCCGCCGATCCCGATGGTGCGCGCGGCAATGATGAAGGAAGATGCGCCAAAGGCGGTCTTCTGAGCCAGCCACCGATAAGTTGACGACGCACGGACGCGCTTCTACGGCGCCTGTTGAGTTTCGCCCGGTCACTGGGCGCGTCCGAAAGCGAACCCATGTCCGCATCGCGGCTAAGTGTCATCATGCCGGTCTACAATAGCCGGTCGGTCGTTGGCGCTGCGATAGACTCGATATTGTCGCAAACATTCGGCGATTTCGTTTTTTACGTCGTCGATGACGGATCCAGCGACGGGTCGGGCGACCTCATCGCCGAAAAAGCCGCGCGAGATTCGCGAATATATCTGATCCCGCAGGACAATCGCGGCATTGTTGCCAGCCTCAACCGGATGCTTGCGCTGATCGATACCCCCTTCGTCGCGCGAATGGACGCCGATGACATCGCCATGCCCGACCGTTTCGCCCGCCAGCTCGAACGCATGGAGGCCGATCCGCAGCTAGGTGCGCTCGGCACACAGTTCGAAGAGATCGACGAGGCCGGGCGAAGGCTGTCGAGTGGCTCGGCGATGCCGGTTGGAACCGCGCTTGTCCATGCCGAACTCGAACAACGGCAGCCGATCGCCAACCCGACCGCGATGTTCCGTACCCAGGCGCTGCGCGATGCCGGGCTATATCGCGCGGCGTTTCGCTATTGCGAGGATTACGATCTTTTCCTGCGCTTGTCCGAAATCGCCCAAATCGACAATCTGCCCGATGTCCTGCTGCTCTACCGTCGATCGCCGGGGCAGATGAGCGTGCTCAATCACGGCGTGCAGACCCGCCAGGCGGCCTATGCGCGGCTCGCGCATCGCGAGCGGCGGGCGGGGCGGCTCGACCCCTTTGCGGACGCCGACGTGCTGCCGGCGCTTTCCGACCTCGACAGGGTGCTGGGGCGGCCTGGCGTTGCCGCGATCGTGGAGTCCGAGATGTTGCGTGCGCGCCGCTATGCGGTCGGCAGCATGACCGACGTGGAGTTCGCCGGCTATTGCGCGGCGATCGCACGCGGCATCAAGGGCGGCGATAAACGGGCGGTGGCGCGATGCCTCGCCGAAGGAAAGCCCGGGCGCGCGTTGCGTCTGGCAAAGGCTCTGGCGATGGGCAGGCTCGCGAAGCGGGGCCTCGATGGATAGCCCCGGAAAGAGGGCTGTCCGTGATCATCATACGCATTTCCTGTTCGTCGTTCAGCCAGAGGGCGCACGCAATCGCGCGACGAAAAAGCCATCGAGACCGCCATCAGCGGCGAGCATATCGGGCAGCGTGCGAATAAACCCATTTTCGTCCGGAGCGATCGCCGCGGGCAATTCTTCTGTGCGCGCGGGATCTATGACCCAATCGTCGTGTCGTTCGAGAAAGACCGAGATCTGATCCTCGCCCTCGGCCTGTTCGAGCGAACAGGTCGCATAGACCAGCGTCCCGCCCGGTTTGACCCAGCGCGACGCGCGCGCGAGCAGCTCGGTCTGGAGCGCGGCCATTTCGGCAATCTGGCGAGGCTCGATGCGGTGAAGCACGTCGGGATGGCGGCGGAATATGCCGGTGGCCGAGCAGGGTGCGTCCAGCAGTACCGCGTCGGCCTGATCGTCGGGCGCCCACGAACGGATGTCGCCTTGGACGATATCCGCTGAAAGGCCGGTGCGTTCCATGTTCGCGTGCAGCCGTTCGAGACGTTTCGCGCTGGAGTCGACCGCGACGACGTTCCATCCGGCGGCAGCGAGCTGCATCGTCTTACCGCCGGGGGCGGCGCAGAGGTCGAGCACGGTCCGCCCTTCGCCGGCGCCGAGCAGGCGCGCGGGGAGGCTTGCCGCCAGATCCTGCACCCACCAGCCGCCTTCTTTAAAGCCTGGCATCGCCTCGACCGCTTGACCACGCGGCAGGCGGCGATGACGCGGTGCAAGCGAAACGGCATCGGGCCATTCCTCGGCGCCCGGTTCGGCGGTGAAGCTGAGATCGATCGGCGGCGGCGCGCTCCAAGCGGCTTCGGCGGCTTCGACCGTCGGCAGGCTCCATTGCTCGGCCAAGCGTTCGGCGGTGGGAAGGGGAAGCGTGGCGCGGTCGGGCAGTTGCCATTCGTCCTGCTGCGCGCGCGACAGGATGGCGTGGACCAGCCGTCGCGGCCCACCATCGACGAGGGGCAAGGCGGTCGAAACAACCGCATGGCCAGGGCTTTTGAGAACCAGCAACTGGGCGAGCGCGATCCGCAGCACCGCGCGCGATTTCACATCGTCAGGAAGAATCTGGGCCGTTGCTCCGTCAATCAACGCATCAAGGTCTACCATCCAGCGCAGCGTTTCGGAAACGATCGCCACTGCAAATGCGCGGTCGGCGCCGGTGAGGCCCTGGGTGGCGGCATGCATTGCGACGTCCAAGGGATCGCCACGCCGCAGAACTGCGTCGAGCAGCCGAAGCGCCGCGCGGCGCGTGGCCGTGCCGGGCGGATCGGCTTCGCCCGTGGAACGACGGCGCGGACGGCGATCAGCCATGACGGGCAACGGCGTGGTTGGCGTGACGCATGAAAAATCCTATAGATGCGGGCATGACGATCGACAGCTGCCAGAATGGGACCATCGGCGGAACGCCGCGCGCTGTAAAGCGCCCCGCGCATGTGAAAGCTCCCGCGGGTTGGACGAAAAGCGCCGTGCCCGTGCCGGCGCCCATCCACGAGGACAAGGCCGAGGATCAACCCGGCGGGCGCAACCCGGTGCGCTATGGCGATTGGGAGCTGAAGGGCGTCGCGGTCGATTTTTGATGGGCTAGCGGCCCTGCGCGAGCCAATATTTGGATATTGTCAGAGGGCCGTCCCTGCGAATGCAGGGACGGCCCTTCTGTTGCCTCAGGCGGTCGGCAGCTCGGGGGTGAGGGGCATTTTGCCGCTCTTAACCTGCTCGGCGAACACTTCGCGCATCAGCTGAAGCGAGAAAAGATGTGCGAAGATCAGGCCAAGGATGCCGTTCTGCATCAGCTTGCGCAGCACGTCGCCGCGAAGTTCACGCAGCTTGTTCTCGTCCACCATCTGGAAACCGCGATAGATGAATGGCTTGTCATTGCCTTCTTGCTGGATGGCGACTTCGCCGTCCATCAGCAGATCGGCCTTCTTCAGCTCGTCCATGAACATGCCAGTGCGCTGACCGGCTTCTTCGAAATTCTTGCAGAATTCGAGCACCGCCTGAACCTGTTCGGACGGCTGGCCTTCGACGAACAGCGCATCGCCCTCGTCGAATTTGCCGATCGCACCCGAGGTCGGGTCAAAGCAGAGCGACAAATCTTCCGAATCGGGCTGGAGCCGGGCGAGGAGGAAGGGGTAGCGGCGGATATAGGCCGGGACGTAAACCGGATTGATCAGCTTGCCTTCGTCGTCGACGAACGTGTTGATGCCTTCGTTGAGGCCCATCAGTGCCAGCGGAACCGGATTTTCGCCAGCCGAAAAGATGATCGGGAAGAAACGGCAGGCCGACACGAATTCGTCCGAGGTCAGCGGGATGGCGTGCTGACCGACCAGGAATTCGGCGCTGTCGAGCGGGCGCGCGTGGAAATCAGCGTGATCGACGCTCGAAAGCGGGGCAAGGTCCTTGTAGAACAGCGGCAGATTGGCAGGCGCGGGCGCAGTGGCCATGTTTGAACTCCGGTCAGGGTCCCGCACGCGGGACGAAAAAGATACAGCGCCTTATTGGCCCGCGCTCCGCGGCGCAAGGGGGCTATGGTGGTCGATCGACCGGATTCTAAGCGTCAGGCGATCAGCTTGCCGGGATTGAATATGCCCTTCGGATCGAGCCCGGCCTTCACGCCGCGCAGCGCGGTCAAGCGCGCCGGGCTGTCGATCTCGGCCATGATATCGCGCTTCATCTGGCCGATGCCATGTTCGGCCGAAATCGATCCGCCGAGTTCGAGGACGTGCGAATAGACCAGCCGGCTTACCGACGCGCCATGCTCGGCAATCCACCCCGCCCCGTCCACGCCGATCGGCGGCTGAACATGGTGGTGAACATTGCCGTCGCCGAGATGCCCGAAAGATAGTGCGCGAGCGCCCGGAAAAGCGATGTCCAGCCGGCGCGGATTGTCGGCGATGAAGGCCGGCATCAGATCGACCGGGACGCTGACGTCATGTTGCAGCGCGGGCCCCTCAGCACGCTCGGCCTCCGAGATCGAATCGCGCAAGCGCCAGAAACCTTCGCTTTCGCTATCGCTTTTGGCGATCACGACATCGCGGATCAATCCGGCGTCGAGCGCTGTTGCCAATTGCTGTTCCAAAGCCTCGCCCAGCGTCGGGTCGCTTTCCCCCGCCAGCTCCAACAGGACATACCATGGCTGCGCCACTGAGAGCGGCGCGCGCGTCTGGGGGATGTGGCGCAGCACCGCGTCGAGGCAATTGTGCGGGATCAGTTCGAACCCCTCGAGCTCGCGCCCGATCGCGGCATCGACCCGGCGCAGCAGCAACAGCGCATCTTCGGGCGAGTCGATTCCGATCCACGCCGTCCGTCGCGCCGCGGCGACAGGTACGAGATGCAGCGACGCGGCCGTAACGACGCCCAGCGTCCCTTCGGCGCCGCAAAACAGGTGCCGCAGGTCGTAGCCGCGATTATCCTTCTTGAGCGGAGCAAGCCCGTCAAAAATGCTGCCGTCGGGGAGGACCGCTTCGATGCCGAGGGTCAGCGCGCGCATCGATCCGTGGCGCAAAACCTGGGTGCCGCCAGCGTTGGTCGATACCAGCCCGCCGATCGTTGCCGACCCCTTACCGCCCAAAGTCAGTGGAAAGCGGAGTCCGTGTGCGAGAACGGCGTTATGGAAATTCTCCAGGATGACGCCGGCCTCGGCGACGGCGAGCTGCCCCGCTTCGTCGATCTGGCGGACCCGGTTCATCCGCCGCAGGCTGAGCAGCAGCTGATCGCCGCTGGTGTCGGGGGTGGCGCCGCCGACCATGCCGCTGTTGCCGCCTTGGGGAACCAGAGCGACCTGTGCCTCCGCGCAAAGGCGTACGATCGCGGCGACTTCGTCGGTGGTGGCGGGCGACAGCATCGCGGCGGCACGGCCGTGATATTTGCCGCGCCAGTCGGTCAGCCATGGCGCCATCGCATCGGCGTCGACGCTAAAGCCTTTCGGGCCGAGCAAATTCCCCAGTGCGTCGAGCAGCGATGCCGATGGCTGGCGGGTCATGCCATTTCACTCCGGAAATTTCCTGCCTGGCAAGCGGGCAGGGGGTGACAGCAGTTCATTTGATGTTCAATCATCCTTGTTAAAGCGGGCGATGGACGAATAGTGTCATTTCGTCCAGCGGGCATGGATGCGGGAGCCATAGGTGAGCGGAATCTTCGGTCAGGACGTCAAAGGGACGGCAGCGCGGCTGTGCTGACGGCGGCGGTCCTGTGGTTGGTAGCCGCCGCCCCGGCGGCTGACGCAGTGCCGCCCGCTGCTGCGCCGGAGCCATTGGTGGCAATTTCCGCCCCGACGCCCGAACAGGTCTCTTCCTTTTGGCAGGTAGTGATCGAGCAACAACTGATCATCCGCGTGCCGGCCCAACGGTCGCAGCTCAACAATTTTGCCGCGGGGCCCTCGACGTCGAAACGCGCGACCGAATTGCCGGTCGTCTGGAAAGAAAAAAAGGCGCCCAAATGCGTGGCAATGCGCAATATATTGGGGATGCAGGCGGTCCAGCGCGACAGCATCGATATTATTACGCGGCAAAAGCAACGCCTCCGCGCCCAGCTCAATCGCGGGTGCCGCGCGCTCGATTTCTATGCGGGTTTCTATATGCAGGGCAACAAGGACGGGAAGCTTTGCGAGGATCGCGACCAGATTCACGCCCGAACCGGGGCGAAGTGCGAGATCGACAAGTTCCGGCTGATGGTTCCGGTTCGCGAAGACGACGATTGATCGCGCTTTTAACAGCCTTTCCTTGACTTTTTATCACTATTTGCCCAATGGCCGCGGCAACGCTCGCCAGCGTGGGCGGCTGGGCGTACCCTCTTTTCCGGACATGATGATCCTATGAAATTTGCCGACATCGGCCTTTCCGACGAACTTTTGCGCGCCATCGACGAGTCGGGGTATAATGAAGCGACCCCGATTCAGGCGGGCGTCATCCCGTCCGTATTGATGATGCGCGACATTATCGGCATCGCGCAGACGGGCACCGGCAAGACCGCGTCCTTCGTTCTGCCGATGATCGACATCCTCGCCCACGGCCGCGCCCGCGCGCTGATGCCGCGCTCGCTGATCCTCGCGCCGACGCGCGAACTTGCGGCGCAGGTCGCTGAAAACTTTGAAAAATACGGCAAGTATCACAAGCTGTCGATGGCGCTGCTGATCGGCGGCGTGCAGATGGGCGACCAGGTAAAGGCGCTCGAAAAGGGCGTCGACGTGCTGATCGCGACGCCGGGCCGCCTGATGGATCTGTTCGAGCGCGGCAAGATTTTGCTGACCGGCTGCAACCTGCTCGTCATCGACGAGGCCGACCGGATGCTCGACATGGGCTTCATCCCCGACATCGAGAATATCTGCACCAAACTGCCCGCGACTCGGCAGACCTTGCTGTTCTCGGCGACGATGCCGGCGCCGATCAAGCGGCTGGCCGACAAGTTCCTGTCGAACCCAAAGACGATCGAAGTCGCGCGTCCGGCGAGCCGGAACGAGAATATCGAACAGTTTCTGGTCAAGACGTCGGAACGTGGCAAACGCGATACGCTCCGCAGCCTGATCGAGGCCGAGGACATCAAGACCGCGATCATCTTCTGCAATCGCAAAACGACCGTGCGTGAACTCGCGAAATCGCTCCAGCGCTATGGCTATAAGGCCGGCGAGATTCAGGGCGACATGGACCAATCGAGCCGCACCGCCGAGCTCGACCGGTTCAAGGCCGGTACGATCAACATATTGGTCGCGTCGGACGTCGCGGCACGCGGGCTCGATGTCAAAGGCGTCAGCCATGTGTTCAATTTCGACGCGCCGTGGCATCCCGACGATTATGTCCATCGCATCGGCCGCACCGGCCGCGCGGGTGCCCAGGGGCGCGCCTTCACGTTGGTGACGCCGTCGGACGACGAAGCGATCGACAATATCCAGAAGCTGACCGGCTACAAGATTCCGGTTCATGGTGGCGGCGCGCCGGCGGTCGATGTCGCCCAGCCCGATCGCGACGAGGCAGAAGCCGAGCCGCGGCGCGGACGTTCGGCGCGCGGGGGACGCGGCAAGGCTGCTGCGAAGGCCGAAAAGGCGCCGGCACGTCCAGCGCCGGTTGCCGAAGCACGGCCGGCGAAGCCCCGCGAAGACCGGAAGCCCCGTAACGATCGAAAACCTGCGCCGCGGCACGACGATCTGGATGGTCCGGACGATGGCTGGAACGGCCCGATGCCGGGGTTCCTGTCGGTCGGTTTCGACACCTGATCGCAGGACGGAATGACGTGCTGGTCAGACCCTGACCAGCATCTTTCCCATATTGCCACCTGAGAACAGGCCGAGGAAGGCGTCGGGCGCCGACGCCAACCCGTCGTGCACCGTCTCGCGCATCGTCACCGCGCCGCTGGCGATCAGGCCGCCCATGTCGGCATAGAATTCCTCCATGCAGTCGATGAACTGGTCGGTGTAGATGAAGCCTTCCATGCGGATCCGCGCGGGGATGGTCCGTATGATATATTTCATCTCCTGGGGTTTGGCCTCGTTGTAGACGTCGATCATCCCGCAGATCGCGAAGCGCGCGAAATCATTGGCGGTGGCAAAGGCGGCGTCGAGATGCTCGCCGCCGACATTGTCGAAATAAACGTCGATGCCCGGCTTGCAGAGGCGCTCGAGCGCTGCGGCGAGTTGGGGGAGCACTGGTCCGGCCTTGTAATCGATGACCGCGTCTGCGCCGAGATCGAGGGCCCAAGCGCATTTCTCCGCACCGCCAGCCGAGCCGATGACGGTCATTTCGCGTGCCTTGGCGATCTGCACGACGGCCGAACCAACTGCTCCAGCGGCTGACGAGACGAATATCGTATCGCCGGGTTTGGCTGCGGCGACACGGAGCAGGCCGATCCATGCCGTTCCGCCCGTCAGGCCCATATTGTGCAGGAAGGTCTGCGGGGTGAGGCCCGATGCCAGCATGTCCGCGGGCAGCTTGTTCGGCATCATGTCGAGGCCGATGACGCCGCCGTCCCGCCAACCGCCCATGTGGAGGATCAGGTCGCCGGGAGCGAAGCCCTCCATCGAACTTTCGAGGACCTCACCGATCGCCCCGCCAGTCATCGGCTGATCGATCTGGAAGCTGGCGGCATAGCTTTTGGCTTCGTTCATCCGCCCGCGCATGTACGGATCGACCGACAGCCACAGGTTGCGGACGCGGAGCTGATCCTTTTCGAGCGATGCGTCTGGAAGATCGCGCAGAGCGAAATTTTCAGTCGTCGGCAGCCCCTGCGGGCGACTGGTTAAATGCCATGCCTTGGCCATCGGAATCTCCCATTCCCCTATTCGCCGGCAGCGGTGGGGGCCATCAGAAAAGCCGTTGCCACCGCCAATCAGTGTCGTTAAGACCCCGCCGTCGCGGGGCCGTAGCTCAGATGGGAGAGCGCTGCAATCGCACTGCAGAGGTCAGGGGTTCGATTCCCCTCGGCTCCACCAGCGACCTTCACGATCCCTCAGCCCGCAAAATCGCGTATCATATTCTTCGCGATGACTAGCTGCTGGATCTGCGTCGTCCCTTCATAAATGCGGTAAATGCGGCAGTCGCGATAGAAGCGTTCGGCCAGATATTCCTTGAGATAACCGGCGCCGCCGTGGATCTGCACCACGCGGTCGGCGACGCGCCCGCACATTTCGCTGGCGAACATCTTGGTAGCAGCCGCTTCGACCAATATCTTCTCGCCGCGGTCAGCGCGCGCGCAGGCATCGGCAAGCATACATTCGGCGGCATAGATTTCGGCCTTGCTGTCGGCGAGCATCGCCTGGATCAGCTGGAAATTGGCGATCGGCTCGCCAAAAGCCTTGCGTTCCATCGCATATTTGAGCCCGGCATCGAGCATGCGTTTTGCATAGCCGACGCTCGCCGCCGCGACGGACAGGCGCCCGTTGTCGAGGCTCTGCATAGCGGCACGGAAACCGATGCCTTCCTCGCCGCCGAGCAATGCGTCGCCGTCGACATGAACATCTTCGAGGATCACGTCCGCGATCTGCGATCCCGCCTGGCCCATCTTGCCGTCGGGCTTGCCGATCGACACGCCCGGCGAGTCGCGCGCGACCATGAAGGCGCTGACATGCGCATTCTTCGGAAGCGCTTCGGCATTGGTGCGCGCCATGACGAGGATGACATCGGCGAAGGGGGCGTTGGTGATGTAACGCTTGGTGCCATTCAGCACATAGCCGTTGCAGTCGCGCACGGCGCGCGTCTTCATCGCGGCGCTGTCCGATCCGCTGTCGGGCTCGGTCAGGCCAAAGGCGGCGATCGACCCGGTCGCGAGCTTGGGGAGCCAATGCTCCTTCTGCTGCTGCGTCCCGAAGCCGACGAGCGACTTGCACACCATGCCGATGTTGATCGAGATGATCGAACGATAGGCGGGCGAGGCGTAGGCGATCTCGCGGATGAAGCCGACATATTGGCTGACATTCATGCCGGCGCCGCCGAATTCCTCGGGCATGGTGACGCCGAACAGGCCCATCTCGCGCATCTCGGCGAGGATATCGTCGGGAACACGGCCGAGTTCTTCGAGCTGGTCTTCTGCCGGAATCAGCCGCTCGCGGACATAGCGCTGCAGCTGTTCGATGAAGGCGTCGTAGATGTCGGCGTCCATTCCCGGGTTGGTCATCGTTTTCCTGTCCCCTGATTATTGTTCGGCGTAGCTGTCGATCGCCGAGAAGATGCGCGTCAGTTGCGCGCGCTCGTCGGCGTCGATGTCGGGACGCCAGATTTCGAACAGCAGGATCGTGCGGTCGCTGGTGCCGCGGTTCCATGCCTCATGCTCGAAACTGTCGTCGAAAATCAGCATCTCGCCCTCGCGCCAGTTCCGCGTTTCGGCGCCGACACGGATGCCGCAGCCTTCGGGAACGATCAGCGGCAGATGGCAAATCAGGCGGGTGTTGAGCATGCCGTGATGCGGCTGGATGTGGGTGCCGGGGGTCAGGCGCGAGAAGAGCGCGATCGGCGCGCGGCCGGGGATCACAGGCTGCGGCGCCGCTTCGAGCACGGCGAGGGTGGCAGGGCAGAGTTCGCCCATTCCGTCAGCAACCACACCGTCTTTCCAAAGCCACGCGGCGGCCCAGTCGGGCTTGTCGAGCAGCGGGTTGTTCGGCGGGGGTCTGTCGGGGCTGGCGGTTACATAAGGGCCGAAACGATCGGAGCTATTGTCGATCATGGCCAAAAGCTCAGCGCGGATCGCATTCGTCGCGGCTTCGACCGTGAGGACCCAATCGAAGTCGGCACGGTTGAAAAAGGGGCGCTGCGCAAGGCCGGGGAAGTAGAACATGCTCGGTTGCTGCAGATAGAGCGGCTCTTCGCCCGCGAGCATGCGCAGAGCCTCGGCGACGCGCGGCGTCGCGGTGTCGGCATCGATTCCGGCTCCGCGAAGTTGGCCGAGGAGATGGTCGGCAAAGGCGCGGTCGGTTTCGGCAAGGAATTGCTCGGCGCGCTGGAGGCCGGCATGAAGGGCAGGCTGGACCCTCCTGGCCTGCGCCGCAGTTCCTAGCGCCAGCCGGTAGAAGCTCCCCGCAGCGCGATCGTCGGCGAGGCGACGCTTGAGTTCGGCCATGGCAAGCAGCGCCGCGATATTGCCACGATTGGCGCGGATCGCGTCGTCGAGCGCTGTGGTTTCCGCGGCAAGATCCCCGCGGCGATGAGCGTCGCGTGCCTGATCCAGCCATGTCATCTGCCCCGTCATGGCTCTTGCCATAACGCAGCATTGGACCTTTGCAAGCCACGCCCCGCCTTGGATCAGGCTGCCGGTGGGGTTCCGGGGTCGCTGGCGCCGGCCTCGACCCGCATCTGCCGACGGACTGCGACCATGAAGCGGCTGCGCCAGAAGGCGACGATGAGGCCTAGCAGGAGGGCCCATGGCAGCACGGCCGCGCCAAGTGTCAGCACGAAGCTGAGTGCGGTGCTGCCGCTGCGCATCAGTGTCTCGCCGGCGCTTGCGAAGGGATTTGCATGGCCAATGCCGGGCAGGCCGCCGTCGCTAGCATAGTTGAAGGCGACACTGGTCCAGGCGATGCGGGCTTCGCCGCTGCGGCGGTTCTGGCGCTCGGTGCCGAGTTCGCCACGCAGTTGGCTAATCTGGGACAAAAGTTCCGCGCGCTCGCGCTTGTCGAGCCCGCCCGATTTGAGCCGCTCCTCCAGCCGCGCAATTTCGGCCTCTGAGCCGGCGCTCCGCTGTTGCGAGGCGAGGATTTCGGTGCCGACATCTTCGCCCGCGACGCTCGCGTCGGCGAGCACGCCCTCGGCCTTTTCGACGCTGGCGATCGCGCTGGCGCCGAACTTGCGCGCGATGCTAGGGTCGAGTTTGAACTGGGTCTGCGCCTCAACGAGTTTTTCGTCGGTCAGCTGGTAGCGGACGTCGACGATGCGGCAGCGCTGTATGCCGAGCGTTTCACACGCGGCGGCATGCTCTTCCTGGACCTTGGAGATGCGGTCGTCGGCCAGGCGGAAGGTGTAGGCGTAATCGAAGGCGACGCCGGGGGCGGCTTCGGTACCGATCCGGGGCGTGGCAGCGGCGTCGGCAGCGCCTTCTTCACTAACGGCCGCGGCGGCGGGGGTATCGTTTGTTGCAGCATCTTCGGCAGATTTTTCCGAACAGCCGACCAGGGCGAGCGCCATCGCGCCCGCCAAGAGCTTGTTTTGCATGCAGATTCTCCCAAAACGCGACTCGTGATCGCATGGGACGGCATATCATAACTAAAAAAGTAGACAATAGAAATCAGGCGAGCTTGACGAAGCTGTCGAGCACCCTCTTGCTGCCGGCCTGTTCGAACTCGACTTCAAGCTTGTTGCCGTCGATGTCGGCAATGTCGCCATAGCCGAATTTCTCGTGGAAGACGCGCATTCCGATCGCGAGATCGGAGCGTGCCTTCGCGCCCACGGAGGCCGCTGGGCCGCGTTCAGAAGGCGCCGGGGCGCGGGTGATCGTCGACGATTGCGCCGTTGCCCGTTGCCACGCCGGGCCGCGCGTCATCGTGCGCGCGGGCTGGCGCCCAGCAGCATTGGCGGCGACATGCGCGAAGGGATCGCCTTGCGCAGACCAGTTCGCGCGCCACAGGCTCTGTCCACCGCCGAAGCTGTTCTCGCTGTCGACATGCTCGGGCGGGATTTCGGCGATGAAGCGGCTGGGGATGCTGCTCACCCACTGGCCATAAATGCGGCGGTTCGCGGCGTGATAGATGCTTGCACGCTGCCGCGCGCGCGTGATCGCGACATAGGCGAGGCGGCGTTCTTCCTCTAGGCTCTGCGTGCCGCCTTCGTCCATCGAGCGCTGCGACGGGAAGACGCCATCTTCCCATCCGGCGAGGAAGACGTGGTCGAATTCGAGGCCTTTGGCGGCGTGGATCGTCATGATCGTCACCGTCTCGGTCGTGTCGTTGTTGTCGCGGTCCATGACGAGGCTGACATGCTCAAGGAACGCCTCGAGCGATTCATATTCCTCCATCGCGCGGACAAGTTCGGAGAGGTTTTCGAGCCGGCCTGCGGCTTCGATGCTGCGGTCGGCCTGCAGCATTGCTGTATAGCCCGATTCGTCGAGAATGAGCTGTGTCAACTCGGGGTGCGAAAGTTCGTTGGCCTTGGTCTGCCAACTGCGCATCTGGGCGATGAAGTTTGCGAGCTGGCGGCGCGCCTGCGGGGTCAGCTCGTCGGTTTCGGTGATGCGCGACGCGGCATGGAGAAGCGGCGTGCGCTCGTGACGCGCGAACTGATGGATACGCGCGAGCGCCTTGTCGCCGAGTCCGCGCTTGGGGGTGTTGATGATGCGTTCGAAGGCGAGATCGTCGGCGGGCGACTGGACGAGGCGCAGATAGGCGAGCGCGTCGCGGATTTCGGCGCGTTCGTAGAAGCGGAAACCCCCAACGATGCGGTACGGCATGCCGATCGCGATAAAGCGGTCTTCGAACTCGCGCGTTTGGAACTGGGCGCGGACGAGGATCGCGGCGCGTTCGAGGGATACGCGCCGGCGCTGGAGGCTTTCGAGTTCTTCGCCGATCCGCCGCGCTTCCTCGGGCCCGTCCCACACCCCGACCACGCGCAGCTTGTCGCCGGGTTCGAGGTCGGTCCACAGTGTCTTGCCCAGGCGACCCGAGTTCTGCGCGATCAGCGCCGAGGCGGCGGCGAGAATCTGCGGCGTCGAGCGGTAATTCTGTTCGAGGCGGATCACGGTCGCGCCGGGGAAATCCTTTTCGAAGCGCAATATGTTCGCGACCTCGGCGCCGCGCCACGAATAGATCGACTGGTCATCGTCGCCGACGCAGCAGATGTTCTTTCGCTGCTGTGCGAGCAGGCGGAGCCAGAGATATTGGCTGGCGTTGGTGTCCTGATATTCGTCGACGAGGATATATTTGAAGCGTTCCTGATATTGTTCGAGCACGTCACGGTGCGTCTTGAGGATCACAAGCATGTGGAGCAGCAGGTCGCCGAAATCGCAGGCGTTGAGCGTCTTCAGCCGCGCCTGATACAGCGCGTAGAAATGCTGGCCCTTGCCGTCGGCGTAGGCTTCCTTGTCGGCGGCGTCTAGGTCGGCGGGGACGAGCCCGCGGTTCTTCCATTTGTCGATCAGACCCGCGAGCTGGCGGGCGGGCCAGCGTTTCTCGTCGAGCCCCTCAGCCTGGATCAGCTGTTTGAGAACGCGGAGCTGGTCGTCGGTGTCGAGGATGGTGAAATTGCTTTGCAAGCCTACCAGTTCGGCGTGACGGCGCAGCATCTTCGCCGCGATGCTGTGGAAGGTGCCGAGCCATGGCATGCCCTCGACCACGTCGCCGACCATCCGCCCGATGCGCTCGCGCATCTCGCGCGCCGCCTTGTTGGTGAAGGTCACCGCGAGGATTTCGGACGGCCAGGCGCGGCGCGTCGCCATGATATGTGCGAGGCGCGCGGTCAGCGCCGCGGTCTTGCCGGTTCCGGCACCCGCGAGCATCAGCACCGGGCCCTCGGTGGTAAGCACGGCCTGCCGCTGCGGGCCGTTGAGCCCTTGCAGATAAGGTGGGTCCGAGGGGTTCGGCGAGGACAGGTCGGGCAGGGAGGCGGGGGTATCGTTCACGCGCGAACGATTAGGGAACAGCGAGCAGGCTGTCCAGTGCGGTGAGGCGGTCCGAGGGCGTGGCTCCCGCGCATTTTAATTCGTCGAGCGTGGCGCGTGCCATCGCGCGATAGGCGGGCAGGAGGTCGGGGCTGTGTTCCTCGAGCGCATCGAGATGACCACCGATCGTCTGGACGTCGCCGCGCAGCAGTGGGCCCGATAGTCCGGCGAAACCTTGGCCGAGACTGTTTTCGAGCGCGGCGCGGACGAGGGGAGCAAGCAGGCCCGAAGGATCGTCGACCCCGGCGTGCTTGAGCGCGCCGGCCGCGCCGGCGATCAGGGTGACGAGATGGTTCGACGCGTGACAGAGCGCAGCATGGTAGAGCGCCCGCTTTTCCTCGGCGATTTTGACCGCGGTTCCGCCCAGTAGCGCGACAACATGTTTCGCCTTCGCGGTCGCCTCGGCCGTCGAGCCGGTGATCGCAAAGCGCGCGCCGGCCATGCGCCGGGCTTCGCCTTGCGGATCGCCGGTGAAGGTCATCGCAGGATGGATCGCGGCGGTGAGGGCGCCGGCGTCGCGCAACGGTTCGAGGATCGCTGCGCCGCTGCGTCCGCTGACATGGAAGATGAAGCGGGCTCGCTTCGTCAGCGGGACGGTGGCCATATCGGCCACGACCCCTGCCAAGGCGTCGTCGGCGACCGCGATCGCGACGATGTCGCATTCGGCCATCAGGCGATCTATCGTCGGTACGGCGGCGGCGCCGACACGCGTCGCAGCCGTGCGGGCGTTTTCGGGGGTTCGGCCCCATAGAAAAGGCGGGGCAGCTGCCTGCGGAGCGAAGGCAACTGCGAGCGCCTGGGCGACGCGGCCCGCGCCGATGATGCCGGGCTGACGGAAACGGAAATCATTCATGGGCGGTTGCAGTAATACGCGGGCGGAAATTTCGCCAATGCAACGTCTGCTGGCGACCAGAAGTAGCCGTTCTATTTCTTACTTCGTCATCCCTGCGAAAGCGGGGACCTAGCGAGCTGACGTCGAAACTGGGTTCCCGCTTTCGCGAGACCACCGATGTTATAACACGCTGGAAGTGCAAATTTGAGAGCCCGGAAACATGCTGGCGATGCGCCGCTGTCGGCCAACCAGTATAAATCGGATTACGACATCCTCGTCATCGTCAGCCAAAAGGAGCTGACCGACCGTGCCGCCTATTGGACCAAGGCCGAGTAACACCCATCCGCGCCTGCACGATCGAGAAGACGCTTCGCACGCCCGTCAACTTCATCGTCCATTCGCTCCATGAGGTGAACGATGGCCTCGCCCATGGCCGCCTTTTCTTCATGGAGATCAAGAAGGACGGGATCGCCCTCCACGAGGCCGACGACACCGATCTCCACACCCCCAGGCCCAAGACGCCCGAGCAGGCGCTGGAGGCGGCGAGGGAGTATTTCGAGGACCACTATCCCGGCGCCATCGTATGGCTGAACACATCGCGCGATTTGGCGAAGCAGAAGCGCCACAAAGAGGCCGCCTTCCTTCTCCACCAGGCCACCGAACGCCTATACGCCGGTCTCCTGCCCACGCTTACCTATTACACGCCTTACAACCACAGCATCGCATTCCTCCGAACGCTCGCCGAAAGACTCGACCGGCGCCTCTACGGCATCTGGCCCGAACCCTCCCGTCGCGAGCGCGCCAAGTTACAAAAGCTCAAAGAGGCCCACACGATGGCAAGATACTCAAAACATTATCGGATCGGCGAAGAAGAGCTGGCGTAGCTGAAAGGATGGATTGGATCAATGGTGGCATTGCATTGCCGTTGTCAAATTCAGGGTAGCTCGTAAACTTGGCATCGATCCGGTACGTAACCCCGTTGTTCGAAAACTTAACGAACACAATCCTCCCGAACGAAATCACATTGGAAGTTTCCATCGCTGTTGACGAATAACGCAACCTTTCGAACGCGACGTTCAGTGACGACGATGTCATCATTTTGCGTCTTGGCATACGGCCAACTCAAAGCAAGTTCACCTTCCCAAAATCGCTCCCAGCTTTCCGGCAGCAATGAAAATTATAGCAATTATTAAAAACGATATGGACAAATAATATAAAGGTCCATCAGAAGGATTCACATTGTAAATCCCTATAGAAAATACAAATAGACCACATAATGTAAGCCTAATTGCATAAATCGACAGGGAAGGAAATTTCTTTCTGGCTATGTCGAAGTATTTTCTGCTTACTATTATAGAAACATACATAAATATACATACTGATCTAGCAGCAATTATAAAAAAGTCGCTAGATCCAAATAAATATAGGGCGATTAAAGACAAAATTGGCAATGACCCAATGAATAAAAAACCGTAAAAATCTCCAATTCTTCTGTATAGTGTACTCACTAGCATCTCTCCGGATCGAGCCATTCAATCACTTCTGAAGAACTTTTCCCAATTGCTTCCTCGAATAGATCATCGATAACGTCAGATACCTTGCCACCATTGAATATCCTCAAGCCCCGCACAGCAATCCTACCTAACCCGATATTGATCAACGCTCGGCTGCCGATATTGAGTGCAGAGTCCCCATGGTTGAAATCTTCTGCTGCTTGCCCTAAAGTGCCGACAATCCCGCCGCCCTCGGCGAAAACGAGACCCGGCACTGCGCCTTCAGGTCCGACCGCTAAACCTGCACCGGCCAATATGAGCCCATTAACTATGAACACGTCGCCCGCTACTTCGCCCACTTCGGCAACCTTCTGCAACTTAGTATCGCATGCCTTGGGCCGTTGCGGCAGCACGGGTGTCGGCTTCGGCTTAGAAGGACCGGGAGGTCGGGGATCAGCTCCGCCAGAACCTGGAGGCAAAGGTATTTCAGGGCCGCCCGTTTCATAACAATCGGCAGGAAAATCTCCGACCTTAACGCCACAGACCAATTTCAAACCGCTCGGATCGACAAAATTCACCGGATCGCTACCCACGTAGTTATACCAATTCATCCCGTCGCCATACCCGATGGGATCAGTTTGCATGAACCGGCCGAGCGTGGGAGAATACATCCGCGCCTTGTAATACCACATGCCGAGTTCGGGAAGCCACGTCTGCCCAGTATATCCAAACCGCCCAACATTGCTGGCCTCTGGAATGCCGTATTCGTCGTAGCGGTTAAGTCCAATCGTCGCGTTGGAACTATCGGTTACGCTTACGACGCTTCCGCGCTCGTCGGCCATCAAGAACCGGCGCGTGCTGCTGTTGACCGCGCTGCCTTCATACCAGACAATGGGGTTGTCTGTACCCGGACCATGTACATATCGCCGAAGCAAGTTTCCATACCAGTCGCGTTCCGAGATCAGGCGCGTGCCTGAATAATCGAACCTGACCGAATTGGTGAAGTCCCCCATTACTAACGCAAGCCTGCCCATCACATCATAGTAGAGCGACCGAACTGTTCCGCCGACACTGGACGTCGCCAAGAGGTTCTCGGGGCCATAAGTGTAAGAATTGCTTCCCGAGCTCGTCAGATTGCCGCGCGCATCATATCCCAGGGAAGCCGAGCCCGCAGCGGTGAACTGATTGAGACCGTTCGCAGTGTAGCTGCGATCAACATTATAGTGCTCGTCCCACGCATAGGCATCGTTACCTCGAGTTGCGGTCGCAATCTGGCCGCCCGGATTATAGGAGAAGCTTTGCGTCAGGTCATGCGCCGTCGTACCGCCATTGAGATCGTTCGTCAGCGTCGATAGCCTCGACACAGCATCATACCCAAAACTCTGCGAGCTACCATTGCCGAAGCTCACGCCGATGCGCCGTCCCAAATTATCAAAAGAGTAGGTGGCGAGGACGCCGACACCACTCGTGGCGCCATTTTCGCGAACGGAAGTAACATTACCCGTCGCATCATAATCGTAGTTGACCGTCAAGCCGCCACCTGGAAGCGTCTCGCTCGTCATACGTCCGGCCGCGTCGAAGCTACGCGCAATCCCGCCGAGGGTCGCATTTTCCTGCAACTGTCGACCGAGCGCGTCATAGACAAAGCTGCTATTCCAGCCATTGATCATCGTCGCGGAAATCAGGCGGCCCAGCAGATCGTAGCTGAAATTCTTATCATGTACCTCGAACACTAAATTGGGAAGATCGATATTCGTGACCCGATTCAGATTGTCATAGCTGAAATTGATCGCGTGCCCATCGCGCAGACGCCGACTCGTCACATTGCCGTTGGCGTCGTAAGATAGCTGTTCATAATCGGATGCGTTAACCGCGTTCGCTCCCTTCGCCGCCGACGGATATTCGGTCTTGGCAAGGCGATCGTGGCCGTCATAGGTGTACGCCGTTCGATTGCTTTCTGCATCGACGACATAGGCAGGGCGGCCATTGTTCGAATAGCTTGTCGTGACCTCGTCCGCTTGTTCAGTCGCGCCAAATGCGGTCTGGACCTTTGTCACGCGACCGGCCGCGTCATAGGTGTTTTTCGCGATACGATCGGGGCCGTGGCTGCCCGTTGCACTGAGCGAGCAGGCACCGGGGAGAGACCCAAACGTCGCGCTATTCATGCGTTGCGCCGAGCATTCGACGCGGCTCACCGCGTCATAGCTCGTCTGCGAGACGGCATAGGTGATGCCGCCCGACTTGAGTTCGGACTTCACCGGCCGCGCATTCGCGTCGTAGGTCACTGCGACCTGCTCCTGCGACGAGAAAGACGCCCAGGCCGCATCCCCGGCATCGTCGACGATGCCGACTTCCTTTAGAATAAGTCCGTCGTTGCTGTAGGTCATGCGCTGCGCCGTCGGCTTGCGGGCGCCGCCGCCATCGGGGTCGGGCCCCACAAGGCCCGTGAGTCGACGTCCGGCATCATAGCGATAGGTGGTGGTGTCGGCGGTTCCAGCCAGCGGACCGTCAAGCGCTAGCACATTGCCGATGGCATCGTAGGCAATTCCGGTGGTCGCGGTGAGACTACCATCGCCTGCACCCGTCGCAATGGTTGCCGGCAGCAAATTGCCGTTGTAGGTGATCGTGCTCTTAACTTCCGCCGCTGTGCCCACGCAGGAGCTCGATGCAACGCATTGCGAGGAACTGTTGGGGAGATACCTGCCGCCCGTTAACGCATAGGTGTAACGTGTCTGTGGCCTCGTCCCGTTAACATCTGCGGGCTCGGTAATTGTTAGCACGCCGCCATGGGTGGGATCGTATGTATAGTCGGTTTGGTTGCCCTTGGCGTCCTTCGTCCACGTCGGACTATTGCAGGTGATCGCGCTAGCGCAACTGGCGGGAAAACTCGCCGTCGTGGCGATATCTGCGAGACCGGATCCAGGCTTCGCCTTCATGGTCCTACTCGTCACGTTGCCGCGTGCATCATATGCCAGAACGGCCTTATTCCCTTCCGGGGCCGTGGTCTCCGTCAAACGCCCACTGGCATCATATTGGTAGCTCGTCGTCTGACTCAGCGCATTGATGAGCGATGTCATGCGCTGGGAAGTAATGTCGAACTTATAGATCGTTGTATTCCCAAGTGCATTAGTCACGGTGGTCGTCCGGACGCCTGCCGCATCGGCATATGAGTACCCCGTCGTGTCCGTCGTCAGAACATTTGGCACAACTCGCGGCGTAGATCAGCGGAGTGTGGGCCTCGTCTTGGTTTGATGTTTAGGCGGCGAGCTTGCGGTGTTGCAAGCGCCGATGTTCGAGTGTCTTTCGCTTGATCCTTTCTCTTCGTTCGATGATGGCGGCAGCCCTGCCGAAGTAGGCATCGGCGGGCGTGACGTTGTCGAGGCTCTCGTGGTAGCGCTGGTGGTTGTAATGCTCGACGAAGGCCTCGATCTGCTGTTGGAGATCACCGGGCAGAAAGTAGTTTTCCAGCAGTACGCGGTTCTTCAAGGTCTGGTGCCAGCGCTCGATCTTGCCTTGGGTCTGTGGGTGGAAGGGTGCGCCGCGCACGTGGCTCATCTTGTTGGCCTCGATGTATTCGGCCAGTTCCCCAGCGATGTAGCTGGGGCCATTGTCGCTGAGCAGGCGGGGCCTGTGCAGCACGTTGACGTGGTCGCAGCCTGAGGCTGCCAGCGCCATATCGAGCGTGTCAGTGACGTCCTCGGCTCGCATGGTGCTGCAGAGCTTCCAGGCGATGATGTAGCGTGAGTAATCGTCGAGCACGGTCGATAGATAGACCCAGCCCCATCCGATAATCTTGAAGTAGGTAAAGTCGGTCTGCCACATCTCGTTGGGGCGGGTGGTCTGCGTGTGGAACGCCTCGGCGGCCTTGATCACTGTGTAGGCCGGGCTGGTGATCAGATCGTGGGCCTTCAGGAGGCGATAGACCGTGGCTTCGGACACGAAGTAGCGCTTCTCGTCCGTGAAGCGCACTGCCAGCTCGCGCGGGGATAGATCGGTCTGCTCCAGCGCCATCTCGACGATCTGGTCCTGGATATCGTTTCCGATGCGGTTCCACACCCTGCTCGGCGCTGAAGGGCGGTCCTGAAGCGCCTCCGGCCCACCTTCGAGGTAGCGGTCATACCAGCGGTAGAAGGTTCGCCGTGCCACACCGAGTTGGTCCAGCGTGCGTTTGGCGGGCAGGTGCGACTGCTCGACGATCCGGATGATCTCGAGCTTCTCGGATGCGGGATATCTCATTCTTCGTCTCCCCCATCCGCGATCATGCTTTTTTTGAGCAGCCGGTTCTCCAAAGTGAGATCGGCCACGCACTCCTTCAGATCGCGCGCTTCACGGCGCAGACCCTTCACCTCGTCCGTGGTCGCAGCACGCGCAGTGTCACCAGCCAGACGGCGCTTGCCGGCTTCCATGAACTCCTTGGACCAGGTGTAATACAGGCTCTGCGCAATCCCTTCGCGGCGGCACAGCTCGGCAATGGAGTCATCGCCGCGCAGGCCATCAAGGACGATCCTGATCTTGTCCTCGGCAGAGAAGTGCCGCCGAGTCTTGCGGCGGATATCCTTTACGACCTGCTCGGCAGGCAATTTGGACCTTGAGGATTTGGGCTTCATCTTCGTTCCTTCGTCACTACGACGAAGCCCAAATCCTCCTTAAATCACAACCTCTAATCTGTGCCATAGGTGCTGACGGGAGACAGTAGATAATCGAGGGATTTTCGGCACTTCCGACCGTCAACGCCGGACCATCGACATTCATCGTACCATGGAAGAGGTCGACGCCATTCGCGTCGATTGACTGCCTGACAGCTTCCTGCGCTTGAGCAGTCGCGCCGACTCCTGATGCAAGAATGGTTGTCAGACACAGCAACGCCATTCGACGCTTCGTCCGGACATGCGAACTCGAATGACGAAATGCCATTTAATAACCCCCTCGAAAAATCAAGCTGAACCCGCTCACTGGCGGCAGTCGCGCGCTCAGGGCGGCGGATTGGGTGAATTGATCGTCTTAAGCCGAGTACGGTTGTCGGCCTTGTCATGCTCATATTCGACGGTGACATTGTTATTCACCGTGCCCGTGCGAACGACCTTCGTCAGTCGTCCCTTGGCATCATATGTGTATGTGACGGTTTCTGCAGCAGCGGCAGGCGCCGCGATCCCAAGCGATGGCAACATGACAAGAAGCAAGCAGGCGCGATTCATAGTCACTCCCCGTTTGAAACAAGATGAGATTCAAGACCCTGCAAACTGACGTTGCTTAAATTGGAGGCTATGCCTCACCGTATGGAGGGTCAACTTGAACTGGACGTTAAGTGCTGGAAATCATATCCATAATGGCGGCAAATGCTTGCGTGTCGCATTCCCGCATCTATTGCGGCCAAAATGGCAGTTATCGTTTCCAGAATGATTTGGAATCCAGCTTTCGGAAAATAGCTTAGCCGCCCCGTCGGCGTTCCTTCGCCCACGCCATCACTGGCCCCCGACCGATATTCCCGACACATGGCGCCCGCTCGCGTCGCGGCTGAGCTGGAGCACGACATCGACCGTCGTCCGAACATAGGACAGGATATCGGCGCGCTGGAGGGTTGAGCCACCCTCGAGCACCAGCAGCGCCAACTGTTCGAACGCGCGCTCGACGCTGTCAGCGTGAATGGTCGTCATTGAGCCCGGATGCCCGGTGTTAATCGCGCGCAGGAACGCAAAGGCTTCTACGCCGCGCAGTTCGCCGAGAATGATGCGATCGGGGCGCATGCGGAGCGAAGCCGATACGAGGTCGTTGGCGGTGACCGACGCCTCGCCGAGCGCGCTGCGTGCGGCGATCAAGCCGACGGCATTGGCGTGCGCCAGCCGGATTTCGGGTGTGTCCTCGATCACGACCAGCCGCTCTTCGGGCGGGATCTCACGGATCAGTGCGTTAAGGAAAGTCGTCTTGCCCGACGAGGTTCCGCCCGAGATCAGCACATTGAGGCGCCCGCGCACCGCCGCGCGGAGCGCCGCGGCGACATCCCCGCTATCCACCAGTGCGCGCACCCGCTCGACAGTCGCAGCTTGTCCTTTTCCTGCCTTCCGAACCGCGCGGAACGCATCGGCGGCCACATAATCGTCAAGTGTGAGCTCGGCCGACACATGCTTGCGAATCGCGATCGCAAGATCGCCGCGTGTGGCGGGCGGCGCGACGACCTGAATGCGCGACCCATCGGGCAGGCTCGCCGACAGCAAAGGATGCTCGCGGCTGATCCCTTGGTGGCTAAGCGCTGCCACCTGCCGCGCCAGTCGGGCCAGCAGCGCCGCGTCAAGGGTCGGAACATCGTGGCGCTCAATCGCGCCACCGAGCGTCTCGATCCAGAGTTCGCCGGGTCGGTTGATATAGATGTCGGTGACGTCGGCGCGGTCGAGTGCGAACGATAGCGGCGCCAGATAGCTGCCAAGATAGACCCGGTCGGCGACCGCTGCCGTCATCGCGGTGCCTCGACCCCGGTGAAGTCGAGATCGCGCGCGACGAACACGCTGATGCTCGTTCCCTGCCGGACGCTGAGCGTCGGCGGAATCTGCGTTGCCTGGGTCGTCGTACCGGCCCCGGGCAAGGACCCCGGCAACGCTATGACCACCGAGTCACCCACCGAGCGCGCAGCAAGGTTGCCGCCGATCAGCATCGCCGTTTGCAGGATCGATCCCGCGAAGCGCTCGAAAAAGTGGCTATTCACCCTGGCGCGCACCCCGCCAACGCCAACCGGGTCGGTCGCGGGCGACTGGAGGGCGATGGTGACCCCGTCGGGTCGGATCAGCCGGGTCCAGGTCACGAACGCGCGTTTCTGGCCGGGGCTGGTGTCGGACGCATATTCACCGATAAGGCGGCTGCCGCGCGGTATGAGCACGCGGGTGCCGTCGAACCCGTGGACGTCGCGCTGGACGAGCGCGCGGGCGAAGCCCGCACCCGTCGAGTTAATCGCGGTTTCGAGAACGGCGGGAATCAGCGTGCCTTGCGGCACCGTCGTCGCCCGATTGGCGATCGACCCAGCGCGGCTGCGAGCGGCGGTGCCAAGCGACACTGCGGATTGTCCGCTCGATGCTTGCGGCGCCGCGCCATCGGCGACTGGCCGTGCCTGCGAGTCGACGATCAGGATGGCACCACCACTTGTGCGCGGCGCTGGAATCTCTTGAGGCGGCGGGGGCGCATAGGAGATTGACGGCGGCTGCGAATAGGAGGGGGGCGTGGGTGCCGGGGCAGGAAGCAGCTGGGGCTCGCGCGAGACTGCAACTGGACTTGGCGGCGGAGTAAATGGCAGCGCCGTCGCGGCACGCGGCACAGGCGGGATATAGAGCGGTGGCAGCGATTGCGACGCTCCCACCAGCTCGGATGGCGCTGGGCGCACTGCGGGCGCCGACAGGGCGCGGCGCCGCGCCTCAAGAACCGAGAAGAGCAGCGCGGCGGCAATGACCGCTCCGATCCCGATTGCCATGCCTGAAAGTCCGGCCCGCGGACGCGCAACCTGAGGCACTATGCCGCGCTCCGCAGTTCGTTCGGGACCGGCGGGAGTGGCATCAGGCGTACTCACGAAGCATCTGCCTTGGACGGATAACGCTTCGCGCGCGCCGTCTTGCGGTCGATGCGGAACAGCAGCGCCTCATGCACGCTGTCGATGACATAAAGGCCGCCACGCATATTGCCGTTGGCCAGCCGCTCGCGACCATAGTCGTCGATGACGAACACCGCCGGAAGGGCGACGTCCGCTGGCCAGTCGATATAGGTCTTGATGCCATCGTCGTGCATTCGAACGGGCCACAGAGCACGGGTGCCGCCCATGCGGTACATCCCCACGGCCGCAGTGGCGCCACTCGCCATGGCTCCGGCATCGGCACTAGGCTCCGGAGGATAGCGGAAGCGGATCTCGTAGGGGGGGGCACCATTGGCCGGGACGAGATCGAACGCATAGAAGCGCGCGCTGGTAATCACCGTCATATTGGTGCTGATCCCGCCCGCGGTCGGCCGCACGAACAGCATGTTGCCGCTCTGGCTCGCGACCACCTGCCAAGCACCGCTGTCGCCAATCGCGACATTCTGGATCTGCTCGTCGGGCGCTAGCGCGATCATGACTTGATAGCCGGGCGCAGCCTCGATCTCAACGACCTGGTCGCGGCGATAGTCGACCGTCTGCATGCGCGCGTCGCCGATGCCGGGCTGCGGACGCACCTGCGACCCGGCGCCGGACACCGGCATCAACGACAGGACGACAAGAGCGAGGCGGCCGATCATGGGCGAGCAACGACCGGTTGGCCCGCTGATCGAACAGGAATGCTGCCCTGCGAAGCCGGACCGGGTTCCACGACCGCGGTTGCGGGTTCGGGCGCGGCGAGTGCCTCAGCGCTCTTGCGATAGCTCGTCACCTTGAACCCCAGCGGATTGATCATCCGGTCCGCCGCCGACATCGGCTCGCCGCTATAGCCATAGCGGACAATCGCGACCCAGGGCTGCGAAGGCGCTGCCTGCCCGCCAGCATCGCGCCGCTGGGTGTCGAAGCGGATCATCGAGCTGTCGTCGCTCATCGGGGTCACACTTTTGACCTGAACCTCGATCAGCGACGAACGCGGTAGCCGCACCAATGGGCTATTGGGATTGGAGACCTGAACCTCAGACAGATAGCTGCCCCGCGCCGCGCCCTCTGACCACAGCGCGATCTTCTGATAGTCGCTCTGCACCGAATTGATGTCGAAGCCTTCGCGGGCGATGACATATTGGACGAGGAATGATTGGGTGAGCGCGCGCTCGCGCGAGATCGCCTGCGGCTCGAGCGGCTTCAAGGGCTGCACGAAGCCGGTCTGACGATCGACCAGCAAGGTATAGGGTTCGACCGTCTTGAGCGGGGTCAGGAACAGGAGCGCCAGCGCCTCGCACAGCGCGATGACCGAGGCCGCGCCGGCAACCCACCAGGCAGTGCGGCGCGAAGAGCGCAGCGCATCCTCACGGTCGTGCGCCCAGCTCCCGGCTTCGGCATAATAGGCATCGAGCGCCTCGCGGCTGGGTTTGTTCATGAGCGCCGATCCCTGGCAAGTGCGCGTGTCGAAATGCGGTGGCGGGTGCGGCGCCCGGACGACGCGGCCGCGGGCGCGGCGCTATACCGTTCGGTGCTATCCTGTCGTCCGGCGCTGCGCGCGATTTGTGCTGCGCGCGATCCGCCGCCAGATTCGGGAGCCGCGGTTTCACGGCGCTGGTTGATCGCGACCGCATCGGCGATTGCCGCGGCGCGCGAGCGGCTCTCGATCGGTGCGTGTGATGCGACAGGCTGCTGCGATGTTTCAACACGCGAAACACTGCCTTCGGCCGCGCGGGTGGATGCCGCCTGCATCCATGCCGGGATGCGCAGGCTCAGTGCCACGCGCCCGATGATGGCCATCACTGCGGCCAGCGCGATCGCGAAGATCGTCGTTGCAGCGAGCAGTTGCGCCGGTGCCCCGATGATATCGAGACCGCCGCCGCGCCGGGCGAGCAGGGTCGCGAGCCACGGCTCGAGGAATGCCAGCGCGACGCCGAGCGTGATGGCGATAGCCAGACTGCTGAGCGCGGAGCCGAGCAGCGCCTTCAGCCAGCCTGCGAACAGCCCGCGCGTTCCGTCAAACAACAGGAAGGCAGCGAACAGCGGTGCCAGCGCCAGCAGCAGGCCGGCAACGATCCGTACCACTGCGAAGGACGCAATGGTGGAGACAAGGAAGATCACCCGGGCAAAGCCGAGCGCAAAATTGTCGAAGCCGATGAACGGTGCGGGCGGAACTGTCGGCATGGTGGGCTGCCCGTTGGCGCCAAGCGGAGCCGGGCCGACACCTTCGATCGCGAGGATCGCGAGCGCCTGATCTATGCCATCGATGCGCTGGACCAGTCCGCCGCCGCTGCCCGGCAGGTTCGCGGCGCCGCCGATCGTCGCGGCAAGTTCGGCGGGCGAGCGCAGGATGATGTCATAGACGAGGATCTGATAGGCGGGCCAGCTCGTCGCGAGCACGAGCACCAGCCCGATCTTGACGAAGGTCAGCACCCCCTCGCGGATCGTCGGCGTATGCCCGAGCAGCATCCGGTAACCCAGAAACGCGATCAGCAGCGTGATCATGCCGGTCAGCAGGGTCGAGGCGGTCGATCCGGACGTCGCCAGCGCGCCATAGCCCTGCGCCCCGATGATCTGCGCCTGGCAGTCGAGGAAGCGGAGTGCGCTCGGCGCGAAGCTCTCGGGGGTCGGGATGGAATCACAGACCGCCATGGTCAGGCGCGCTCCATCAGCGCATCGTACCAAGCCTCGGGCGCGTCGCCATGTTCGGCGCGCAGCTCGTCGAGGATACGTACGGTGCGCTCGCGCCCCGACAGGATCGTTAGCAGTTTGTGCTCGCCCGACAGGTTGAGGCGCGCGACGACGCTCTCATTGCCATGCTTGATCAAGAAGCAATGCGCGATGTCGGGCAGCGACCGGACAAGCTCATATTCATGGGCGGTCAGCCCAAAGCCGCCCACATAATCTTCGGCGCGCGCTTTCGGGTTCGCCATGAAAATCTGCGTCGCCGCCTGCTCGATGATCGCGCTCGCAATCCGGCTCTCCAGCGCATCCTGCGCACTCTGCGTCGCAAAGCCGACGATGCCGTTGCGCTTGCGGATCGTCTTTTCCCAATCCTTGATCCGGCGCACGAACACATCATCGTCGAGAGCTTTCCAGCCCTCGTCGACGACGATAATCGCCGGACTGCCGTCGAGCCGCTCTTCGACCCGGTGGAAGAGATACATCATCGCCGGCGTGCGCACCGCAGGATCGTCGAGGATCTGGGTCATGTCGAAGCCAACCGAGCGAACGGTCAGATCGGTCGCGTCGAGTTCATTGTCGAAAAGCCAGGCCCGCTCGCCGTCGCCCCACCAGGGCCGCAGGCGCGACCACATGTCGTCGGCGTGCGGGCGATGGCCGCCGCGGAACAGCTCGACAATATGGCGGAGGCGCCGGTGCTGCGGCGGCTGGGCATAGTTGGCGTCGATCGCGTCCTTGATTTGCGCCAGCTCCTCGACGCTGGCGCCGCCCGCGAGCAGCGCGATCCAGTCGATCAGAAACTGGCGGTTGGCGGCACTATCCTCAAGCTGAAGCGGGTTGAGCCCCGAGGGCGTTCCGGGACGCAAGACATCATAACGCCCGCCGATCGCGCGGATGAACAACTCGCCGCCGCGGTCCTTGTCGAAGAAGACGATCCGCGGATCGAACTTGCGCGCCTGCGCGAGCAGGAAATTGAGCGCCACCGTCTTGCCCGACCCAGACGGACCGATGATCGTGAAATTGCCGAGATCGCCTTGGTGGAAGTTGAAAAAATAGGGGCCGGCCGCGGTGGTCTCGAACAGGGTCACGGCATCGCCCCAATGATTGCCATGCGGCTGGCCGAGCGCGAAATTATGCCCGCTGGCAAGCCCCGCGAAATTGCCCGTCGAGACGAGGCCGCGCCGCGCGATATATTTGAAGTTTCCGGGGAACTGCGCCCAGAAGGCGGGTTCGAGCGCGATTTCTTCACGCACCGCGATAATCCCGAGATCGGCGAGTGCCGCCTGGACTTCGGCGACCCCCGCGTCGACCTCGACGGGCGACGCGCCGCGAATGCCGATCGTCATATGATGCTCGCCAAAGCCCGATCGTCCGGCGGCGACCTCGTCCTTGGCGCTCGCGAGTTCAGCGCGCAGGCTGAGCGCTTCGTCCTCGGCCGAGCGCATGCGGCGCAGCGTCAGGTTCATCCGTTCGAGCGCCGACTGGCGCTCGACGAAGCCGAACGACTGCGAGATCGTCAGTTCGAACGGCAAGCGCAACAGTTCGTCGAACATGCCCGGGCTGGTCTGGCCCGGATAATCCTTGATCGACACAAGGCCGATAAAGCTGCGATCCGAATGGCCCGACGGCCCGAGCTCGATCGCCTCTTGCCCGAAACTGATCCGGCGGTCGGGAAGATAGGCGCCGATGTCCTGCGTCGGCAGCAGCACCGGGCGGCTTTCGCCATTGTAGAGCGTCGAGAGGAATTCGAGCGGCTCGGAGCAAGGCCCGACCGGCCCGTCATAGACCGTCAGCAGCGAAGGTTCGTAGCTGCCGAGCGCCGCCACCAACGCCTCGCGCGCGGTGTCGAGCTGGCGTAGGTCGTGCGTCTCGGTCTCCGTCGCCGAACGCGCGCCGCCCAGCTTCTCGCGCAAACTGTCGAGCACGCCGACGCGGCCTTGTAACGGGCGGCGGATCAGCGTGAGGTAGAGATCATTGACGAACAGCTGGCGCCGGTCGAGCCGCCCTTGCCACGCCGCGTCAAGCTTGGCCGAAAAGGGATCGCCAAACTCCCCATCGAGCCCGGCTTCGACGCGGCGGCGAATGATATGGTGATAGATGGAAAAGCGCGACGAGCCAATCGATTGCAGCATCGCGTCGCGCAGCCGCTTGCGATAATTGATCTCGTCGGTGTCGGCAGTCTCGAACAACATTCCGCGCAGCGCAATGACCTGCATCAGCAAGCCGTCACGGGTCGCGATCGTATGATCGTCGACGTGATGGCCGTAGGGCAGGTGGCGCCCCGCGGGCGCCTCCCTGGCAACGACTTTCGGCGAGGATGCTAAGGCCGGTAGGAGTTGCATCGCCAGATCGAAAAATTGCGCACGCGCGGGCAACGGCCGACCTTGGCGAGCCAGAGATCGAAGAAGCGCGGCTCGCGCAGGCACAGCAGCACGCCGGCCAAATGGACGACGAGCGCGAGGACGAGCGCCCAGACGGTGCGAAAGATCAGGAACAATTCGGTTGCGAGCACCGCATTGGCGACAAAATAGCTGTAGGTGACCCCGGCGAACATCTGCGGCCGCGTCAACGCGACGAACATCACATCGCGCTCGACCCCGATCATCGCTCAGCGGTCCAAGGCAGCGGTGGATTGGATGCCCGCAACGATGCTGGCGGCGCCGAACAGAATGAAGCAGCCGACAATGACCGTCGCGCCGTAACGCCAGTTGATCCGCCCGGTCAGCATCATGAAGCCAACCGTGGCGACCGCGATCACGGCGACAACGGTCGCGATCGTACCGAGCAGGGTGCCTTCGAGCCAACGTAACGCGGACACCAAGACGCCCGAGCCTGCGGGATCGGCGATGTCCTGCGCGTGGGCGGTGGCGGCGTGGAAAAGTGCGAGCGTCGCCGCCGACCAACCAGCGATTCTGTGTTTTAGCCCCACTTACTTGCCCCGCTTCCCGCCAAGAATTGTCGTGATTACAAGCGCGAGGCTAGTCGTCGCCCTCCGAGCCTGCCAGCCGGATTCGATCAAAGCCGGCAACAATTGGTTCCAAAATGGCAGCTATTCCGATTGCCACCGTTCTCCCAATGCCGCTGCATATGTTCGCTGGAGTGCTTATGTATTCGCCGACCTTATCGCTCACCGATCCGCCCGCACAGAGTCCGATCATCGATGGCGTGGCTTGGGTGCAGGGCGCCGCGCTCGGCAGCGCCGCGACGATCGTCGCGGTCATCGCAGTGGCGATGATCGGGATGCTGATGCTATCGGGACGATTGGAATTGCGGCGGGGTATTGCCGTTGTACTGGGATGTTTCATTCTGTTCGGCGCTGGCGGCATCGCAGCGGCAATCACTGGACTTGCCAGAGCCGGTTCGCCGCCACAGGTTCTGGCCGCGCAAGAGACCGATCGGCTATCGCCCCGACTGGGAACCTCCGGTCCGCCGCCCGCCGCCTATGACCCTTATGCGGGAGCGTCCGTTCCCTCCCGACGCTAACGCGGCCGTGTCACCGCAGAGATCCGCCGCACTCAACGCGACCGCGGCGTTGCTCACAACCGCCGTCGTGTCGCACGCTCCCAAACCGGTCAAATCTCCGGGTGTCCGACCCTGATCGTGCAATTCACCGGCCTCTTCGCCTTGAGCGCAGCCTTTTCGCATCCTTCGATCTTCTCGCGGTTATCGCGCCGCATTTCGGCGGCGGCGGCGATCGCACGATAGGCTTCCGGACTGCCGGCCTGCATAAGCTGGATGCCGCCGTCCCACACGCTGGGCGCACCGACGACATGCGCCGCCATTCTTTCAGGCAGTTGCCAGCGGTCCGGCAACGCCCGCGCGAGGGCGCCGGGCAGGATCGACCAGAGCAGACATCCGGCAAGCAGCCCGCCGCCGCCCGCGCACCAGAGGTGGAGGCGCTGCTGATAGGCCGCGCGCAGCGTCGCGCTCACGCCAAGCACGCCGCGAATGGCATCTTCATACCGGTCTTGGGAATTACGTATCCACCCCTCGGTGGATTGGCGCGCGTCCTGGACGACCCGGTCGATCCGCCGCGCCATGTCTTCAGGAGTCAGTTCCATTGCGGGCTTGCCAAGAATGGTGGTCAGGGTTTCCTCTGCTGCATCGAGTCGATTCGATATCTCGCCCAGGGTGAGGCTATAATCGGGGATCCGGATCTCGGACTTTTCGGCGGCAAGCTTCTCGGTCGCCCGGCGCATCAGCGCCACTTCGCCCTCAAGCCGCCTAAATGCCGCGGTGGCGGGATCGTCGATTTCCAGTTCGTCTTCAGGCATATTCATCCTCCTACATACCGATCCCAATGCCGCGCGACCGTCCGCGGCCGATCCCGGCGATCTCCGCCAGATCCTGCCCGACCGATCGAGCCGACCGCATGTCAATGCCGAGCGACGCCTTTCGACCGCGTAGGATCGATTCGACCTGCGCATCGCGTTCGAGACTCTTCGCCATGGCGCCCATGTGACTGCCGATTTTGCGCGCTGCGTCATGTTCGCCAGTTCGGCTGAGCGATGCACGCTGCTGCTGGAGCTTTTGCCAGTCTTCGACAAAGCGGTCGGCGCGCTTGGCGGGATCGATGCGGATATCGGCTTCGCGATGCATGGCGCGGATCGCCGCCTGGCTGTTCCCCTGCGCGGCTGGCGCAACAAGCTCGGGGTTGCGTTCGAACGCCGACGCCAGATCGCCGCGGGCATGCGAACCGATCGCGCCCACCGCATCGCCCGCCCGCGCCAGCGCATCGCGCTGGTGGCGCAGCACCGGCAGTTCCTGCGCGCGCATTTGCTCGATGTCGACGACCGCGCGAGCATAGCGCTCGACCGCGCGGCGGGTTTCGTCGGTTCTCGCGGTGTCGCGCGGCTCGATGCTGGCGCGCTTTACGGTCGGCTTGAACCCGGCAAAGATGCTGCGCGCCTTCTCGGGGACTTGTTTTGCAATCTCGGGAAGCTTTTTCGCGGCTTCGACGACCCGCTCGCGCATGCTTATGCCGCGCCGTTCGGCAAACGCCCGTGCCGGGTCCGTCTTGGCATAATCCGCCGCCATATCCTTGGCGCGCTCACGGCTGAGGGTGCGAACGAGCTTGCCCTGATGCTTGAAGTCGTCGCGGCCGTAGTGGAGGCTCACGCCATCGCGGTGGCGGCTGAGCCCGACGTAGGCACTGTGACGGTCCATTCCCGGCGTCGCCAAAACATGGGTGCGATCAACGGTCATGCCCTGCGCCTTGTGGAAGGTCGCGGAATAGCCATGATCGACATGGGCATAATCTTTGAGGTCAAACGCCGCGCCGCGTCCGCCGTCGGTGCGGACGGTCATACCGCGCGTGCTGACCTGCTCGACCACCCCAAGCGTGCCGTTCTTGACCTCCAGGCTGCGCTCGTTGCGCAGGAACATGATACGGTCGCCGGGTGCGAACACTCGCTCGCCGCGCTCGGTCTTCACTGCCACATCGTCGCCAAGCGCACCCGCCGTGCGCATCCGATCGCGCGCTGCCACATTAAGTTCGCGCACCTCGTCATTGGTGTGGGTGAGGATGATGCGGCTGGCGGCGGGCCGTGCCTGCCGGTCGCGATCCCAGCGCTCGATCAGCTCCTCGCGCGCTACCTCGCGGGTCTCGGCGACATGCACCATGCCCGCTTCGTCATAGGCGCGGATCGCATCGCCGGCCCGGCCCGTCGCCAGTGCGCGCGTTGCATCCCGCTGCCACGCTTCGCGCTGACGCCGCACCTCGGTGATTTCCGCGCCGCCATGCTGCTCGTGGAGCGCGCGGAACGCCGCGCCCGCCTCGATCGATTGGAGTTGCTGCGGATCGCCGACGAGGACCACCTTGGCGCCGACGTCGGCAGCGTGCGACAATACCCGTTCCATCTGCCGCGTACCAACCATCCCCGCCTCGTCGATGACGAGCACGTCGCGCGATGTGAGAAGACCGCATCCCTTCGCCCAGCCATGCTCCAGGCTGGCAACGGTGCGCGAGGTAATGCCCGAACCGCCTTCGAGATTTTCCGCGGCGATGCCCGACAGCGCCGCCCCGCGCACCTTCAGTCCGGCAATCTCCCACGCCTCGCGCGCGGCGCCGAGCATCGCGCTCTTGCCGGTCCCGGCATAGCCGACAACGATGCCGAGATCGCGACCATCGGTAACACGGGCGAAGGCATCGCGCTGCTCGCCCGTTAGCAGCAAACCGCGCTTGGCTGCGCGTGCTAGCGCGATGGCACCATCGACGTTCGATACCCGATGGCGTTCGCGCGCTGCCATCGCTTCGGCGGCGCGGTACAGCAGTTGTTCGGTGTCGATCATGTCGCGCGACGTGAACCGATCCTCGCCGCGTCCGTCCTTGCCAAGCGCGATCAGATCGGGCGACGACCGCACCGCGTTGATGACCGCATCAAACTGATCGCGACCATCGCTGTGCCGGTGTGCAAACATCGCTAGGTCGCGGTTGGTAAACGTCGCCTGCCCGTAGGTGATCGCGTCAAGTGCGACACGCGGGTTGGCAACGATCCGCTCGCCATTGCGGCGGGCGATATCGCGATGCTCTTCGATCCGCTCGACCTCAAGCCCGAGCGCGCCCATGCGCGACGCGGCGGGGCCGATCTTGTCCTGCGGTTCGAGCTCGATGCCCTGCGCTTCGAGGCTGCGATGATCGACGCGCGCATCGATATCGAGTTCGGCAAGCCGTTCGTTGACATGATCAGCCCAGCGCTCGCGCCATTGTTCGACAAGTTCAGTGCGGTTCCAGTCGCGGACCTTTGTGCCGAACCCCGCTTCGCCATCTTCATCGACGACAATCTCGCGCATCGTCAGCATGACATGGGCGTGGGGCTTGGCGAGTCCGTCGGCACCGATATCCCAATGGACGTTGAGGTCGGCGATCATGCCCTGATCGACGAACTCACGGTTCACGAAGTCGCGGCCGAGGTCGATCCCCTGCTGCTGGTTCATCTCGCGCGGGATGGCGAACTCGACCTCGCGGCTGAGCTGAGCGTCCTTGCGCTTCTCGAACGCCTCGACATCATTCCACAGCCGCTCCCGGTCGCGCCATTCGTCGGGCGTGTTCTCCGGCAACAGCACTTCGCTGTGGACGACCCCCGACTTGTTGGTGAAGTCGTGCGCCCGGTCCAGCCGCTTATCGTGCAGCCGGTCGGCTGAGCGATAGGCGGCGGCAGCTACAGCACTGCGTCCGGCAGCGCGGCTGATGACTTTGACCGAAAGATGGAAGATCGCCATGACGGCAATCCATCTACACTTCAAAAGCCACGTCGGCACGACGTATAAGCGCGCCCTCACACGGAAAAATCCGCGGAGGGACTAGGCTGTGCCAGACTGTCCCGACGACCTTGCTGCGCATCGAGAGGCGCATCCCTATGATGGGGTCATCACCCCAACATGGAGATGCGACATGCGCAAACCCCGCGATATCGATTCGGAATTGAAGGCGCTCGAAGCGAAAGCGAAGATCCTCAAGGAACGCCGCGTTCGCCAGTTCGGCGAACTCGTCATTGCCACCGGCGCCGATGAACTCGATCCTGAAATACTGACCGGCGCGTTGCTCGGTGCGGTCGCTGCAAAAGACGCAAATGCGACGGAGGGCTGGCGCAAGGCGGGCGCGAGCTTCTTTCAGCGTGGCGCACGCAAAGCTACGGCGCGACGTAATCGCGATGCAGCGAATGACGCGGCGCCTGATCGCAATGCGGCATCGGCTTGAACTGGCGCAGGCGCGGACCGGCATGCGCGAATGGCAGATCAAGCGCCGCGAGCGCACGCGCCAGCTGATCGAGCTCGGCGGCCTCGTCGCGAAAGCGGGGCTCGTCGAACTGACCGATGACGACCGGGCGATGCTCTACGGCGCGTTTCTGTGGATGGCTGACAAGCTCCGCAGCGATGACGGCGCGCAAGCCTCTGCGCTTTGGATCAGAAAAGGGAAGCGAGCTTTCGACATGGCCGCTATTGCCGAAACGGGCTCCAGAATACGGGACATTTGATGCTTGAATATCTGAATGACAACGCTGGCGGGGTGACAGCCATATTTACCTTGGCGCTGCTGCTCGTCACCGGTTTCTATGCGTGGACGACGTTCGATCTTCTGCGCGAGGCGCGGCAGTCGCGTCTCATGGCAAGCGAGCCACGCGTCGTGGCATATCTCCGCGCGAATGAAGTTCATTCGAATATCGTGCAGCTGCACGTCGCCAATTTGTCTGGCGCTGCCGCGATGGGCGTGACCGCATCGATTAGTAAGCTCACCGATTGGCCAAACCCGTTCGATCTCGACAACTCGAAGATACTTCGTGATCTCAAATTCCTGCGTCCGCACGAGGTTCTGAAGTTTGACTTGGGTGTGGGGCCAGATCTTTTTCAGGATGACGTTCCTGCCGAGTTCCAGATAGCGATCGCCTTTCAAAGCCTCGATGGGCGCGCCTTCTCCTTCGATGACAAGTTGCGCGTCGAGAGCGTCGAGGGTCATTCGCACTTCCAGATTTACTCGATCGACGATGTGGCGCGGCGGCTGAAAGAAATGACAGACGCCTTGCGTAGCGTCATCGGGTCTCGCCGCCTTCGCGTCGAAACCTATGATGCCGATGACCGCGAGGCCGAGCGACGCCGTTGGGACGAGCAACGTGCAAGCATCAAGGGTGGCGACAGGAGCGGAGACAAGAAGAGATAGTGCTCGCTCACACCGAAATACTCCGGTCTTGTTGAGATCATGGCCGGTTCACTGCTCTGTGCGGCGGTCGCATGACGGCGCAGCCGCGCAGCTAGTCAAACTCTTTCAGTGCGCCGCGCAGTGCGATCAGCGTTGCCGCTATATGGCCCTCGACCTCCTTGACGTCGATGTCGAGGCGCCGCGCAATGCGCTCGTAGCTCAATTCTTCGAAGCGGTGCATGAAGAACACCTCGCGCGTGAGTTCCGGCAATGCGGCGATGGCGGCCTCGGCCCGTGCGATGCGCGCATCGCCGGGTGCCGCCAATGGACGACGCCGCGGCTCGCGCCGTCGCCAAATGCGAAGGCGCATCACCATTGCTCCGCGACCGCCGCGCGGCAGAGCGCAAGCGCGCGCATCATGTGATATTCCACCGTCGCAATGCTGATCCCGACCTGCTCGGCGATCTGTTTGTAGGTCATGCGGCGTAGTCGGTGCATCACGAACACGCGCCGCGTCTTCGGCGGCATTGTGCGAACCGCCTGCCGGTACAGCCGCAAGAGGTCCGCTGCCTCGATCCGCCACGTCTGTTCGGCGCGCGACTCGGCGTCACGGTTTTCGTCGAACGGAAAGAAGACTGTGCAGTCCCGCCTCTTTTGGCGCGAGCGGTCGATCAACAGGTTGCGCGCGATCCGGGTCAGATAAGCGGGCGGATTGTCGATCCGGTCCAACGTCCCGCTGCCGAACATGCGTGCGAACACCTCCTGCACCAGATCGGGGGCTGCTTCGCGGCCAACGCGTCGGTTGAAGTATTGCAGCAGTCGGGCGTGCTCTGCGGGGAGCGTGGCATGGAGCATCGCCATAGGCGTGTGGAGCGTCATGTCCGCGCCCTCCCGCCGCCGCGCGCAGCAAGGGGCGCATCACGAGACGAGCGGTGGAGGGTGATGCCTGCCTCGATCCGGTCGAGGATGAAGGTGTCACGCTCGGCCTTGGCAACACGGATGTCGGATTTGGCGTAAATTTCCAGATCGACCGCGCAACGGTCGCCAAGCTCGCTGCGGATGACATCGCGGGCGCGCTGCCAGCACCGTTCGTCTGTGAATAGCGGATGATTGACGACGATCCAGAGTTCGTAATCGGAAAAGTCGATCGTCCGGCTGTCTTCGTACCAAGTTCGCCGCGCGTAAGGACCGATAAGGATGATGCGTTTGATCTGTCCCGGCTCGGGTGCTTGCACCTGACTTGGGTCGAAGAATGCGCGCAGAATGCGCGTGATCCGTTCGATCTCGCGCTGCTTGCGGCGGATCAAATGGCCGACGCGCGCCATTACAACTTCGCGCGCGTAAACGTCGTTCGGTGGGGTGGTCATGGTAAGCTCGCACAGCGGCGGTCCGCGCGTTCATGCGCGGATGTGCAAGCGGTGTCCGCTGTGTGGCGCCGCTCTTGCGACTTACAGCAACGGCCCGACCGTGATGGCCGAACCTACATGATGCCTGGCAGGGTTATCCTCGGGATGACCGCCAGTCACTCCATCCCGTTACGCCGATTATGCCAGAATAAAGGGATTCCGGCAAGCCGTGCGGCGAATGCATCTCTACCGACAGCCGCTTGGTCGTGTCCGTCGGCAATAGAGCATCAGCGTTTTGCTATGCTGGTGGAAAAGCGGCTACACGAGTGCTCTGGTCGCGACGGCGGCGCAAAGCATATCGCAGCGCACTAGAGATTAGGCCTGAAAGCGGTACTCGTTTGTGATGAGGGATATTGTAATTGTCGGACAGGAAGTCAGGAACGATTGAAGGCGACAACGCCGGGCTCAGGGCTATGGCGGCGCAGGTGTCGCTCGGCGCACTCCTGCCGTCCGGCTCCGAACCGCACCAGTTGGCACATGCGACCCGTGACCTGCCTAGCCTGCCTGATCGATTCAACACCGAGTTTCTTGGGCATGGTTGGGTCTATGTTGAGTTTGCCTGCGGCTACGAGCCAGCAGAACATGCTCTTTCAATGCGTCGCGACGGCGCCCTTCAAGTGGACATCGACGCGTACCTTGCCGAGGCGCTGCTCGGAATGGATCCAATTAAGTGGCAGACTCTCAAGATTCTGGGCGGGGGCATGGTGGAACCCGACTATCCGGTACGTGCCTCAATCGTCGAACGCGTTTTCGAAGCATACGAAGCCGAAGACTACCTCGTAGTGGTTCCCTTAGCTCTGATGTTGGTCGATGGCTTCGGCGTTTCGGTCACTGGGAGTAAGAGCATGTTTGCCGATCTGGAAACCCTCGACGAACTCTTCCAGTCGTCGGAAAGCGTTGCGGGACATCCATCGGCACTGAAAGAGCTTCTGCGCCATTTGCGAACGGGGCAGCGCGGCTATTCTGAACAGCCGCTTACGATGCCGCTTCGCAACGGGATACTCCACGGCACCCGTTTGAACTTTGCGAACCGAGTGACCGCCGCAAAAGCCATGAATCTTCTGGCAGCCGTTGTGGAATGGGCGCGCGATGTCGCTCCGGAGCCGAAGAATGAAATTGCCAAGCGGGACTGGAACAGAAAATTTCTCAGCGGGAATCTTGCTAGACTTAATCCGACTTCGCCCCAGCAGGCACTCGAACTTTTTCAGTCCGCTCTTTCCGCCCGGCGTGCCACCGACATGGTTGCCCTGATCAACTATCATCCCGTGCTCACGCTACTTTCGGAAAAGATCAAGGAATGGCGGGAGTTCGGCGATTACGAAATCGAGATTAAGGCGCTCGCACCATGGGAGCTGTTTGGTCATGATCGGGACACTGAGCAGCATGCACGATGTTCTGCCCGACTTTCCATCACTTTGCCGGACGGCAGGACTTTGACGAACGACCATGTTTTGCGCGCGACGCGATCGATTGAGCTTTCCCGTGCCCAGTTGCCATCGGTTTGGCAGATTGACCTCGGGCTACTTGGCGCCCTCCGGCGCCTGCTCGATTCAGGGTCTGGCGCATGACGACCCGGCCGCCGCCGTTTTGGCTTTTCAGCCCCCCTCCCGAAATCAGAAGCCCGAGCTACTGCGGTTGGCCTCCTGGCCTAACCCCGGGCCTTTTCGAGTTCGGCGATGCGCTCCGAACAGACCAGATGAACGACGCGACCCAATTCCTCGACGCGCGCGCCGAGCCAGTTGAGCTCCTCTTCGCTGATCCGGTAGTGTTTGGAATATCTCGCCTTGGTGTAGGCTTCCTTTAGCTTCTGGAACATCGCACGCTCGCGGTGGGTGTCTTCCGGCCAGATGCCATAGAGGCGGCGATCAAGCCCTTCTGCGAGCGAGCGCAGGAAGGCGATATTGTGGTTGTAAGGCGTGTAATATGTCAGCGTCAGGAGCAAACCTTGATAGAGACTTTCGGTAGCTTGGTGCAATAGGAACGCTGCACGTTTTCGATCGCCGTCTGACAGATAGAATTGAAAGCCTTTCAGGAAGGCCGCGCCATTGGGCATCCACTCTTCAAAATACTCTCTTGCCGCGTCGAGAGCCTGCTTCGGCGTCTTGGGCTTCGGCGTTGCCAGTTCACGGTCATCCGCTTCGTAAATCGCGACTCCATCCTTCGCGACCTCCATGAAAAAGACGCGACCATGTGCCAGCCCGTCGTTCACTTCGTGCAACGAATGGACGATGAAATTGACCGGGGTGCGCAGCGTCTTCTCGATCGTATAGGCGCGGATCAACCGCTCCTCGGCTTTGGCCCAATAGGCGGCGCGGTCGGTCAGCTCCTTCTGGCTGACGAGGACGAGAATATCATAGTCGGATTTATACTGGTTCGCCGACAATGGCGCATCGACCCAATCGCCGCGCGCGTGGCTGCCGAACAAGATGATTTTCAGGATGCGGGCGCCCTTGCGGCGCCCGGTCGCATTTTCGGTCGCCTGCCCGAACTCGTCGAACAATATCTCGACGATGCGTTCAAGCTCGCGCTGCTTCGCGGCAGGAAGGTGATCGACGTCTGTTCGCATGTGTCCGAGAATCTTCGGGAAGTTCGCCCGCTTTGGCAAGGACAGAATGCCCGGCGCTTTGCGCCGGGCCAAAAATTTGGGGGGAGCGGGTGAAGCCGCTCCCCCAAGGATGATTGCAGAAGGATCACGCCGCTTCGCGCATCTCCGGTTCCTCCTCGGCCTCCGCCGGGACGAACAGCAGGGCAATGCGTTCGCTCCGCTCGACGCAGCCGATGCCACCCCGCTCCGTGTAGCCGGTCGGCGGAAAGGCAAACCAGCGGGGAAGCCAGCCCTCGACCTTTTCGCGGCCATGACTGCCGGTGAGACAATCAACGAGGATGCCGCGCTGCACCTTGGCGGTCGCCCCGGCATTGGCTTCTGCCACATCGGCACCCGCAACCTCGCCGACGATGGCGGTAAGCAACGGCTTGTCGCGGATCAGGTCGGGCAACACTGCGTCGTCCTGCCAGCTCGTCCGCATATCGGTGCCGAGCAGCTGACCCAGCATATCGACCTCGGCGCTGCCGACGGCCAGCGTCTCACCCATGACGACGGGAAGGATGCTCATGACATCGCCATCGGACAGCGCAGCCAAGCGGACGAACAGCCCCGCAACGCCGTGATCGCCGTCATAACCACCAACCACAGTCGGCGTCTCTGGATCGAAGCCGAGCAGGGCCAGAACCTCCCGGCGCTTCACATCGAACGCTACCTCGCTTGCCGACACTTCGACGCTCTCGGCGATGGCATCGCTCGCCGCGCGCTGCTTCTCGACATCAACCCGCCACAGCGGCGAACCGACGATGGCATGGGCCACCATCATGCGCAACGCAACGCCCGGTTCGGACAGCAACGACGCGCGCACGGCGGCATGGCGGTGGAGATCGATATAGTTGCCCAGTGCGGCACTAACCTCGGGACGCATCGGCTTGGACGTGTCAGCACCCGGCTCGCCCTTGGCGCGCTGCCGCGCTTCCTTCATAGTGATAAAGCCCTCGTGGAAGGCGATCTCGCCGCGATGGCTGACCGACACGAAGACCTTGCCGCCCTTCTTCTTGGGGCAACGGTCATGCTCCCACGAATTGAAATAGGCGCCGCGCTCCATGACGACGATCCCGGACCATCCCGCCTCGCGATAGGCGTCTGCCTTATCCTCGACCGCCATCATCTGCGCCGTCCAGAAATCGTCCGCAATGGCAAAATAGCGGTCCTCGCCGAACAGGTCGGAAATGATCTCGCCTTTGTAATCGGCAAGGTCGAACAACGCGACCTTGGCCTCTATCGCGCTGCCGCCGAATAACCACGCCTTCAACTGCGCACCCGTGGGGGCGTGCTTCTCGGGACAATCGACCAATGCCAGCCACTCGCGCTGCTGCGCTTTCGATGCGAGGGTCAGATGCCGCATGGTGACGACATCGATCTTCTCGGCCCGATAGAGGTTGCGAATGCGAGGCAGCAGATTGCCGATGGCGAGGGTCCGCTTGACCTGCAAGCTGGTCAGCCCGAAGGTCAGGCCGATCGCCTCGACGCTCCGGCCTTCGCGGACAAGTCGGGTGAACCCTTCGCAGCGGTTCACCTCGTCGGGGTCCAGACGGGCGATGTTCTCGATCAGCGAAGCTTCGAGCGCCGCCGCGTCGTCCCCGGCTTCCATGACCGCACAGGGCAGCGGGTCGATGCCGTCCTGTTCTTCGGCGACGGCGAGCGCCGCATGATAGCGCCGTTTGCCCGCGACGATCTCATAGCCACCGTCTTCCGCTCCCGGTCGGACGATCAGCGGTACAAGGATGCCGCGCGCCCGGACGGACGGCAGAATGTTGATAAGGTCCGGCTTCTTGGCGACACCGCGCATGTTGGCGGACGAAACCGAGAGGTTGGCGATGTCGATATGCTTGAGTTCCATGATGTCTCTCCTTTGCTCTTCCAAACCACCGCAGCCCCGGCTGAGCGGGGTGGGCGGCGAGAGCGGCCGGAGAGGCCCGCCACCAAGGCAGGGCGCACCGCAGGCCGAAATGCAATGGAGGACCCCGCAGGGGTTGCGCCCTGCCGGGCGGGCCTCAGAGGAGAGCGACGACCACCCCGCACGGCCGGAGGCCAACGCCAGCGCGCGTTAGCGCGATGACCTTCGGGCCGGAGTCAGGCTCCGGCCCCGCGTCAGCGATCGTCACGGCGAAGCCGACGAGACGATGCGCAGCGGCGGCTCGGTGGAGCGCAGCGAAATAGAGCGCGGCCGCCACAGGCGGGACCTACGCCCCTTGTTAATCATCGTCCGTTATTTCTCGCATCAGGATACCAAAAAGGGGGCGAACAGCGTGGCAAGGCTCTATTCTCTCATCACAGCGTCCCTTGCCGCCCTTAGTTTCAGTATGCCCGCTTCAGCCGCATCGCTCTCCAACGACGCGACCGCCGCGCGGGCCGATACCCTTATTGCCAAGGCCATCGCACTTTTGCCGCCAAGTGGTCCACGACGAGCAATCGATCAGGAAACTATCGCTTCATTTTACCTTGAAATTAAGCGCTGCGACGATGCATCGGAAATCCTCTCGGGTCATGAGGCTTCCCAGACCGAGAATTTAGAGCGCCTCGCGATGACCGCGCATCGAACAGGGTTGAACGATTGCACGGTCGAACTCTCGCGACGGTGGGCCAGCAAAGCCCGGCAGCATAAACGTCCCGATGCTCTTGCCAAAGCCGGGGCTCTTTTGAGACTCGCCGGGAATGTTTCCGAAGGCCTTGGGATCATCAGCGAAGCGGAATCCAGCGTTAGGGAACCGCCGACGCGAACCAGTTATCTTTGGTCGATACGTTCGCAGACGTTGCAGATTTATGAGGGTACGGACATTTTCAGCGCTGAGCTGGAACGTGGCGCGCGGCAACTCTTGGCCATGCCTCCGGGCGATAACGTACTGATAGGGCAACCGACAGGAGGCCGATTTGCGGCGTGGTTGCTAGAGCACGGAAATACCGATCTGGCGAAGACGGTCGCGGAGTCTGTTTGCGCGTCGGCGCGCGGACAGACGATCAACTGCGGATATAGCGGCTATCTCGACCGGGACCTAGAACGGTTGAGCAGGGAAATTGCGAAAGGCACTCCGGCCCAGCAATCGAACGCCCTTCATATGCTCTACCGAAACGGCGCCCTTGATCGGGTCGTGCCGCATTTTCCCCGCATGGTGGATATCCAAGGGGGTAACAAAATTGCCGCGTTCAGGAGCCTCGTCTTCTATTCGAACACGATTTGGCAAAGTGATCCGAAGGCGGCAGAAGAAGGAGCCCGACAGGCGCTAGCATTGGGGCTGACGAAAGCGGACAAGGCGGGCGGCCTTGACGCTTCGTCTTGGAGAGTACTGCACTCGCAGCTTGCCAGAATTTTTGCAGGCTCCGCCGATACTCGCTCGATCAAGGAAACCCTCCGCCGCGGCAAGCCGCAGGGCAAGGAGCGAGATCCCTATTACGCCGCCATTGCCTCTGGGTTCGCGCGTTTCGGTGATGTGGCTGCCGTAGAACGCAATATCGAAGCTATCTCGACCGGACAAACACAGCGCGAAGCCTGGCTGGGCATTGCGGTCGGAACTCCCGGAGTTCCAATGGAGCGCCGCATGGTCGCGTTGGAGCGAGCCCTTGCCCTACCCGAAGGGCCTCGTCCGATGGGGGGACATCCCAGTCATTGCCCTCAGTTGGCAGGGGGTGCGATGATCGCCTCGGAGGGAGCTTCGGCCGAGGCACTCATATCCTTTGGGCAAATCAACCTTAGTCGCGGAAAGAACATTTGTGGCTATCGCAAATATCTTCTGGATGCAGCCGTTGGCACAAATGGAGATGAACGGGGTACGGCGATTGCGCGGGAACTGGTTGAAACCACCGATAAGCCATGCGTCGATTGGCCCTGCGACGATCTCAGGATATTGCAGTTGTTGGTGGACCTTCGTTTGCTCGACGAGGCGGAACAGTTTGCCATGAGGTTTGAAGAAGCCGACCGCATTCGGCCGCTGATTACCGTGGCCCGTGGATTGTTTGGTTCGGGTCGGCCCAGGCTGCTGTCCCGCGTCAGTGATCGTCACGGCGAAGGCGACGAGATGGCGAGGAACGGCGGCGCTATGGAGCGCAGCCCGTTGTTGTTGCTGCAGGCGCGGCGCCATTTGAGGGTGTCCCGGTAGTTTTGGACGGATAGCCCGCAACCGACGTCACAGGCAGCTAGCAACGCACATTCATCGAGTGCCGGGACGCGATTCGAAGGTCGCGTCCGTCAAGGTGGTGTAATTTCGGCTGTGGCCGTGGGCCATCGTCAGGCGGCTTTGGCGGTGATGTGTAGGGGCTGATTTTCCTCCTCGATCATGGGTTGGTTGAGTTCGGCCATGCCTTCGATCTGCATGTATCGGTGCTGGAGCTGCCACTCGTCGTTCTGCTCCATCAGCACAGCCCCGACGAGGCGGATGATGCTGTCTTCGTTCGGGAAGATTCCGACGACGTCGGCGCGGCGCTTGACCTCCTTGTTGAGCCGCTCGAGCGGATTGGTTGAGTGTAACTTCGTGCGGTGCTGGGTGGGGAAGCCGGTGTAGGCGAGCACGTCGGTTTCGGCCTCGTCCATGCAGGCGCCGAGCTTGGGCCAACGGGTGCGCAACTGGTCGGCGACCTGTCGCCAGACCTGCGTTGCGCTTTTCTGATCGGGCTGCAGGAAGACCTGGCGGATCGCGGCGGCGACGACAGTGTTCTGGCCCTTGGGCACATAGGACAGGGCATTGCGCATGAAGTGCACCCGGCAGCGCTGCCAGGTGGCGCCCATGACGCGGGTGATCGCGCCCTTGAGGCCCTCGTGAGCATCGGAGATGACCAGCTTCACGCCGGTAAGACCGCGCCGAACAAGGTCCTTCAGGAAGTCGGACCAGAAGACCTCCGCTTCCGAGGGGCCGATATGCAGGCCGACGATCTCGCGCCGGCCCTCGGTGTTGACGGCCATGGCGATTATTGCGGCAACGCTGATGATCCGCCCGCCTTCGCGTACCTTGAGATAGGTGGCATCGAGCCAGAGATACGGCCATTCGCCGGTGAGCGGGCGTTTCAGAAAGGCATGGACGCGCTCGTCAATGTCCTTGCAAAGCTTGGAGACGGTGGACTTGGAGATGCCGGTCATGCCCATGGCCTGGACGAGTTCATCGACCCGCCGGGTGCTGACCCCGCCGATCCACGCTTCCTGGATCACCGCAACCAGCGCTTTCTCGACCATCTTGCGGGGCTCAAGGAAGCCCGGAAAATAGGACCCAGCACGCAGCTTGGGGATTTTCAGGTTCAGCGTGCCTACCCGGGTATCCAGCGAACGGTCGCGATAGCCGTTGCGCCAGGTCGCGCGCTCGCTGCTGCGTTCGTGGCGACCCGCGCCGATCAGGCCATCAACGTCGGCCTCCATGATCAGCTGCAGCACGTTCTCGGCGATGGTGCGCAAAAAATCCGGTTGGCCGCCCTTTGCAGCCAGCTCTTCGATCAGTAATCTGTCCTCGGTCATCGGGAACTCCTCTTCGTCACGGTTGAAGTGTGCAAACTCCACCATAACGATGAACCCGGTGGCCACCAGCGACGCCGCATTCCGGGGTGGGGCATGCCCCACCCCGGAATACACCATCGCCTACACCGGAAATTACACCACGAGCGCGGACGCTAACCGATTCGAATCCGCGATTCCGCGATGCAAGTCCAGTCGAGGGGTGCCAACCTTGGCACCAAACCTCTTCGCTGGGACAGCATGGGAAATTAATTTCGTCCGAAGAATCGGACGCCAGGAAACAACAAGAAACAATAGGAAACGACGGGACACGATAGAGGCAGTTGGCACCATTTTTGGCACTCTTGCGCGATTTTTTCGGATCGCCAATTCTACACCCAGGGGAACCCAACCGACGCCAGCCGATGGAGTAATTGCCATGCCCGTCTCCGAAAGGATCATCCGCCTACCGACCGTTCTCAATCGTACCGGACTGTCACGTTCCACCCTCTATCGTAAGATCGCCGAAGGCACCTTCCCGGCGCAGGTGCAGATCAGCGTCCATGGTGCGGGGTGGTGGGAGTCGGCCATCAATCGGTGGATAGCCGACCCGCCTGGCTACCGCGCCGAAAATGACAATCGGCCCATGGGCGATGGGCCGGTATGAAAAAGGACGCAGCGCCGCATTCGCGGCCGCTCACGGCCGCGAATGATAACGCTTCCGCACTTGCTCCTGCCGCCGTTGACGCGGCCTTGACGCGCATCGCAGAGGCGATCGGGCGGCACATCGCACGCGAGCATGTTCGCGCGCGGAAAGCCGCCAACGACAATGATCTTCCGTAAATATGCGAAGGCCCGCGAGCGTTGACCCTAAGGGCATGGCGCGCGAGACTGTCATAGTGGGGCAAGCGGGCCGGTGTCCGCTTGCCTCGACTCCAAAGGAAGATGTCATGATCCGCGCCGCGCTCTATGGCCGCTATTCCTCCGATCAACAAAGTTCGGCGTCGATCGCAGACCAGCAGCGCATCTGCCGCGAACGCGCAGCGCGCGAAGGGTGGCAGATCGAAGCCGTCTATGAGGATGCCGCGATCTCGGGGGCGAGCATGATCCTGCGTCCCGGCATCCAGCGGCTGCTCGCCGACGCGCAGGCGGGCAAGTTCGATATCGTCCTCGCCGAGGCGCTCGACCGCGTGTCGCGTGATCAGGCCGATGTGGCGACACTGTTCAAGCATTTGCAGTTTGCGCGGGTGCCGCTGTTCACGCTCGCTGAAGGCGAGATCAGTGAGCTTCATGTGGGGCTCAAGGGCACGATGAACGCGCTGTTCCTCAAAGACCTTGCGAAGAAAACGCATCGCGGTCTGCGCGGGCGCGTCGAGAAGGGCTTCTCGGCGGGAGCGGTCGGCTATGGCTATCGCATGATCCGCCGCCTTTCGAGCGAAGGCGAGCTGGTGCGCGGCGAGCGCGAGATCGATCCCGCCGAAGCGCTGATTGTCGAGCGCATCTTCCGCGAGTTCGCGACCGGCAAGAGCCCGATCGCGATTGCTCGCGACCTCAATGCCGATGGCATATCGGGGCCAGCGGGCAAGGCGTGGCGCGATACCAGCATCCGCGGCGATATTCGCCGAGGGACCGGCATCCTCAACAACGAGCTTTATGTCGGTGTCCGTGTGTGGAACCACAAGCATTCGGTCAAAGACCCGAGCACCGGCAAGAGCGTGATGCGCCTTAACCCCGAAGTCGAATGGGTGCGGAACGCGGCTCCAGAGCTTCGCATCGTCAGCGACGACCTCTGGGCAGCAGTCAAGCGCCAGCAGGCGACGCTTGCCGCGCGTCATGCCGGGATCAAGGAAGCCGCACAGGCGCGCGCGCTGCATGGTGCTCGTCGGCCCGCCTATCTGCTCTCGGGACTCCTCGAATGCGGTGTCTGCGGCCGTGTCTATGCGATCGTCGTAGGAGACCGCTACGGCTGCGCAGGTCATCATCGCGGTCGTGCCTGCACCAACGGTCGGACGATCCGGCGCGAGGTATTGGAGCGAAGGGCGCTGGCAGGAATGACCGACCGGCTCGTGTCGGCGGACAAGATCGAGGCGGCTGTCGCAGCCTATACGGCGCACATCAACCGCGAGAACCGCGAGCGGCGGATTGAGGCCGATACCGATCGCCGCGCACTCGCGAAGATCGACAAGGCCGTCGCGGGGATCATGGCTGCGATCGAGGACGGGCTATACCAGCCCGCTATGAAGGCGCGCATGGCCGAACTGGAACGCGAAAAAGCCGAAATCACCGCGCGCCTTGCCGAGGCGCCGCAGGATGTTCCAGACATCCATCCCGGCATCGCCGAAATCTACAAGCGCAAGGTAGAACGGCTGACTGCAACACTTGCGGACCCTGAAACGCGGCTCGATGCTTCGTCCGACATTCGCTCGCTCGTTGGTAAGATCGTGCTGCATCCCGGCGCGAAGCGCGGCGAAATTCATGCTACCCTTCACGGGTCGTTGATGGGGATACTCGACTTCGCTAACGATAACCCGTCGCCCGGCGCCAGCCGAGTTATAACATCGGTGGCCTCGGGTTCGCGGGAATGACGAAATTGGGACTGGCGGCTCACCACCCCAAAAGCGGCGGTAGGGGCTTTATCTCCCCATTTCCGCCATCTACGGTCGCGCGATGCAGCGATACGCAACCATTCGACTGGCGGGCCCGGTTTTGGCCGTCCTCGCGCTCTCGGCGTGCGCCGGCGGCAATTTCCGCCCGGTGGCTGACGCACCTGTGCGGATCGGTCCGGCCTATACGATCCGCGGCACGACCTATGTCCCCGCCGCCGCTCCCGCCTATGACGCGGTCGGTTATGCCAGCTGGTACGGTAGCGAGTCGGGGAACAGCACCGCCAATGGCGAGCAATTTCGGCCCGGCTGGATCACCGCGGCGCATACCACGCTGCCCCTGCCGACCTATGTCGAGGTCACCGCGCTCGATACGGGGCGGCGGATCATCGTGCGGATCAATGATCGCGGGCCGTTCGCGCGCGGGCGGATCATCGACCTGTCGCGCGGCGCGGCGGAGGAACTGGGGATGAAGGCGCAGGGCCACGCGCCGGTCCGCGTGCGCCGCATCGAGCCGTCGGAGAAGGACCGCAAGCGGCTGCGCGAGGGCAAGGCCGCGGCGCGGATCTCCCCCGTGCCGGCGCAGGAATTGCAGCGGCTTCGCGCGCGGCTTCCGGCCAAAGGGCGATAGCGGGCGCATTGCCGCTTGCGCGAGGTGCGGCAAGGCGTCCAAAGCGCCGCCGAACCAAAAAGGGGGAGAGTAGCCCGTGGATCTGGCACCTTACCGGGCGCATCGGCGCATCCTGACCGCGAGCCTCGTCGGCACCGCGGTCGAATTTTACGATTTCTATATCTACGGCACCGCGGCGGCGCTGGTGTTCGGGCCGCTGTTCTTTCCGGAAAGTTCCGCATCGGCGCAGCTGATGTACAGCTTCATGACCTTTGGCCTCGCCTTTTTCGCCCGGCCTGTCGGGGCAATCGTGTTCGGCCATTATGGCGACCGGATTGGGCGCAAGTCGACGCTTGTCGCCTCACTGATGATGATGGGCGCCTCGACGCTCCTGATCGCCTTCCTACCCACCTATGCGATGGTCGGGTGGGTCGCGCCTTTGCTGCTCTGCATCCTGCGTTTCGGGCAGGGGTTCGGGCTCGGCGGCGAGTGGGGCGGGGCGGCGTTGCTCGCGGTCGAAAATGCGCCGCTGGGATGGAAATCGCGCTTTGGCATGTTCCCGCAGCTTGGGGCACCGGTCGGCTTTATCGCGGCGAACGGGTTGTTCCTGCTGCTCGGGCTTGGCCTAAGTGAATCCGATTTCGCGGCGTGGGGCTGGCGCATTCCGTTTCTGCTGTCGGCGGTGCTTGTCGGGCTTGGATTGTGGGTACGGCTCAAGATCGGCGAGACGCCGGATTTTGCCGCGGCGCGGGAAAAGGAGGCGCTGGCCCCGGTGCCGCTCGGCGAATTGTTCCGCCACCATCTGGTCGCGACGCTGGCCGGCACCTTTGCGGTCGTCGCCTGTTTTGCGATCTTCTACCTCGCGACCAGCTTTGCATTGGCGCATGGCACGACCACGCTCGGCTATCCCAAGGAGCAGTTCCTGCTGATCCAGCTTGGCGCGATCCTTTTCATGGCCATCGGGATCATCTTCGCGGGCTATTGGAGCGACGCGTCGAGCGCGCAGCGCGTGCTGAGCTGGGGATGCGGTGCGACGGTGCTGGTCGGTTTCCTGTTCGGGCCGGCGCTGGCGTCGGGAAGCTGGCTGGTCATCTTTCTGGGGCTTGCGACCGCGCTGTTCGTAATGGGGCTGGTCTATGGGCCGCTCGGCAGCTGGCTGACCGGATTATTCCCGGTTCGGGTGCGCTACACCGGCGCGTCGGTCGCGTTCAATGCAGGCGGTATTTTGGGCGGCGCGATGGCGCCGATCGTCGCGCAGGCGTTGGCCGAACGCGGCGGAACCGAAATGGTCGGATTTTACCTCGCGCTGGCCGGGATCGTCAGCTGGCTGGGATTACTGATGGTGCAGAAGGACGCGGCTAGGCGAGCCTGAGCAGCGTCAGCTTCGCCTTGCCGACCTTGCGCTCGGCGTCGATTTCGAAGCCCGCGATGTCGATGCTTTCCTTGTGCGCGGTCTCGATCGAGACCCAGCTGTCGGGGCCGATCCAGCCGAGGCGATTGAGCTTGTCGAGCGCAACGCTGCCCGCGCCGGTGTCATAAGGCGCATCGAGCATCAGCAGGTCGTAGGTGCGTTTGGCGGGGCCGAGGCCCATTACCGAGCCGGCACGGATATCGGCGCGCGCGGCGGCGTCGAGCGAGCCGAGATTTTTGCGCAGCACATCGAGTGCATCGCGGTCCTGTTCGGCGAACAGGCATTGTTCGGCGCCGCGCGACAGCGCTTCGATGCCGAGCGCCCCCGATCCGGCGAAGAGGTCGGCGACGACCAGCCCCTCGAAGCTGCCGACGCGGCTGGTGAGCATCGAAAAGAGCGTCTCGCGCGTGCGATCCGCAGTTGGACGCGTCGCGTCATTCTTGGGCGCGAGTAGCTTGCGGCCGCGCCATTCCCCCGCGATGACCCGCATCATCCCATCTGCCGGCGAAATTTAAACAATTCGTCGCGCGGCACGACGTCAACAGCGCCGAGCGGCATTCCGCCGAGCTCGAACGCGCCGTAGCGGGTACGGATCAGGCGGCTGACCTGCAGCCCGAAATGTTCGAGCACTTTGCGTACTTCGCGGTTCTTGCCCTCGGTCAGCGTCATTTCTACCCACTGGTTGCGGCCCGTGCGGCGTTCGAGATTGGCGTCGATCTTGCCATAGCGCACGCCGTCGATCTCGATCCCCATCGCCAGCTCCTCGAGCTGCGCCTGGCTGATGTCGCCGAAGGCGCGGGCGCGGTAGGTGCGCTCGACACCGCTTGCGGGTAGTTCGAGCTGGCGTTTGAATTCACCGTCATTGGTGAGCAGCAGAAGACCCTCGGTGTTATAATCGAGGCGGCCGACGGGCATCAGTCGCGGCAGATCCTTGGGCAACAGATCGTAAATCGTCTTGCGCCCCTTGGGATCGCGCGCCGCGGTGATGCAGCCCGCCGGTTTGTTGAACCGATAGAGGCGCGTCGACACGGGTTTGGCGACCGGGTTGCCGTCGACGGTCAGCCCTTCGAGCGAAGTCAGCAAAGGTGCAGGATGAACGACGACCTGGCCGTTGAGCGCGATGCGGCCCTCCTCGACCATGCGTTCGACATCGCGGCGCGACCCGACGCCGGCGCGCGCGAGCAGCTTGGCGATCCGTTGCGGGCCATCCTCGCGTTCGTCCTCGGCGGGTTTCGTCTTGAGCGCGGAAGCGGCGCCGCGCGCGGCGCGGCGACCTTTCGGGGCGTCGCCGTCACCAGCAGCTTTCGGGGCCGAGCGGGTAGCGGGGCGAGGTGGGCGGCGTGTGTTCATGGGAACAGATGCGACTTTCTTGTCGTTATTTGAGAAAATAGTGTTGCGTTGTGATCACGCTCATAGCCGGAAAAGACCCGCTTCGTCGATGGCAAGCAGAAGCGATCTTGCACGGCGCCGCGGAGCGAGTCATGGCCATGTTAAAGGGAGTCATGATGCTCTTCGCCCACCGCCCCACCTGCATCAAGCGGTTGCTGATCATCGAGGATGATCCGCTGACCGCGTTCGACAATGAGCACACGCTGAAACTCGGCGGGTACGACATCGTCGCGACGGTCGATTCGGGCGAGGCGGCAGTGGCGATCATGGCAGCAAAGCCGATCGACGCGGTGGTTCTTGACCTGGGCCTTGCAGGGCATATGACCGGCCGTGAAGTTGCCCGGCTGGCGCGCGACCGCGGTATCGCGGTTCTGCTGGTGACGGGACAATGCCCCGCCGACGCCGAGGACATCGCCATCGCCTGCCTCGGCAAGCCGCACAGCGCGTCGGCGCTGGTTTCGGCGCTGAAGGCGGTCGAGTCGATGACGTGCAAGAATCAGGCGCCGCGCAAGGTCAGCGGCCTCACGACCTTCTGGCGCCCCGCCGCCGCATGAGATGCGGCGGGCCGACCGCTCGCGCGCGGCGGGCAGCCAATTAGCCGCTTCCAATTTATCCCCAACGCGTTAGGCCATTTGTGACATGGGCCATGGCCGAACGGTCGCTGCTGAGGGGGAATATCATGTCGACAAATGCGGCGATGCCGGCACCGAAGGGCTGGCGCGACAGTTTGCGCCCCTATCTCGAGCCCGCGCCGCTCGCCGCGCTGTTCCTCGGCATATCGTCGGGGTTTCCCTTCGCGATGATCGGCGCGACGCTGACGACGCGGCTCGCGCAGGACGGGATCGAAAAATCGTCGGTGACGGCCTTTGCGCTGACCTTTCTCGCCTATAATCTGAAATGGGCCTGGGCCCCGGCGATCGACCGCTTTCGTATCCCCATTCTCGGCCACATCGGCCAGCGGCGGTCTTGGCTGATCCTCGTCGGTGCACTGGTGTTCGTCGCGGTATCGGTGCTGGGCAACCTCGACCCCAAGGCGTCGCTCGCGGTCGTGGCCTTGGCCGCGATCGCGGTCGGGCTGGCCGGGGCGACCTATGACATCGTCATCGACGCCTATCGGATCGAACTGCTGTCGCCCGAGCAATTGGGAACCGGGTCGGGCATGTCGCAATATGGCTGGCGCATCGGCGCGGCGGTGGCGGGCGCCTTGGCGCTAGTTGTCGCCGACCGCGCCGGGTGGGGCGCCGCCTATATGGTGTGCGGCGCGCTGGTCCTGCCCGCCATCATCACCGGGCTGGTGATGGGCGAGCCCGAACGCAAGATCGAGCGGCATTGGCCGGCATTCCTCTCGCGTAAATATTACGCGATCTTCATCCTGAGCTTCCCGATCGCCTTCCTCGTCGCGCGGCAGGTCGATCAATGGCTCGATGTCGATATCCTCACGCTGATGGTGCTCGTTGGCTATCTGTTCCCGCTGTTCGACCTCTCCGCCCGGCGCGCGCGCGATATCGGGTGGAGCGGGCAGGTGAACTGGATCATCGCGCTGCCCGCGCTCGCGCTCGTCGCCGTGCTGGCGACAGACTGGGCGACGATCGCCTCCTATGTTGGCGCGACGCTGCTGGGCGCCGTACTCGCCGTCGGCGCGATCGTCATCGCGGCGCTCTTCGCGATGCCAACCGGATCACGCGAAGGACAGGCGCCCGACAAGGGCGCGGTCGGGCCGCTCGCCGAGTTTTTCTCGCGCGAGGGGGCGATCCTGATCCTCTTCTTCCTGCTGCTCCACAAGATAGGCGACACGCTCGCCAACCTGACCTTCCGCCTGTTGTTCGAGGACCTGGGCTACACCAACGACGAGATTGCCTTTTACGACGTCGGCCTCGGCTTCTGGGCGCTGCTCGCCGGGGTGTTCGTCGGCGGCATCATCTATGCCCGGCTCGGGATGAAGCGGTCGGTGCTGCTCAGCCTTGTCCTGATGGCGATTTCCAATTTCAGCTTTGCGGGTCTTGCCGCTGCCGGGCACAGCAATTGGGGCATGGCGGGCGCGATCGGGTTCGAGAATTTCGCGAGCGGGATCGGCGGCGTCTGCGTCGTCGCCTATCTTTCGGCGCTGGCCGACCTGCGCTTTACCGCGACCCATTTTGCGCTTTTCTCTGCCGCGGCGAGCATCCTCGGGCGCTTCCTGACCGGGACCAGCGCGGGCAAGCTGATCGAAGCGTTCGGCTATGTCGATTTTTACCTGCTGACGACCGCGCTCGCGGTGCCGGGCATCCTGATCTTCTGGTGGATGATGCGATCCGGGCTGGTCGATCGTTCGATCGGAACCGCGGGCGAGGTCGAGATACCCGAGGCGTCGCCGCAGGCGGTCAGTCCGGAAACTGCCGGTTCGCGCTGAGAACTTCGCCGGCGAGATAGAGCGAGCCGGCAATCAGGACGATATCGCGTGCCGGATCGACGTCAAGGCTGCGAAGTGCGTGGGCAACCGACGCGGCGGCTTTTGCTCCCGTTCCGAATGCGGCGGCGCCATGATGATCGTGCCCCGCCACGGGAACGGCGGTCAGGCTGGCGAGATGAGCCGCCAAGGGCGCGATGATCGCAGCGGGGTCCTTGTTTGCGAGCATGCCCGTGATCAGGTGGATGCGCCGTGTCTCGCCCGCGAACTGGCGCGCGAGCGCGAGGCCCGCGTCGACATTGTGCGCACCGTCAAGCCAGATTTCCGTGTTGTCGGGAAGCAGGTCGGCGAGCGGACCAGTTTCGAGGCGCTGCATCCGGCCCGGCCAGAACGCGTCCGAGACGCCGCGCGCGATCGCATCGTCGCTCGGCTGCGAACCGGGTGCGAGGCGCAGCATGGCGATGGCAAGCCCGGCGTTGCGCATCTGGTGCGCGCCCGCCATGCGCGAGCGCAGCATCGGCGCGACTGATCCGAGCTTCGAGGTCCAGCGGAAGCCGTCGCCATCGGCGTCGATCGTCCAGCCGCCGCCTTCGGGAAAAAGCGTGGCACCGACCGAGTCGACCTTGGCGGCGATGATTTCCTGCACGAGCGGCGGATAGGCGAAGGTCGCCACCGGCGTATCGGGTTTGATGATCCCCGCCTTTTCCCATGCGATGCGCGTCGCCGGGTCGTTGGGCGTCCCGGCTTCGGGGGCGAGCAGGAAGGCTTCGTGATCGATGCCGAGCGATGCGATGCCGGCGACCGCGGGCGGCGGGATGATGTTCGTCGCGTCGAGGCGGCCGCCCAGCCCGACCTCGATGATGCAATCGTCGGCGGGGATGCGCGCGAAGGCGAGGAAGGCGGCGGCGGTGGTGACCTCGAAGAAACTCGCCTGCAGATCGGCGGCCTCGTCGAGCACTTCTTCGAGGAGGGCGGCGAGAAGCGCGTCGTCGATCAGCGTTCCGGCGAGACGGATGCGTTCGTTGAAGCGCACGAGGTGCGGGCTGGTGTAGCTGTGGACGCGGCGGCCCTGCGCTTCGAGAATCGCGCGGAGATAGGCGCAGGTCGATCCCTTGCCGTTGGTGCCCGCGACATGGAAGGTGCGCGGGAGCTGGTTTTGCGGATTGCCGAGGCGGGCGCAGAGCTCAGCGATGCGTTCAAGGCCGAGGATGTCGCGGCCCGGCGACAGCGCGGCGAGGCGATCGAGCTGCGCTTGGACCGCGGGGTCCGAAGAGTGGGCGTGGTCGGGCATATATCGTGCCTTGATCGAGAAAGTCGCTTAGGTCTTTCCATCTTCGTCATGCCGGACTTGATCCGGCATCCATCTGCACGGCCGTGGCTTGGACCCCGGATCAAGTCCGGGGTGACGAAGCAAGGATGTTTGGCCTGCGTAGCTTACGCCGCCTTCTCGGGCGCCAGATAACCGATCAGGCGGCCCAGCGTCTCCGGCAATTCCTTGCGATGCACGACCATGTCGATCATCCCGTGATCGAGGAGATATTCGGCGCGCTGGAACCCTTCGGGCAATTTCTCGCGGATCGTATTCTCGATCACGCGCTGGCCCGCGAAGCCGATCAGCGCCTTGGGTTCGCTGATCTGGATATCGCCGAGCATCGCATAGCTGGCGGTGACGCCCCCGGTCGTCGGATCGGTTAGCAGCACGATATAGGGCAGGCCGGCGCGGCGCAGGCGGGCCAGGGCCACCGTGGCGCGCGGCATCTGCATCAGCGACAGCGTGCCTTCCTGCATGCGCGCGCCGCCCGCGGCGGTGATCGCGATATAGGGGCAGCCGCGCTTGATCGCCTGTTCGACCCCGGCGACGAAGGCTTCGCCCACCGCAACCCCCATCGACCCGCCCATGAAGGCGAAATCCTGGACGCCGATCACGACGCCCTGGCCCGAGATACGGCCGAAGGCATTCTGATAGGCATCGCGGTCGCCCGTCTGCGCGCGCGCCGCCTTGATACGGTCGACATATTTTTTGGTGTCGCGGAATTTGAGCGGATCTTCGGGCGCCGGGGGCGCGGCGATCATCTCGTGCAGCCCGCCGTCGAACAGCTGCGCGAAACGCTCGGTGGCGCCGATGCGGTCGTGATGGTCGCAGCGCGGGCAGACGTTGAGATTGTCTTCCCATTCCTTGACGAACACCATCTGCTGGCACTGGCGGCATTTGTGCCAGAGATTGTCGGCGGTGTCGCGTTTCGCCCCGAAGGGCAGCGCGTTGCGAACGCGGTCGAGCCAGCTCATGCGGCGATCTCCTTTGCGCCGTGGATAGCATCGGCGAGTGAGCGGGTGAAAGCCTCGACATGCGACGCCGCGGCGTCACCATGCTCGGCGATGATGTCGATGAATGCCGATCCGACGACGACGCCATCGGCGACCTTGGCGATTTCGGCGGCCTGTTCGGGAGTGCGGATGCCGAAGCCGACCGCGATGGGCAGGTCGGTCGCGGCTTTCAGGCGCGCGACCGCTTCGTCGATGCTCGCTTGCGCGGCCTGTTGCTGGCCGGTGATCCCGGCGACCGAGACATAATAGAGGAAGCCACTCGCGCCTTCGAGGACGGCGGGTAGGCGCACCGTGTCGGTGGTCGGCGTGGCGAGGCGGATCAGGTCGACACCGGCGGCGCGCAGCGCGGGGCCGAGTTCGGGGTCTTCCTCGGCGGGAACATCGACGCAGATGACGCCATCGACGCCCGCCTTGGCGCATTCGGCCGCGAACCAGTCGCCGCCGCGGATCGTCATCGGATTGGCATAGCCCATCAGGACGAGCGGGGTGTCGGGGTGGCGCTGGCGGAAGGCGGCGGCGATGGCGAAGATGTCCGCCGTGGTCGTGCCCTTGGCGAGGCTGCGCAGGTTCGCTTGCTGGATCGCGGGGCCGTCGGCCATCGGATCGGTGAAGGGCATACCCAGCTCGATCACATCGGCGCCCCCCGCGACGAGCGCGTCAAGGTTCGCGGCGGTGTCGCCGTCGCCCGCGGTGATGAAGGCGACGAGGGCGGGGCGGGGTTTCGTGAAGGCGGCGGCGAAGCGGGTCATAGGTCATCCAACCCTTTCGGCAGCTTTGTGCCGCACCATGGACAATAGGAAATGATGATCGCGGATCCGGCGCTGGCGTTCTCGCCATCGCGAACGAACAGGCCATAAAAGCCGGATGCGTCGTTGAAATCGACGATGGCATCCGGGCAGTCTTTGCGATCTGCATGTTGGTCGCAAACGCTCTCGACATTCGAGCGCAGCATTTCGCAGCAATGACTCACAGTTCGACCCCGATCGCTTTCGCTACCGTGGCAATATCCTTGTCGCCGCGGCCCGAGCAGTTGACGATGATGATCTTGTCCTTGCCCAGCGTAGGCGCGATCTTCTCCGCCGCCGCGATCGCGTGCGCGCTTTCGAGCGCGGGGATGATGCCTTCGAGCTTCGTCAGCTTCTGGAAACTTGCCAGCGCCTCAGCGTCGGTGACGGGTTCGTAACGGACGCGGCCGATGTCGTGGAGCCAGCTATGCTCGGGGCCGATGCCCGGATAGTCGAGCCCCGCCGAGATGCTGTGCGCCTCGGTGATCTGGCCGTCTTCGTCCTGGAGCAGGTAGGTCTTGTTGCCGTGGAGGATGCCGGGCTTGCCGCCCGCAAGGCTCGCGGCATGCTTGCCGTCCAGGCCCTCGCCCGCGGCTTCGACGCCAACGATCTCGACGTCCGTGTCATCGAGGAAGGGGTGGAACAGGCCGATGGCGTTCGATCCGCCGCCGACGGGGGCGATCAGCATGTCGGGAAGGCGGCCTTCGGCTTTCAAAATCTGTTCGCGCGCTTCGTCGCCGATCACCGACTGGAAATCGCGCACGAGTTCGGGATAGGGGTGCGGCCCGGCGACGGTGCCGATGATGTAGAAAGTGTCGTGGACGTTCGCGACCCAGTGGCGCAGCGCCTCGTTCATCGCGTCCTTGAGCGTCTTGGCGCCGCTCTCGACCGCGACGACTTCGGCGCCGAGCAGCTTCATGCGGAACACGTTCGGCTGTTGGCGCGCAACATCGACCGCGCCCATGAAGATGGTGCAGGGCAGGCCGAAGAGCGCGGCGACGGTCGCGGTCGCGACGCCGTGCTGGCCGGCGCCGGTCTCGGCGATGATCTTGGTCTTGCCCATGCGTTTGGCGAGCAAGATCTGACCGATGCAATTGTTGATCTTGTGCGCGCCGGTGTGATTAAGATCCTCGCGCTTGAGATAGATTTTCGCGCCGCCGAGATGATCGGTCAGCCGCTCGGCGAACCACAGCGGGCTGGGACGGCCGACATAATGTTTGAGCAGATAGTCGAACTCGGCCTTGAACGCGGGGTCGGCCTGTGCCGCCCGATAATGGCGTTCAAGGTCGAGGATCAGCGGCATCAGAGTTTCGGCGACATAGCGGCCGCCGAACTGGCCAAAATGGCCGCGTTCGTCGGGGCCGGTGCGAAGGCTATTGGGAAGGGTCGCAGTCATCATCGTTTCCATCGGCAAAAGTGGGGCACACGCTTCGAGATAGTCTCAAGCGATCAGCGCCATCGTTTGCCGATAGCCGCAACAAAGATGAGCCGCGTCAACATGCGGCGACCGCTTTAAGGAAAGCGGCGACCTTGTCCACATCCTTGACGCCCGGCGCGCTTTCGACGCCCGACGAGACATCGACGAGCGGGGCGCCTGTTTCGGCGATGGCCTGCGCCACATTATCGGGGGTCAGCCCGCCCGCGATGCCCCAATCCATGCTGTGGCGATGGTTCTTGAGCAGCGACCAGTCGAAGCGCGTGCCGGTGCCGCCGGGGAGCGCGGCCGCCGGCGCGTCGAACAGGATGCGGTCGGCGATGCCGCGATATTTCTGCATCCGCTCCAGCGTGCCAGCATCCTTGATCCCCACAGCTTTCCAGATTTCGGCGGGAACGAGGCGCTTTACGACCGCCAGCCACTCAGGGGTCTCGCTGCCGTGAAATTGCACGATGTCGGGACGCACCGTACCGAGCGCATCGCCCGTCAGCTGTTGCGACGCGTTGACGAGGAGCAGCGCGACCTTCACGCGCGATCCGGCGCGTTTGCGCAGTTCGGCCGCAGTTTTGAGGTCGACGTGGCGCTGGCTCGGTTCGTAATGGACGAGGCCGATGTGCGTGGCGCCGAGGCGGATCGCGTCGTCGACGGCCTGGGGGGTGGTGAGACCACAGATTTTGACGAGTGGGGGCATGTTCATTTTATCCTGTCGTCATCCCGGCGAAGGCCGGAATCTCCACGGAGCGTCATGTCGGCACGTCGAGATCCCGGCCTTCGCCGGGATGACAGATGTGTTGGTTAAAGCGTCGCTTCGATCTCGCGCGCGGCGAGGTCGGGATCGGGGGACTGGCTGATCGGGCGGCCGACGACGAGGATCGAGGCGCCGTCGGCCATTGCCTGCGCCGGCGTGACGACGCGTTTCTGGTCGCCGATCTTGCCGTTCGCGGGGCGGACGCCGGGGACGACGAAATGGCCGCCCGGCCAGGCCTTGCGCGCCGCCTTCACTTCCTGCCCCGAGCAGACGATCCCGTCGAGCCCCGATTCGCGTGCGAGCGCGGCGAGGCGGACGACCTGGTCGTGCGGGCTGCCGCCGACGCCGATGTCTTCGAGATCGGGGGCGTCGAGGCTGGTCAGCACGGTCACCGCGACGACCTTTGTACCCGTGCCCGCCGCCGCCTTCGCCTCTTCGAGCATCGCGCGGCCGCCCACGGCGTGGACGGTCAGGATCGCGGGCTCGAGGGGGCGGAGTGCCTGAATGGCTTTCGCGACGGTATTGGGAATGTCGTGCAGTTTGAGGTCGAGGAAGATCGGCAGCCCGAGCTTCGCCATTTCATGCACACCGTGGTGGCCGTTGGCGCAGAAGAATTCGAGACCGAGCTTCAGCCCGCCGACATGGCGCCGCACCTTCTGCGCGAGCGTCAGCGCGGCGTCGAGGTGCGTCGTGTCGATGGCGAGATAAAGCGGCGAGGTCATGGCTTGTCCGTGGCGAAGAGATCGGTTGGGGCGGGGGGAATGTCGTTGACGGGTGCCGTGGGAGTCACCTCGACGGGGCGATTGGCGAGCGCACGCAGGTCGGCCGCCTGCCGTTCGCTGGCATCGAGGCGGCGCTTCATCGACCAGCGCGTCGTGCGCAGCGCGATCCACATCGGCACGCTGCCGATCAGAAATGCGGCGAGGATCACGACGGGGAGCTTGGTTTCCGCCTCCCAGCCCGGCCAGATGGTGACCGTTACGACCCGCCAGTTCGCCATCGCAAAGATGACCAGCACGGCGGTCAGCAAAACCCAGATGATCGTTCGCAGGATTCCCACTCGTCTTGCTCCTCTGTCGGTCGGACCTGACCCTATGACAGATTGCCGCACGATTCCAGTCCGGGACTATGCCGCCCCGAACACCCGGTCGAAGATCGTGTCGACATGCTTCAGATGATAGCCGAGATCGAACAATGCGGTCAGTTCGTCGGCCGACAGCTTCGCGGTCACGTCGGCGTCGCCCTTGAGCAGTTCGAGCAGCGAGAGCTGTCCGTCCGATTCCCACACCTTCATCGCGTTGCGCTGAACGAGCACATAGCTTTCCTCGCGGCTTGCGCCCGCCTGCGTCAGCGCGAGCAGCACGCGCTGCGAATGGACGAGGCCGCCCATCCGGTCGAGATTCTTCTGCATCCGTTCGGGATAGACCAGCAACTTGTCGACGACGCCGGTCAGGCGTCCGAGCGCGAAGTCGAGCGTGATCGTCGCATCGGGGCCGATAAAACGTTCGACCGACGAGTGGCTGATATCGCGTTCGTGCCACAGCGCGACATTTTCCATTGCGGGCGTCACCGCGCTGCGCACGACGCGCGCAAGGCCAGTGAGATTTTCGGTCAGGATCGGGTTGCGCTTGTGCGGCATTGCCGACGAGCCCTTTTGCCCCGGCGAGAAATATTCCTCGGCCTCAAGCACTTCGGTGCGCTGAAGGTGGCGAACCTCGACCGACAGGCGCTCGATCGACGAGGCGATGACGCCGAGCACGGCGAAGAACATTGCGTGGCGGTCGCGCGGGATGACCTGCGTCGAGACGGGTTCGATCGCGAGGCCGAGCTTGGCCGCGACATGCGCCTCGACGCGCGGATCGATATTGGCGAAGGTGCCGACGGCGCCCGAGATGGCGCAGGTCGCGATTTCGGCGCGCGCGGCCTGCAGACGGAGCTTGCAGCGCGAGAATTCGGCATAGGCTTCGGCGAGCTTGAGCCCGAAGGTCACAGGTTCGGCGTGGATGCCGTGGCTGCGGCCGATCGTCGGCGTGAGCTTATGTTCATAGGCGCGGCGCTTGATCGCTTCGAGCAGGGCATCGAGGTCGGCGAGCAATATGTCGGCCGCTTGGGCGAGTTGGACCGCGAGGCAGGTGTCGAGCACGTCGGAGCTGGTCATGCCCTGATGCATGAAGCGCGCTTCGTCGCCGACATTTTCGGCAACCCATGTGAGGAAGGCGATGACGTCATGCTTGGTGACTGCCTCGATCGCATCGATCGCGGCGACGTCGATGGCCGGGTTCGTGGCCCACCAGTCCCACAGCGCCTTGGCAGCCGATTTCGGCACGGTGCCCAGTTCGGCAAGGGCATCGGTCGCGTGCGCTTCGATCTCGAACCAGATGCGAAACCGATTCTCGGCCGACCAGATCGCGGTCATTTCCGGCCGTGCGTAACGCGGAACCATTGAATTTCCTTCCTTTTAGGGCGCTCTATCGCGGAATCCCTGCGGAACCGCGACGGGCCGCCCCCTAGCAGGGACGGGGCGTTTAGCCAAACTTGGAGCAAGCGCAACTTTGCGGAAAGACCGCGGGTTGCTCTCATGCCCCATCAGAAAGGCGACGGGTCGCAACAGCCCAAATGTCGCCGTTACAGGAGAATGATTGTGTTGAAACAAGTGCTTTTGATCGGCGCCGCGGCGATCAGTTTCCCCGCTCTGGCCCAGACGACTGCCCCGGCTGAAGAGTCGGCTCCCACGACGTCGCAGCCGGCGCCGACAGATACGACGGCGCCCGCGCCGGACAGCCAGCCGACCGACGACAAGAAGCCGATGGATGAAACGTCACCGACCGAGGACGCTACCCCGAGCGATACGCCGCCGGCGGCCGAGCCGACCCCGCCGGCCGACCAGCCGGCACCGGTTCCCGAGGAAAATCCCGAATCGGAACCGCAGTAATCCTAACTGACAGGAGAGAAATCATGTTGAAACAGATGCTTTTGATCGGCGCCGCCGCCGTCAGCTTTCCCGCCCTCGCGCAGACCACGCCACCCGCGTCGGATCCGGCGATGACGGAACCCGCTCCGGCTCCGGCACCCGATTCGGCCAACCCGGCGCCGACGCCCGACGCGTCTACCACGCCGCCGGCGTCAAGCCAGCCCGCACCGTCGGGTGCGGCGGCCGCTAGCCCGACGCAGATCGCCCAGATCGTCGAGCAGGAATTTCCGACCTATGACGGCGACAAGAATGGCGACCTCAACGAAGCCGAGTTCGGCGCATGGATGAAGAAGCTGCGTGCAGCAACCGACCCCAGTACCGACGTCGAATCGGCCGAGGTCAAGACCTGGATCGGACAGGCGTTCGCTTCGGCCGATGGCGACAAGTCGGGCGCGGTGAACAAGACCGAATTGACCGGTTTCCTGTCGCGCGGCGCCTAAACAGCAAACCCGCGCGGGGTGGTGCAGCCGTCGGAGCGATCCGGCGGCTGCATCGCCTTGAGGGCAGGCTAATTCGGTTGCTTCACCGCGACGATCCTCAATCGATGTTCGACACCGCCCCGATCGGGCCAGGTGATCGTCTGACCGACGCTGAGGCCGATCAGTCCGGCGCCGACCGGGGTCAGGATCGACATCCGCCCGGCGGAAATGTCGGCCTCGGCGGGATAGACGAGGCGCACCGTCCGCTCGGCGCCAGTCTTTTCGTCGACGAACGTGACGCGTGATCCCATCGTAACGACGTCGGGCGGAATATCGGTGCGGCCGCAAATCGAGGCGCGATCGATTTCATCGAGCAGCAATTCATAGAAATGGATCGAATCGCGTTGCTGTTGCAGCGTCAGTTCGGTCAGCACATCGGCCTCGCTGTCGATCATGCGGATATGGGGCATCGCGGCCCCGCTTTTTGTCTTGGTCATGGCGCGGACTTTCCGGCTGGCGCGCAGCTTTTCGCCACGCGCGGCAATGTCTGAACGGAAGGTGCCCCGGGTTCGGGGCAATCGCGCCGGAACCCGGGGCTAAATGCCCGCGAGAAGTTGTCCCCCGTCATGACGGAAGCGGAGAAGGCTGCGCCGAATCTGCATGAGCGGCACGATGTCGGACTGTCGTTCGGAAGTCAAACTGGCGACCGTCAGAGAAGGCCCATCGCGCGAAAACTCCGATAATCGCTGCCGCCGATGATGATATGGTCGTGGAGTTGGATTCCCAGCTTGGCCGCGGCGTCGGCGATGTCGCGGGTGATCGCAACATCCTGCCGGCTCGGTTCGGGGCTGCCGCTGGGGTGGTTGTGGACGAGGATGATCGCCGAAGCACCGAGTTCAAGCGCGCGCTTGATCACTTCGCGGACATAGATCGCCGACTGGTCGATCGAACCTTCGCTCGCGAGTTCGTCGCGAATCAGCATATTGCGCGAGTTGAGATAGAGGACGCGGACTCGTTCGATGTCGATCGGCCCCATGTCGGCGCGCAGCCAGTCGAGCAGCGCGTCCCAGCTGGAGAGCAGGGGCTTGTCGCGAAACTCGCCCTTGAGCAGGCGAAGACTGGTGGCCTGGACGATTTTCAGCGCGGCGATGCCGGTATCGCCAAGGCCGTCGACCCGTCGCAGCGATTCTGGGTCGGCGCTGACAAGCTGCGCCAGCGAACCGAATTCGCGCAGCAGCGCCTTCGCGAGCGGCTTGGTATCGCGGCGGGGAATCGCGAGGGTCAGCAGATATTCGACCAGCTCATAATCGGCGAGGCCCTCGGCGTCGTCGAGCAGGCGGGCGCGCAGCCGTGCGCGATGCCCAAGATGATCCGGCGTATCCCTGTCCCCCATGACGCGGCAATAACCTCCTTGTGACGCGCACTCAACGGTCATAGGAAAAGGATGATGGCGAACCGGATCAATCTCCTGCATCGAAACGGGATTTCCGGCGTTTGTGCCCTGAACAGGGTTCGGGTCGAGGGACGAGAATTTGCCGTCATGACGTCATCGGCCAACTACCATGAATGAGGCGAGGGACGATGCGAAGTCGCGATTCAAATATCGCACTTTGTTGTTCAAGAAGCGCTGGCTGACCGCTGGCGCGGTGATCATCCTTGTCGCCGGTGTATGGATCGCGCGCGAGCCGATTGCCGACGAGTTCATCCGCGACCAGTTGGAGAGCCGCGATGTTCCGGCGCGCTATACGATCGACCGGATCGGCTTTCGCAGCGAGCAATTGTCCGACATCGTCATCGGCGATCCGAAGCGTCCGGACCTCACTGCAAAGCGCGTCGAGGTGCTGCTCGGCTATGGCTGGCGCGGCCCTTATGTTTCGGGGATCAATGCCGAGGGCGTTCGCCTCTATGGGCGCTTTGTCGACGGCCGCCTGTCGTTCGGTTCGCTCGACAAGTTCCGCGATCCGGAAAGCAAGGATCCGTTTGCTTTGCCCGATCTGTCGGTCGCCTTGCGCGATGCGCGGGCCCGCGTTGAAACACCCTGGGGTAATATTGGCGCGGCGCTGAATGGCGGGGGCAATCTGCGTCGCGATTTCAGCGGAAAGCTGGCGCTGGTCGCGCCGCGCATTGCCGCGGGCGGGTGCAGCGGCCACGATATCAGTTTCTACGGCAATGTGCTGGTTCGCGATGTCCGGCCGCAACTTGTCGGCCCTTTGCGCGGCGGGTCGCTGCGCTGCGCCGACGGCAGCGTCAGCGCGGCTGCGCCGGAAGTCGCGCTCGACCTTTCGCTGTCCGAGGATTTGCAGAGCTGGAAGGGTAAAGCCGACGCGAGCATCGCGCGGCTGGTCGCAGGGCCGGTCGAGGCCGATCGCATGGGCCTGCGCGCACGCTTCGATGGAACATCGGTCCTGACCAGGCTCGACATGGACGCCGACATGGCGCGGCTGCGCGGCGTGGGTTTCGCGGCCGAGACCGTGAACCTCGAAGCCAAGGGCAACGTCGGCAGCGCCGCTCCGAAATTTGACGGGCAGATTAGTTTTGCCCGCGCGAGCGGTAGTGCCGATTTGCGCCGCTCGCTGGCCGAAAGCGCGGGCGGGATGGCGGGAACGCCGGTCGGCCCGCTGGCGGCGAAAGCCGTCGGTGCACTGAGCCGGGTGCTCGCCGACGCGAGTGGGAGCGCGGGCTTTGCGATGGCGGGTGAGGGGGCGACGGCGCGCGTAGACCTGATCGCCCCCGAATTGACGAGCGCGAGCGGGGCGCGCTTCATCGGCAGCGCCGAAAGCCGCATCGGCTATCTCTATGGCGCCGACGAGCCGGCGGTGATCGCAACAGGGCGCTGGAGCATCGCGGGCGGCGACCTGCCCTCGGGAACGCTGAGCCTCGATCGCAACGCGGATGGCAGGGTGACGGGGCTTGCGAGCCTCGATCCTTATAACGCCGGCGGTGCACGGCTCGCGCTGACACCGGTGCGCTTTTCGGGCGGCGCGGGCGGGTTGATGCGATTCGCCACGGCGGCGACGCTGTCGGGGCCGCTCGCGGGCGGGCGCATCGAACGATTGGCGGCGCCGCTAAACGGCTATCTGGCCCCGACGGGCGCGCTCGCGCTCGACGGCGGGTGCAGCCGCGTCGCGGCGGACCGCATCGAGGTTGGCGGCTTCCGGCTCGGACGAAGTGCGGTCGATCTGTGCAGCCGTCCCGGCGCGCCGCTGCTGAGCGCGGGGCCGCAAGGCGTGCGCGGTTTTGTCGGTATTCCGGGCATCGCGCTGCGCGGGATGAGCGGCAGCTCGCCGTTCAGCCTGAAAAGCGGGCCGGCGAACATTGACCTGGCCGCGATGCGCTGGTCGCTTGCGCTCGCCGATATCCGGCTGGGCGAAGGCGAAAGCGTGACGCACTTTAGCGCGCAAAGCCTGAGCGGACAGGCAACGCCGCAGGGTATGGTGGGCGACATCAGCGGCGCGAGCGGCAAGATCGGCGCCGTGCCGCTCAATATGAACGAGATTGCGGGGCAATGGCGCTTCGCGGGTGGCGCGCTGACGCTTGACGGCGGGCTGCTGCTCACCGACGCCGCGCCCGATCCGCGTTTCTTCCCGCTGGTCAGTCGCGACGCGACTCTGCGCTTTGCGAACGGGATCATCGAGGCGAAAGCGGGGTTCAACGAGCAGAAGACGGGGACGAAAATCCTCGACACGGTGATCCGCCATCGGATCGCCGATAGCAGTGGTTCGGCAGACCTGACCGTCAATGAGCTGCGCTTCAACGACGCATTCCAGCCCGATCAACTCACCAGCCTCGCGCTTGGCGTCGTGGCCAATGTTCACGGATCGGTGGTCGGCGATGGACGGATCGACTGGACCGCCGATGGCGTCACCAGCCGCGGTACTTTCGCGACCGCCGATACCAGCCTCGCGGCGGCGTTTGGCCCGGTGACGGGGCTGACGACGACGATCAGCTTCGACGATTTGATCGGCCTTCGGACGGCGCCCGGACAAATTGCCAAGGTCAAGGACATCAACCCCGGCATCCCGGTGCTCGACGGCGAGATCGAATATCGGCTGCTCGGCGACAATCGGGTGCGGGTCGAGGGCGGGAGCTGGCCTTTTGGCGGTGGCAAGCTGCTGCTGCATCCGACGACGCTCGATTTCAGCGCGGAAAACGCGCGGCGACTGTCGTTCGATATCGTCGGGGTCGACGCCGCCGTATTCCTGCAAAGCTTTGGTTTCGACAATATCAATGCGACGGGGGTGTTCGATGGGACGTTGCCGGTCGAGTTCGACGGCATGGGCGGGCGCATCGTCGACGGCCGCATCGATTCGCGCGGCGGCGGCGGCACGCTCGCCTATGTCGGCGAATTGTCGAACCGCAATCTGGGCGTGATCGCCAATTTTGCCTTTGGCGCGCTGCGCAGCCTCAAATATGACGACCTGACAATCATCCTAAACGGGGACCTCGACGGCGAGATGGTGACCGATATCCGCTTTGGCGGCGTGGGGCAGGGCGAGGGCGCGAGCCGCAATTTCCTGACGAACCAGGTCGCGAAACTGCCTTTGGTCTTCAATGTGAAGATAACGGCGCCGTTCCGCCAGTTGCTCACCTCGGCGAAGGGGTTTTACGACCCCTCGCTGCTCATCGAACAGAATCTGCCCGCGTTGATGCGCGCGCAGGAAGAAGCCGAAAAAGCCAAGATCACTCCCGTTCAGCCTCCAGAAAGCGAGCCCATGCGATGAACAGACCCAAGACTGGAGCAAGGAGGCTGGCCATATATGGTCGGTGCGTTGCGGCGATGACAGGCGTGTCGGCCCTTGCGGGCTGCGTGCAGATCGACACGCCCGACAAGCCGATCGAGATCAACCTGAACATCAACATCCGTCAGGAAGTGGTGTATAGGCTGGATGGCGATGCCAAGAAGCTCATCGAGCAGAATAGCGAGATATTCTGATGGGGAATGACAAGATGGTTATGAAAATGTGGAAACCGACCGGACTGGCGCTGGCTGCGATCGCGGCGACCGCCGCCGTTGCGCTCGCCGTGCCGTCGGCGATGGCGCAGCGCGATCCGGCCTATGCCGCCGCGCGCGCCGCAGGGCAGATCGGCGAGCAGCCCGATGGCTATCTGGGCTTTGCTACGACGCCGACCCCCGCGATCCGTGCGCTGGTGCAGGACCTCAATATCAAGCGCAAGGCGGCCTACACCGCGAGCGCGCAGTCGACCGGCAGCACGGTGGAACAGTTCGCTTTCACCAGCGGCTGCAACCTGATCGCGAAGACCAAGGCGGGCGAGAAATATCAGACGCCGAGCGGCGCCTGGAAAACGCGCGACGGCAGCCCGCCCGAGCGCGATGCGCGCTGCCCGTAACCGATTAAATTGCACAACGGGGCCCGCGGGTCCTCAGATGCCGCCGCGCCCCTAAACGCGGCGGCATTTTTGTGCGCGGCAGCACAAGCATTGACTTAATCGGGTGTCGTTCCTAAACGGACCGCGCCTTAGGGGTCCCCCGAATTTTCGGGCCTTTTTTCGCAGGCGGAATCGATGGATATCGGCTCTGTTTCAGGAGGATGGCGCAAATGACGGGGAATGGCAGCGATCCGGAAGCAGCTTCGGAGGATTCGCGCCTGGTCTCGCTCACCGAGCGATTGGACCGGGCCGAAGCCGCAGAAGCGAAACGGACCGCAGTGAACGCCGGACCGGAGACCGATGCGAATTACAAGCTCGGGAACCGCGTTCTGGCCGAACTGCTGGGCGGCATCGGTGGCGGCGCCTTGGTCGGTTGGACGATCGATCATTTTGCCGGCACCGCACCTTGGGGCCTGTTGGTGGTGCTGTTCCTTGGAATAGTCGTCGCCTTCAGAAGCATATTTCGAATGGCGAATATCCGACCTCCAAAGTCGGATTAAAGCTGAATTACAGGGATTTAGGCGAGGTATCGCGTGGCGGATCAAGGCAAAGTGGACCCGATGCACCAATTCGAGGTGCAGAAGATGTTCGACATGTTCCATGTCGGCAATCATGAGGTTGCCTTTACGACGAGCGCGATGTGGATGGTCATCGCCGGTCTGCTTCTGTGGGTCTTTATGATCGGCGGGATGAAGCGCCAGCTCGTCCCCGGTCGCTGGCAGGTCGCGGTCGAAGGCTTCACCGGCTTTATTTCGAGCATGATGAACGCGAATATCGGCCCCGAAGGCCGTAAATATACGCCCTATGTCTTCTCGCTCTTCATGTTCATCCTGATGTTGAACGTGATCGGCCTGATGCCGTTCGGCCTGTTCGGCCTGCATCCCTTTACCGTGACGAGCCACTTCGCGATCACTGGTTTCCTTGCGATCCTGAGCTTCTCGATCGTGCTGATCGTCGGGTTCTGGCGCCACGGCCTGCATTTCTTCTCGCTGTTCGTCCCGCACGGCACGCCCTGGTGGCTGCTGTGGCTGATCCCCGTGATCGAACTGGTGTCGTTCCTCGTTCGCCCGTTCAGCCTCGCTCTCCGACTGTTCGTCGCGATGACTGCGGGCCACGTGCTGATGAAGGTGTTCGCTTCGTTCATCATCGACGGGATCGCCGCCGGTCCTGGCATCGGGCTTGGCGTCGGCATTCCCAGCATGGCGCTGATGGTCGGCATCAGCGGCCTTGAGCTGCTGGTCGCGGGTATCCAGGCTTATGTGTTCGCGCTGCTCACATCGCTTTATCTGAACGACGCGATCAATCTTCACTGATATTTCAACCGTATAATCAACGTTTTTCCCAAGGAGTATAAAATGGACGTTCAAGCTGCTTCGCTCATCGGCGCCGGTCTGGCCGCTATCGGTGCCGGTATGGCCGCCATCGGTGTGGGCAACGTCTTCGGTAGCTTCCTCGAAAGCGCGCTGCGTAACCCGGCTGCAGCCGACGGCCAGCAGGGCCGCCTGTTCATCGGCTTCGCGGCTGCCGAACTTCTTGGCCTGCTGTCGTTCCTGATCGCAATCCTGCTGTACCTCAAAGCAGCCTGATTTCGTCTGCGGGGCGGGCTCTCTAAGGGCTCGCCCCGCGACTGCTTTTCTTTTGTCGGTCGAGTAAATCCATGCCTCAAATCAGCCAATTCGCTGAAAGCTGGTACGCCGCATCGCAGATTTTCTGGGTGCTGCTGACCTTCGGCTTCGTCTTTTTCGTCATCGGCCGCGGCATGCTGCCGAAGATCGAGGCGACGGTGGACGCACGCGACCGTAAGGTGGCGGACGATCTGGCCGCGGCCAAGGCGGCGCATGCCGCCGCCGACAGTCTCGAAGAAAGCTACCGCCAGCAGAGCGACGCAAGCCGCGCCGCTGCGCAGCAAGCGGTAACCGACGCCAAGGACAAGGCCGCGAAGGACGCGGAAAAGCGTCTGGCAAAGGTCGACGCCGAACTCGCCGGCAAGCTGGCAGCGGCGGAAGCCGACGTCAAAGCGGCGCGCACCTCGGCGATGGCCGAAATCGAATCGGTCGCGGCCGAAGCGGCGAGCGATCTCGTCGCCAAGCTGTCGGGTGTGAAAGTTGCTGCGGCGGACGCCAAGGCAGCGGTGAAGGCGGTACTCCATGGCTAATTTTCTGATCATCCTGTCCGAAGCCGCGGGCGAAGTGCATGCGGAGCCGGCATCGTTCGGTTTCATCGATGCGACCGTCTGGGTTTCGATCGCAATGGCGATCTTCATCGCCATCCTGCTGTGGAAGAAGGTGCCGGCGCTGGTCGCGGGCATGCTCGACAACAAGATTGCCGAGATTTCGAAGCAGCTGAAGGAAGCCGAGCAGCTGCGGCTCGATGCCGAATCGCTGAAGGCCGAATATGAGGCGAAGCTCGCCGACGCGGCGAAGGAAGCCGACGACATGCGCGCCCGCGCCGATGCCGAGGCCGAAGCACTCGTTGCGAAGGCGAAGGCCGACGCGACCGCGCTGATCGGCCGCCGCAAGCAGATGGCCGAAGACCGCATCGCCGCGGCCGAAGCGACGGCGCTGAGCGAAGTCCGCTCGGCTGCTGCGAAGGCCGCGACCGACGCCGCTGCGGCGCTGATCACCGAGAAGCACAACGCTGCGGCCGACAAGACGCTGGTCGATCAGGCCATAGCGGGCGTCGCTAAGGTCTGAGTGCTTCTATATCGCTGACAACAGAGCGCCCGCGGATTTCCGCGGGCGTTTTGTTTTGCGGTGTCCGGGGTTTGGGATGGAATGTCGGCTAGCCGACCGATTGTCGACATAGACAACACCTTCCGCGCCACCGTATAGCTGCCAGTCAGTCCGATACGTTCAGGAGGCGTCGGTGCAGGTTGAAGCCTTAAACCACGTGCAGCTAGCGATGCCCCCCGGAGAAGAGGCTGCCGCCCGGCGCTTCTACGCAGAACTTCTTGGGATTCCGGAGGTCGATAAACCTCCGCATCTGGCGAAAAGGGGTGGATGCTGGTTCGAACGCGGTTCGTTGAAAGTGCATCTCGGCGTTGAAAAGGATTTTCGACCCGCTCGGAAAGCCCATCCGGCGTTTACAGTCACAGATTTGGCCGCCCTTATTCAACGGTTGAGCGACGCGGGCTTTGAAACCGTCGAAGACGAACCTCTCGCTGGCTATAATCGCCGATATGTAGCCGACCCTTTCGGAAATCGCATAGAATTGATGGAGCCCAAATAGACCGACTAGGTTCAGGGCTATTCCGTCCAAGGCAATATGTCGTCTATCGTCCAATTACGGTCATATGCCTCCGCAAACCGGGCTACGTTAACGGGTTTTCCTCAGTGCGAGCCAAGTCCAGCGAACCCCATTTGAACGATTGTCAGATTGCACCGACGCTGCCTCGACTTTTCGCAGTAAATCAAAGCCGCAAGAGCTTGCGATATTGATGACCGTTTCAGCGGATGTTTGGAACACCTGCCGGTTCGTTGCACCGGGGCCGTGACGAAGAGACATGATGAGCAGACCGCCAGTCTGTATCATCTGGCTGAGGCTTGTCATCGCGAGTCCTTGCACGGCTTCTTCAAGATGTTGCCACACAGCGCCCACGGTAACGAGTTCAAATAATCCCCGGTCTTGAGCCATGGTGAGCCTCGGAAGTCGGTCATCTAGCCACTCAATCCTGGAGTCTTGACGCCGCGACATTCTCGCGGTTCGCAGCTCTTGGACCGGCTCGATTGCCAAGACATGGTGGCCTTGTTCAGCAAACCATGCCGCGTCGCGACCCGTTCCAGCACCTACGTCGGCAACCCTCGTTGGGCTTTTTGGCAAAAGGTCCAATACCGGCAAGAAGACTTCGTGTGACGAAATAGCCTCAAAACGTTCGATGAGATCGGCGGCGTCGGCGGCATAACCTTTAAGAATGTCGTCCATACCTGAGCGGTATAGGCAAAGTCCGATTTACGCCAGTTTCGATCCAACAGCGGACTGGCTGAAGCCCACCCCATTCCGGATATTCGCTCCCGATCGGGATGCAATGACGGCAATCGACCAGTTTCGGGCGTTTAAGCCAGCAGGTCGTCCTTGGTCATAGCTGCCGCAACGGTCAGGTCCGGCAATGAAGCGATTCCTGGCGCGCCATCGCCGCGCCAGATCGCACACACGATTCCAACAACATTGCCTCCGGCTGCTTCTACAAGCTTTACGGCTTCAACGATTGCTCCGCCCGTCGTTATGACATCTTCAATGAGAACGACCCGCTTGCTGGCCACATCGGCACCCTCAACAGCTAAGCAAGTGCCGTAGTTTTTCGCTTTTTTCCGCACGAAAGCTGCGGGCATTCCCGTATCTAGCGAAATGGCCGTTGCGATAGGCACGCCGCCAAGTTCCAAACCTGCGAGGACGTCGGCACGGTGCGGCAACAGCGGGACCATCTTCTTCGCAACGCGTTTCAACAGCTCAGGGTTGGATTCAAAACGATACTTGTCGAAGTAGGTGGAGGACGTTTGCCCGGATCTCAGTAGAAAGGCCCCGGTAAGCGTTGCCACCGCAGCAATGTCTCGTGCTAGAGTTTCGTCTGTCATCAGATGTCTATGACAAGTTCAGCGACCGCTATCCAGCCTTTTGCGCGGAAAGCCGCCTGTCTGTTTCCGTTGAGAGTTTCAGACGCCGTTAGGCGTCAGAAAGTCTTCGATGCCCGAACCGCGGGGATCATAGACTGAGCTATGGGGAAAGCTGCTTTGCGCGAGGCACGGGGTAGCCAAGAGCTGTCAAAAAGCAGCCGGACATGAGAGCGGACCGGCAGCTTTTATGTCGCGAGAGCAGACGTCTGAACTGAGACAGTCTGATTTTGGGCGTCTGGCGTCTGCTTTTCGGCAGGGCGAGCGCAAGCGTGTCCGCTTCCGGACGCAGGGCTGCGCCGGCTATGGGAGTGGATGAGCCGTGCCGGGTCACGGCGCCTGTGTCCCGGATGATGACGGCGCGGGTGGCGGCGCGCGGGCGAGGTAGCGGCGTTCGAACACCTCGATGATCACCATGGTGCCGCCGCAGCACGGGCAGAGCGGCCGGGCCTCGGGCTCATTGATCGGGTCGGCGGCGGGCGGCGGCGCGACGCTGAGCAAACGGCGGGCGCGTTCGAGGTGAGCCTTGCGCTGTGCGCTGGCGAGGAGCCCATAGTGGCGGATGCGGTGGAATCCGCGCGGCAGGGCGTGGAGCAGGAAACGGCGAATGAACTCGTCAGCGGCGAGGGTCATGACCTGCTGGCGGTCGGCGCCGGCCTCGCGATAGTTTTTATAGCGGAAGGTGACGCCGGCATCGTCGAAGCGGAGGAGGCGGCTGTTCGATATCGCAACGCGGTGGGTGTAGCGCGACAGATAGGCGAGCACCGCCTCGGGCCCAGCGAACGGCGGCTTGGCATAGACCACCCAGCGCTTCTTTCTGACGGGTGAGAGATGCCGCAGGAATGCGCGCCGGTCGGCGAGCTGCGTCATGCCGCCGAAGAAGGCGAGCTGCCCACGGTCATGGAGGGCGCGCAGCCGGGTCAGGAACAGGCGGCGGAACAGGGCGCCAAGCACGCGCACGGGCAGGAGGAAGGCCGGACGTGCGGATATCCAGCGTGTCCCATCGCGGGAGATGCCGCCGCCGGGCACGATCATGTGGATGTGCGGATGATGGGTCAGCGCCGAGCCCCAGGTGTGGAGGACGGCGGTGATACCGATCCGGGCGCCGAGGTGCCTGGGATCAGCGGCGATGGTCAGCATCGTATCGGCAGCGGCCTTGAACAGCAGGTCATAGACGAGCGCTTTGTTGTAATAGGCGATCGCGGCGACCTCGGCAGGCAGGGTGAACACGACGTGGAAGTAGCCGACCGGGAGGAGGTCGGCCTCGCGCGCTTCGAGCCAGCTGCGCGCCGCAGCGCCCTGGCACCTTGGGCAGTGCCGGTTGCGGCAGCTGTTATAGGCGATCCGCCAGTGCCCGCAGTCGGTGCAGGCCTCGACATGACCGCCGAGCGCGGCGGTGCGGCAATGTTCGATCGCCGACATGATCTTGAGCTGATGCAGGCTCAAATGCCCGGCCTGCGCGGTGCGATACGCGGGACCAGCGCTGCGGAAGATATCGGCGACCTCGAGTGAGGCGCGCACCGCCTTAGCCGTCAGGCGCCTCCTCGTCCGGCGCGGCCAGCGCAAGCCTGTCGAGCGGACTGACGACCGACCGAACGGTCTTCGTTGCGACCTGCGCGTAGAAGGCCGTCGTGTTTATCTTGGCGTGGCCGAGCAGGACCTGGATGACGCGGATGTCGACGCCATCTTCCAGCAGGTGCGTGGCGAAGCTGTGGCGCAACGTGTGCGGTCCAACCCGCTTGGCGATATCCGCGGCCTCGGCGGCCTCGACGACGACCCGGTAGAGCTGGCGCGTGCTGATATGGGCCGCTGCGCCCTGTCCGGGAAAGAGCCAGCCGTCGCGACGCAAAATGCCCTGCTGCCGCCCGGCGCGCCACCAGTCACGCAGGAGCAGGAGCAGGCCCTCGGGCAGCATGGCGTTGCGGTATCGCCCGCCTTTGCCGCGCTCGATCCGCAGCAACATGCGCTCGCTGTCGACGTCGCTGATCTTGAGCGCTGCCACTTCGGCCACCCGTAGGCCCGCGCCATAGGCCACCGACAGCGCGGTCTGATGCTTGAGGCAGCGTGTCGCATCGAGCAGGCGCTTCACCTCGGCCATGGTCAGCACGACCGGGATCTTGCGAACCTGCTTGGTGCGGATCAGCTTACGCGCGAGATCGGGGCGGTCGAGCGTGTGCGTGAACAAGAACTTGAGCGCGCTGACGATGCTGTTCATCGTTGGCGCCGGCACGCCAGCTTCGAGCTGCTCGAACTGGAACTGGCGGATATCCTCGGCGGTCGCGGTGTGGGGAGAGCGCTGCAGCCAGGTCGCGAACCGTCCGACATCGCGTAAATAATTACGCTGCGTCTCCGGTCCGAACCTGCGCATCGCCATGTCGTCCAGCAGGCGCTGGCGCAGCGGGCTGATCGGGCTAATCTGAACAAGCTCATTCATCGTTCGACTCCTCGGTTGAAGAAGTCGAAAAGGTCTGCCTATGCCGGCCGACGTTCAATCAGACGCGGCGCTCGCTGGACGGCTTTACATCGAGGCTAGCGCCAATCCACGCAGTGGTTCGTGCAACCACCCCCAAGCGGTCGTCGACCAGTGTGATCAAAACCGGAGCATGATGCGCCGCGCCAGTGCCGGCGAAATACTGTGGACGAGCTGGAGCAGCTTCACCATCCCCGCGTTGATCTCGCTCTTGCCCGTGCGGATGCCGCGGACGATTTCGGCGGCGCAGTCGTGTGTGCTTATCTTTTTGCCCGCGCGACCTGCGGTCATGTTCGTCTCGACGACGGGGGGCAGCGCCTCGATCACGCGGACATTGCTGTCCTTGAGCAAGTGTCGGATCGCCTGCGTATAACTGCGCAGCCCCGCCTTCGTCGCGCAATAGACCGACCCGCCCGCGCGCGGCGCGATCGCGAGGCCCGATGTGACATTGACGATCGCCGCCTCGGGCTGGGCGCGCAGGACCGGCAGCAGCCGCGTGCAAAGCGCGATCGGTGCGTCGAGGTTGGTGCGGATGCACTGCGCCGCGCTTTCGAGCGTCGCGATATCGTCGAGTTCATATTCGCTGCCCACCCCGGCGTTGTTGATGAGCAGCGCGAGCGGCTTGCCTGCAACGCCGTTGACGACCGCATCGATACCCGCCGGCGTCGACAGGTCGCCGGCGATCGTGCCGAAACCGAGCGCAGCCATCGCCTGCAATTTTTCCGCCGAGCGGCCCGAGACGATGACGTCAGCACCTGCCGCCTGCAGTTGCAGCGCGATCTCGCGTCCGATGCCGTCGCTCCCGCCCGTGACCAGCGCGAGCTTGTTCCGTAAATCCATGCGACCCCTCCCATGTTGTTTTACCTCGCGCACTATGGCGGGTCGCATCACCATCGCCTACATGCAAAATCATGGCTCGTCCGAACGCTCCCGACCGATTCAACGAAGAGAAAGCCACCTATGTCATCCGCGGCGGCGACGCCGAGGACGACAAGCCCGACCTTGAGCGCGGCGCCGAAGCGATCCGCAGCGTCGTGCGCAAATTGCCGACGCGACCCGGCGTTTACCGGATGCTCGATGCGCGCGGCGACGTGCTCTATGTGGGCAAGGCGCGCGCGCTCAGGAACCGCGTCGCCAACTATACGCAAGTCGCGCGCCTGCCGCAGCGGTTGCAGCGCATGGTGTCGCAGACGCGCGCGATGGAGATCGTCACGACGACGAGCGAGGCCGAGGCGCTGCTGCTTGAGGCGCAGCTGATCAAACGCTATCGCCCGCCATACAATGTCCTGCTGCGCGACGACAAAAGCTTCCCCTTCATCCTGCTGCGCACCGACCATGATTTTCCGCGCGTGCAGAAGCATCGCGGCGCGCGGCGTGCCAAGGGGCGCTATTATGGTCCGTTCGCGAGCGCCGGGTCGGTGGGCCAGACGCTCAATGCGCTGCAAAAGACCTTTCTGCTGCGCAGTTGCACCGACAGCTTTTTCGCCAATCGCTCGCGCCCGTGCCTGCTCTATCAGATCAAGCGGTGCAGCGCGCCGTGCGTCGATCGCATCTCGAAGGAAGATTATGCCGGTCTGGTGAGCGACGCGCAGGATTTCCTCGAAGGCCGCTCGACCGCGGTTCAGAAACGGCTGGGCGACGCCATGACTAAAGCCGCCGACGCGATGGATTATGAGCAGGCGGCGGTGATCCGCGACCGGCTCAAGTCCTTGACCTTCATCCAGGGCAGCCAGTCGGTCCATGCCGACGGGCTGGGCGACGCCGATGTCTTTGCGCTCGCGGCGAAGGGTGGGCAGCTGTGCATCGCAGGCTTCTTCATCCGCGGCGGGCAGAATTGGGGGCACCGCAGCTTCTTTCCCGCGCATGTGTCGGGGGTGCCCGAAGAGGAAGTGATGGCGAGCTTCCTGATGCAATTTTACGAAGGCGTCCCGCCGCCGAAGACGATCCTAGTCGATCACGAGCCCGCCGAAAGCGCGCTGCTGGCCGAGGCGCTGGGCGAAGTCGCGGAACGCAAGGTCGAGATCAGCGTGCCGCAGCGCGGCAACCGGCGGAGATTGCTGGAGCAGGCGGTGCGCAATGCGGGCGAAGAGCTCGACCGGCGGCTCGCGGAGAGCAGCAGCCAGGCGAAGCTGGGGCGCGAACTCGCCGAATTGTTCGATCTGGAGAACCCGCCGCAACGGATCGAGATTTACGACAACAGCCATATCCAGGGCACCAGCGCGCTGGGGGCGATGGTCGTCGCGGGACCTGAGGGCTGGATCAAGGGCGCCTATCGTAAATTCAACATCAAGCGCGCCGAGACGATGCCGGGCGACGATTTCGCGATGATGCGCGAAGTGTTCCAGCGCCGCTTTGCACGCGCGATCGAGGAGGATCCTGAACGCACCAAAGGCGAATGGCCCGACCTGGTGCTGATCGACGGCGGCAAGGGGCAGGTGTCGGCGGTTGCGGCGGTGTTTGCTGAGCTGGGGATCGACGACCTGACCTTTGTCGGGGTGGCCAAGGGGCCCGACCGCAATGCCGGGCGCGAGACTTTCTATCACCCCGACGGGCGCGAATTCACCTTGCCGCCGAACAATGCGGTGCTGTTTTACATCCAGCGGCTGCGCGATGAGGCGCACCGCTTTGCGATCGGCGCGCATCGTGCGAAGCGGTCGAAGGCGATGGGCGCGTCGCCGCTCGACGAGGTTCCGGGGATCGGGCCGTCGCGGAAGAAGGCGCTGCTGATGCATTTCGGCACGGCGCGCGCGGTGCGCGGCGCGAGCTTGGAAGATTTGCAGAAGGCGCCGGGAGTGAGCGCGGCGGTCGCGCAGGCGGTGCATGATTTCTATCATTCGGGACGGTGAGGGGAGTTTTATGGATTTTGCAGCAGCCATGCCGCTCGCGGGGACGCTTGGAGTCACGATCCACGAAGGCAGCAAGGAGCGCGTCGCGGGCAAGCTGCCCGTGCGTGCCGAAATCTGCACCGCGGGCGGGATCGTCCATGGCGGGGCGATCATGGCGTTCGCGGACTGCCTTGGCGCTGTAGGTGCCTTCCTGACGCTCCCCGATGGGGCAAGCGGGACGACGACGATCGAGAGCAAGACCAACTTCCTCGGCGCTGGTCCGGTGGGTTCGGTGCTGGTCGGCGAGGCGACCCCGGTGAAGATCGGCAAGCGGCTGTCGGTGTGGCAGACGCGCATCCGCACCGAAGCGGGCGATGAGGTCGCGTTGGTGACGCAGACGCAGATGGTGCTTTGGCCAGCCTGACCGCCCCCGCGATCGTCTGCGCCGTGCGCGCGCATGGCGAACATGGGGCGATATTGCGCGCGCTGACCGAAGAGGCGGGCCTGGTTGCGGGTTATGTGCGCGGCGGGCGGTCGACGCGGCTGCGGCCGATTCTGATCGCCGGCAATCTCGTTGCGCTCGAACTGCGGGCGCGAACCGAAGAGCAACTGGCCGGCGCGACGGCCGAGTTGCTGGAAAGCCGCGCGCCGTTGCTCGCTGAACCGCTGGCGGCGGCGGCTATCGACTGGGCGACGAGCCTGACCGCGTCGACCCTACCCGAGAGCCAGCCCTATCCCGCACTCTATTCAGCGCTTTCGGCAGTTCTGGACGCGATCGGCGTGGCGTCGTCGGCGCGGCAGTGGGCCACGGCGCTGGCGCGTTACGAGTTGCTGCTGCTCGCCGAATTGGGCTTTGGCCTGAATCTCGAAGAATGCGTTGTGACGGGAATGTCCGCCGATCTGGCCTTCGTCAACCCCAAGTCGGGCGGCGCGGTAAGCATGGGGGCGGCGGCAGGTTATGAGGAACGCCTGTTCCGCCTGCCGCCCTTTCTGCGCGGGCAGGATGCCAGTCCGCCGATGGACGATGTCCTCGATGGCCTGATCATCACCGGCCATTTCCTCGACCGCGACGTCCTCGACGGGCGCAACCGCGACTTGCTGAGCGTAAGGGAAAGATTGGTCTCGCGGCTGGGCAGGGCGGTTGCGTGACGCGCCGCCGCTGTCTAAGCGGCAGGCGAGACACGAAAGGGCGAGACGTTGAAAATCCTGCTGTTGGCTGGCGATGGTATCGGTCCGGAAATCATGGCGGAGGCCGAGAAGGTGCTCGCGGCGCTCAACCTGACTGTCACGCTCGACCGCGCGCTTGTCGGTGGGGCAGCCTATGAAGCGACCGGTCATCCGCTGCCGCCCGAGACGCTGGCGAAGGCGGAAGCGGCAGATGCCATCCTCTTCGGTGCGGTCGGCGATCCTCGGTTCGACAGCGTCGAACGGCATCTGCGCCCCGAGCAGGCGATCCTCGGCCTGCGGTCCGAACTCGGCCTGTTTGCGAATCTGCGGCCCGCGAAGCTGTTCGCGGGGCTCGAAGACAGCTCAGCGTTACGGCCCGAGGTCGCGGCGGCGATCGACCTTTTGATCGTCCGCGAACTTAACGGCGACGTCTATTTCGGCGAAAAGGGCACGCGCACAACGGCGAGCGGCGAGCGTGAAGGTTATGACGTCATGTCGTATAGCGAGAGCGAGGTGCGGCGCATCGCGCATGTCGCCTTCCGCGCGGCGCAGGGTCGTCAGAAACGCCTCTGCTCGGTCGACAAGGCGAATGTGCTCGAAACATCGCAGCTGTGGCGCGATGTCGTGATCGAGGTTGCGGCGGACTATCCCGACGTGGCGTTGACTCACATGTATGTCGATAACGCCGCGATGCAGTTGGTGCGCAACCCCGGCCAGTTCGACGTCGTCGTCACCGGCAATCTGTTCGGCGATATCCTGTCCGATCAGGCGTCGATGTGTGTCGGGTCGATCGGGCTGCTCGCCTCGGCTTCGCTGAGCGAAGGCAAGCAGGGGCTGTACGAACCGATCCACGGCAGCGCGCCCGATATCGCGGGCAAGGGCATCGCCAATCCGCTGGCGATGATCCTGTCGCTCGCGATGCTGCTCCGCCATTCGGGCGGCGACGAGGCAAGCGCGGCGCGGATCGAGACGGCGGTCGGACAAGTGCTGGCCGACGGGTGCCGCGGTGCGGATCTGGGGGGCAATATGGGAACGGCGGCATTGGGCGATGCGGTGGTTTCGGTTTTGAACGGATAAGATGATGAAGAAGACGACGGGTTTGGATCGCAGCAAGACCAGGAACTGGCATCCGGCGACGCAGGCGGTGCGCGGCGGGACGTGGCGCAGCGAACATGGCGAGACGTCGGAAGCACTCTTCCTGACCTCGGGCTACACCTATGACAGCGCCGAGGAAGTCGCGGCGCGCTTTGCCGGCGAAGAACAGGGCATGACCTATTCGCGCCTGCAGAACCCGACGGTGGCGATGCTCGAAGAGCGGATCGCACTGATGGAAGGCGCCGAGGCGTGCCGCGCGCAGGCGACCGGCATGGCGGCGATGACGACGGCATTGCTGTGCCAGCTGTCGGCGGGCGACCATATCGTCGCCGCGAAGGCCGCCTTTGGCTCGTGCCGCTGGCTCGTGGATCATCTCTGCCCGCGTTTCGGCATCGAGACGACCGTCGTCGACGGCCGCGATAACGATGCCTGGGAAAAGGCGATCAAGCCGAACACCAAAGTCTTCTTCTTTGAAACCCCCGCCAACCCGACGATGGATATCGTCGATGTGAAGCATGTCTGCGCGCTGGCAAAGGCGCATGGGATCACGTCGGTCGTCGACAATGCCTTTGCGACCGCCGTGCTGCAGCGTCCGATGGATTTCGGCGCCGATGTCGTTGCCTATTCGGCCACCAAGCTGATGGACGGGCAGGGCCGCGTGCTCGCCGGTGCCGTCTGCGGGACCGAGAAGTTCATCAACGACGTGCTATTGCCGTTCCAGCGCAACACGGGGCCAAACCTGTCGCCGTTCAACGCGTGGGTCGTGCTCAAAGGCCTTGAGACGCTGGACTTGCGCGCGCGGCGCCAGTCGGAAAATGCGCTCGCGGTCGGCAAGTTCGTCGAAAGCCGCGTGCCGCGCATCCTGCACCCGGGGCTTGCCAGCCACCCGCAGCATAATCTCGCGATGAGCCAGATGGAGGCGTGCGGGCCGATCTTCTCCTTCGTCCTCGACGGCGGCCGCGAACAGGCGATGGGCCTGCTCAACGCGCTCGAACTCGTCGATATTTCGAACAATATCGGTGATTCACGCAGCCTGTGCTGCCATCCGGCATCGACCACCCATTATGGCGTCAGCGCCGAAGCGCGCGCCGACATGGGCGTCGTCGAGGGGATGCTGCGCATCAATATCGGGCTCGAGGATCCGCGCGATGTTATCGCCGATCTGGACCAGGCATTGACCAAGGCCGGGCTTTGAGCGACGCTGCCCCCATGAGCACGATGATCGACTCCTTCTTCCCCTTTGCGGCGACCACCGGGTCGATCACCGTGCGCGTGGCGGTCAGCTATCTGCCCGAACAGTCGCATCCAGCGCTCGGCCGCTGGTTCTGGGCCTATCATGTGCGGATCGAAAATCACGGGCAGACCGCGACGCAATTGATCAGCCGTCACTGGCGGATTAGCGACGGGCGCGGCCAGGTCAGCGAAGTCGAGGGTGAAGGCGTCGTTGGCGAACAGCCGCTGATCGGCCCCGGCGGCGCCTACGACTATGTTTCGGGTTGTCCGCTTCCGACCCCCGAAGGCTCGATGGTCGGTAGCTATGAGATGGAGATGGGCGACGGATCGCAATTGCTCGTCGCAATCCCCCATTTCCCGCTCGTGGCGCCCGCGACCGCGTCATGAAACGCACCCACCTGCCGCTCAACGCCTTGCGCGTGTTCGATGCCGCTGCCCGGCATCTGAGCTTCACGCGCGCCGCCGACGAGTTGGCGGTGACGCCCGCGGCGGTCGGTCAGCAGATTCGTGCCCTCGAGGATATGCTCGGCGTCGTGCTGTTCCGCCGCACGCCCAAGGGACTGGAACTGACCGGCGAGGCCGATGCCGGACTCGACGCACTGCGGCAGGGCTTTTTGCAATTCGAAGAGTCGGTGCGCGCGATGCAGGCCGGGCAGTCGTCGCAATCGCTGACGATCGCCGCGCCCCGCGACCTCACCGCCAAATGGCTCGCGCCGCGGCTTGCCCGCTATAGCCAGCAGGCGCCCGATGTGCGCTTCACCCTGGTCTCTGCCGACAGCGGGATCGACTTTACCGAGGCCAACCTCGATCTCGCGATATTCTGGACCGACGGCGCGGGCGAGCATGAAGGCGTGGCGCTAGCCGATCCGCTGATGGTGACCGTCGCGGGTCCGGGGAGCGAGAGCGAGACGCGCATTGCGTGGCCGGGCTGTCCGGTGGCCGACGGCGAGCCCGCGCTGCGGCTGGGCGATGCCGGGCTGGCGATCGACGCGGCGGCCAACGGGCTGGGACATGCCAATGTTCCCGCGATGCTGGCCGAGGCCGACATCGCGGCGGGGCGTGTGCGGCAGATCGGCGATGCCGTCGCCGTAAAGCGCGGCTACTGGCTCGTCGCGCCGACACCGCAATGGCGGCAGGCGAAGGTCAAGGCGCTGGTCGCGGCGCTAACCGCCGACTGATGTAACCGAAGCGCGACGGCCGACGAATAGCCCTGAAACCATATTCGGGGGTATTATTTCATGTTCAAGATTCTGGACCGGCTGCCGTCGCAGCTATTGGCAATTGCGGCGCTGCGCTGGTCGCTCGTGTTCATCTTTGCCCTTTTTGGCGTCGCGAAGTTCGCCGCCTATGAGGCCGAAGGTGTGGCGCGAACGGCGATGCACTATCCCTTGTTTGCGTGGATGTATCCGTTGATCGGTGTGCAGGGGACCAGCAACGTCATCGGCACGATCGAGCTGCTCGCCGGCGCGCTGATCGCGATTGGGGCGTGGTCGCATCGCGCGGGGCTGCTCGGAAGCCTGATGGGGATATGCACCTTTCTGATTACGCTGAGCTTCAGTTTCGGGGCGTCGCTCTGGGAAGAAGGTTACGGCTTTCCTTTCATGGGCTCCACCGCGCAATTCCTGTTCAAGGACGCCGTGCTGCTGGCGGCGTGCCTGGCGCTGGCGCTGCATGCGGGGCATGCGCTGCGAGCGCGAGCAGGCGCGTAACGAGCCCGATCAGCGGGCCGGTATCGACATTGGCCTTGGAATTGTTCCAGCTCGCGGTCACGACGACCCATTGGCCATCCGATTTGCGCTGGCCAAGCAGGCTCATCGACAACACACCATTTTCGGACCCGCCCTTGTAGCCGAGATAGCTCCAGTCGGCGGCAGCGACCGGGCCGACGCCATTGTTGATCGCCATCGCCGCCAGCAGCGTCTTTGATCGACGCGCGCGCAGGTCGACCATCAGGCGCGCAATGTCGTTCGGGCTGGCGAACCATTCGAGGCTGTCGATGAAGCGCGGGCCGGCGGTAAAGCTGACGCCATCGACATTGGCGAGGGTCAGGCGGTGACGGTTGTCGTCGAGGAGCTTGCGCTGCGCGGCATCATCGCCGTTGATAAATGCTGGACGCAGATCACTGAAATTATTTCCCTTTAGTGCAAAAGCTTCGACCGTAGTGAGCAACGGGATGTTGCGCGATGGATCGCTGTGCCCGGCGCGCCTCATCCGCGCCTCGATCGCTTCGCGGCCGAGAAGGTGGATCAGCGTATCGGCAGCGCCATTGTCGCTGACCGAGATCATCCAGTTCGCGAGCGTCTGGAGCGTTACCGGCGTTTTCGCTGGCCAGTTCGCGGTGCCCGCCGATGAAAAGCTGAAATGCGAGAGCGGGACGACGTCGGACCACCGGCGCTTGCCCTCCGCGACCTGCGCCGCGAGTTCGTCGAGGATATAGAGCTTGAAGGTCGAGCCCGTTGCAAATTGCCGGTCGACATTGGCCGAGCCGAGGGGCCGGATAGTGCCCTCGTCGAGTTCTGCCACGAGAAAGCCTGTCTGCCCCGGCAGTTCTGCAATCTCGGCCGCGACCTTTTCGAAACTGTCGTCTGCCACGGTGACGCCGGTTATCTGTAGTCCACTCACCCGCTTATCGGCCGCGGCGCCGATGTCCAGGAGCACCGTAGCAACGCCGCGTTCGAAACGCAGCAGGACGGTCCCCGACCGATCATTGGCCGCGGTCGCCCTGTCGATCGCGACTGGCTCACCATATTGCGCGATCAGTCCGGCGCGGAACGCGTCGAACTGGGGCTCGGGAACCGCGGCCTGAAAATGCGGATCGAAATAGGCTGAGTAAGCGATTTTGCCGCCAAACAGGTCGACGAGTTGCAGGGCGCGGCGTTCGAACGCGGCTTGATCCGCTGGGGTCGTGCGCACCGCAGTTTGGGCGAGGGCGATGTGCGGCGGGAGCGCAATCAGTATCGCTGCCGCGATCGCCACCGATCGAAATCTCGCCATAAAAGCCTCCTCAGGCGTCGATCGCAGCCTCGTCGAGCGTCGCGGCGTTGGCCTGGATGAACTGGAAACGATGTTCGGGATGCTTGCCCATCAGCCGATCGACCAGATCCTTGACCAAGTGCCGCTCTTCATATTCCTGCGGCAGCGTGACGCGCAACATCGAGCGCGTCGCGGGGTCCATTGTCGTTTCTTTCAATTGGTTGGGGTTCATCTCGCCCAGCCCCTTGAAACGGCCGACATCGACCTTCTTGCCCTTGAACTGTGTCGCCTCAAGCTCGGCGCGGTGTGCATCGTCGCGGGCATAGGCCGACGTATTGCCCGAGGTTAGGCGATAGAGCGGCGGCTGCGCGAGATAGACATGGCCGCGCCGCACGATGTCGGGCATTTCCTGGAAAAAAAAGGTCATCAGCAAAGTCGCAATATGAGCGCCGTCGACGTCGGCATCGGTCATGATGACGATTTTTTCGTAACGCAGCCGATCAGCGTCACAATCCTTGCGCATCCCGCAACCCAATGCGAGCGCGAGGTCGGCGATTTCCTGATTGGCGCGGATCTTGTCGTTGCTGGCGCTCGCGACGTTCAAAATTTTGCCGCGGATCGGCAGGATCGCCTGCGTCTTGCGGTCGCGCGCCTGCTTGGCGCTGCCGCCGGCGCTGTCACCTTCGACGATAAATAATTCTGTACCTTCGGGGCCGTCGTTCGCACAGTCTGTCAGCTTGCCGGGCAGGCGGAGCTTGCGGCCGCTGGTGGCGGTCTTGCGCTTGACCTCGCGTTCGGCCTTGCGCTTGAGCCTTTCGTCCATCCGGTCGAGGACGAGGCCGAGCAGCGCGCGGCCGCGGTCCATATTGTCCGAGAGGAAATGGTCGAAATGGTCGCGTACGGCATTTTCGGTGAAGCGTGCGGCCTCGGGGCTCGATAGCCGGTCCTTGGTCTGGCTCTGGAACTGCGGATCGCGGATGAAGACCGACAGCATCATCTCGCCGCCGTTGAAGACGTCCTCGGCGGTGATCTGTGCGGCCTTCTTTTGTCCGATCAACTCGCCGAACGCGCGCAAACCCTTGGTCAGCGCCGAACGCAGCCCCGCTTCATGCGTGCCGCCCGCTGGGGTCGGGATGGTGTTGCAATACCAGCTATACGACCCGTCCGACCACAGTGGCCAGGCGATCGCCCATTCGGCACGGCCCTGATCGCCCGGGAAATCCTGGCGTCCGATAAAGGGTTCGGCGGTCGCGCATTCGCGCGTGCCGATCTGTTCCTTGAGGTGGTCGGCAAGGCCGCCGGGGAATTGGAAAATCGCCTCGGCTGGGGTGTCGTCGCCGATCAGCTCGGGCGCGCATTTCCAGCGGATTTCGACGCCAGCGAACAGATAGGCCTTCGAGCGCGCCATGCGATAGAGCCGCTGCGGCTTGAACCGGCCATGATCGCCAAAGATTTCGGCGTCGGGAACGAAGCTGACGCTCGTGCCGCGGCGGTTGGGCGTCGGGCCGAGTTCTTCGAGCCCGCCCAGCGGCGTGCCGCGCGAAAAACGCTGGCGATAAAGCTGCTTGCCGCGCGCGACCTCGATTTCGGTTTCGACCGATAGCGCATTGACGACGCTGACGCCGACGCCGTGGAGGCCGCCCGAGGTCGCATAAGCCTTGCCCTCGAACTTGCCGCCCGAGTGGAGCATGGTCATGATGACCTCGAGCGCTGATTTGCCAGGGAATTTGGGGTGCGGGTCGACCGGCATACCGCGGCCGTTGTCGATGACGGTGAGCCGGTTGCCGACATCGAGGATGACTTCGATGCGGTTCGCGTGGCCTGCGACCGCCTCGTCCATGCTGTTGTCGATCACCTCGGCGGCGAGGTGGTGCAGCGCGCGCTCGTCGGTGCCGCCTATATACATGCCAGGGCGGCGGCGGACGGGCTCCAGCCCTTCCAGCACCTCGATCTGCGAGGCGTTGTAGCTGTCGGTCGCGGGGGTGCTGCTGTCGAACAAATCGTGACTCATGGCCCAGCTATAGGGGGCGGCAAAGGCCGCTGGCAAGGGCGGTTTTGGACCGCTTTGCGCCTCGCGCCGACGGCTCCATTCGTCCCGTTTCAGAGCAGAAAGGGAACTTTGGGCGGAGGCAGGGGGTTGGCAAACGGACTGCAAAGTCATTCAAAAAGTGGAGTAAAAAATGAAAAATCTCTCTCTCCTCGCCGCAGTTGCGGCCAGCGCGTTGGCCGTGCCCGCGATGGCCCAGGACGGGCGCGATACCTCGCAGGACTTCAACGGACCCTATATCAGCATCGTCGGTGGCGGCACGCTTCAGGGCAGCGATCGCGGCGAAACGCTCGTGTTCGACACCAACCGCGACGGCACCTATGGCGACCAGGTGACGACTTCGGGCGGCACCGACGCCTTTTCGCCGGGCTTTTGCAATGGCGCGGCGACCAGCTCGGCCAATCTCGGCTGCCGCAACGACAAGGACGGTCCGGAATATTACGGGCGTCTTGGTTTCGACAAGCGGATGGGCAATTTCGTCCTCGGCGCGGTCATCGAAGGCGGGCGCAGCCATGCGCGCGACAGCGTCAGCGGCTTTTCGACCACCCCCGCAAGCTATACCATGAGCCGTGAGGCCGATTATCAGGCGGGCGCCCGCCTGCGTGCCGGTTACACCCCCGGCGGCGGCGCGCTCTTCTATGTGACCGGCGGCGGTGCTTATGCGCGCCTCGACAACAAGTTCACGACGAGCAACACCGCCAACAGCTTTGCCGACAATGGCAAGACCAATGGCTGGGGCTATGCCGCCGGCGGCGGTGCCGAAGTGATGGTGACGAACAATATCTCGGTCGGCCTCGAGTATCTCTACACCGATCTCAAGGACAAGGATTATGTCGTCAACGTCGGTGCGGGCACCGCGCCGCCGACCAATCCGTTCCTGCTGAACGGCGGCGGGACCGATATCCAGCGCAGTAATGCCCATTTCCGCACGCACAGCGTGCGGGGCGCGATCAGCTACCGCTTCTGACCTCTTGGGAGCGGGAAGGGAGGCGCCGGGTCGAAAGACCCGGCGCCTTTCGCCTATTTGGCCGATGGCGCCGCGAAAATGGCGAAATTGCCGTTCGCGCTGCTGACGAGGCGGCCATTCTGATAGAGGCGCGCGTCAATATTGGCGACGCGCTTGCCGCGGTGCAGCACTTCGGCCTCGCACGTCAATCGGCCTTCGCCGACCCGGACATGATAGTTGAACTTGATTTCCATCGTCGCGCACCACTGGTCGTCGGGGAGGACGCTGGTGAGCGCGCCGCCCATCGCGGTGTCGGCGAGCGAATAAGCGACGCCGCCATGCGCGGCGCCCTGCGGGCTGAAGTGGCGCTGCGGTTCGATGTCGATCGCCATCGTGCAGCGTCCGTCGCCGCGCTCGACCATCTGCAGGCCGAGCGCGCGCGCGAATTCAAACTCCTGCCCGAAGGGTCTCACCGGGCGTGTCTTAACGAACGCGGGGGCCACCGAACGGCGGCGGCGGCGGCGGACGGCGCGTGCCGCGCGGCAGCTGCGCCTGATAGGCGCGGCCGCAATGCTGGACGCAATAGGGGAAGCCCGGGTTCACGGCTTCACCGCAAAAATGGAAGTCGGGCTCGCCGGGATGCCCCATCGGCCAGCGACAGATGCGGTCGTTGAGGTCGAGCAAGGTCGTCTTGTCGGCAATCTCGGGGCTCGGCTTTGCGGGCACGAGACGGCGCGGCGGCGCGGGCGGGATCGGTGCCTGCTGGTCGCCGGGTCCCTGGCGGATGAAGCCGCCGGGGCCGATCGAGACGATACGCGGCTGGTCGGCCTTCGGTATGACATCGCCCAAACCGCCGTCGGCGTTCGGCGTGTCGATGGCCGGCTTGGCATCGAGTTTTGGCGCCGGCGCGGCCGGGCGCGGTGCGACTGGCGCAGCCGCGCGCGGCGCGGCAACGGGTGTCGCGGGCTTCGGCGCGGCGGGGGCCGCGGCCTTCACCGGCTTGGCCACCTTATCAGTCGCCTTGACGGGCGAGGGGCGTGATTTGAGGCCGAGGCGATGCGCCTTGCCGATCACCGCATTGCGGCTCACACCGCCGAGTTCATCGGCGATCTGGCTGGCGGTCAGCCCTTTTTCCCACATGGTGCGCAGGCTTTCGATGCGCTCGTCGGTCCATGACATAATCTATTCCTTATCATTCACGCTGCGGGCGGTCAGACGATGCGCCTTGTCGATCCTTTCGGGACCGGCATCAGACGTTGCCCAGCTTGCGGTAAGATCGGGGAGGCGATAGGCGAGAACGCCATGAACGACCAGCCCCAAATTTCGCGCCCCGACTCGACAAATTCCGCCGCGACTCCAACCTTCGCCGAACCCGGCGTTCCCCATATCCGAACGCTGAACGTGCCCGGCATGCACGCGCTATATGTCAAGGAGGTGCGGCGGTTTTTCAAGGTCCAGCTGCAAACAATATGGGCCCCGGCGATTACCACGCTTTTGTTCCTCGTCATTTTCACCGTCGCGCTTGGCGGTGCGGGGCGGACGGTCATCGGCGTTCCCTTCGCCGATTTCATCGCGCCGGGGCTCATCATGATGGCGATGCTCCAGAATAGCTTCGCCAATTCGAGCTTTTCGTTGCTGGTCGGCAAGATCCAGGGCACGATCGTTGACTATCTGATGCCGCCGCTCGCGGTCGGCGAGCTGATCATCGCGCTGGTTGGCGCCGCGATTACGCGGTCGATCCTCGTCGGGCTGGCGTTGTGGCTTGCGATGCTGCTGTGGCCTGGTGTGCATGTCGTGCCCGATCATCTCTGGGCGGTGGCGGTTTTTGGCGTGCTCGGCGCTTCTATGCTCGGTTTCCTCGGCCTCATCACCTCGGTCTGGGCCGAAAAGTTCGATCATGCCGCTGCAGTGACCAATTTCGTCGTCACGCCGCTCGCGCTTTTGTCGGGGACATTCTATTCGGTCGACAAGCTCGCACCTTGGTTTCAGACGATCGCGCACGGCAACCCCGTCTATTATGCGATCATGGGCTTTCGCTACGGCTTCATCGGTACGGTCGATTCGACGATCTCCAATCCGGTACTGACCGCAGCGCTGGTCCTGATCGGGGTCAATATCGGGCTGGGCCTGCTGACCTATCGCCTGCTTGCTTCGGGCTGGAAGCTGAAGGCCTGATAGCTTTTAGTGGCGGTGGATGGCGCGAACGCGGTAGCGGCCGTGGTCCAGCCCCTCGAACATCGCATCGATCTGTGGATGATCGATCGGCCCGCCGTCGCCGTCGGCGACCAGATTCTGCTGGCTGACATAGGCGATGTACGCTGAATCGCCGTTTTCGGCGAGCAGGTGGTAATAGGGCTGTTCTTTCGCCGGGCGGATGTCCTCGGGGATCGCTTCATACCATTCGTCGCTGTTGGCAAAGACCGGGTCGATGTCGAACACGACGCCGCGAAAGTCGAACATGCGGTGGCGCACGATATCACCCGGCGCGAATCGAGCGCGGCCGATCAGCGGTGCAGTAACGGTGGAGGGAAGCTCGGAACTGGAGTCGGGTGTCATAGGGTCAATCTATGGCGGTTTACGCTCGTTTCAAGTCGGTTACATTCCAAATCGGCTGTGGTTTGCCGAATCGGGCTGTGAGCAGCGTTACAGATGCATTGGAGATGGGGATTAAACTGTCCTCATGGCTTTTGCATTTCCCATTCGGGTTGTGGGCCGCACGATCAGGGGAGACGCATTATGACGGACGTACCACCCAATAGCTCCGGTCCGGCTTCGGGCATTATCCAGCGCGCGAAGGACATCCTTCTCAAACCCAAAGAGACGTGGCCGGTCATGGCGGCCGAGCCGGCGACGGTACAATCGATCTATGTGCCTTATGTGCTGGTATTGGCGGCGATCGGCCCGCTAGCCGGATTTATTGGCGGACAGGTTTTCGGCATCACCACGTTCGGCTTTACCTATCACCCGCCGCTGGTGGGGGCGCTGGTGTCGGCGATCGTCTCTTACGGCTTGTCGCTGGCGACGATCTTCATTCTCGCGTTGGTCATCGACGGCCTGGCGCCGAATTTTGGCGGACAAAAGAATCAGGTTCAGGCGCTGAAGGTGGCGGCCTATTCGGCGACCGCGGGCTGGGTCGGCGGCATTTTCGGGATATTGCCCGCGCTCGCCGTCCTCGGCCTCCTGTTCGCGCTCTATGGGCTTTATCTCCTCTATCTTGGCCTGCCGGTGCTGATGAAGGCGCCGCAGGACAAGGCACTCGGCTACACGGTGGTCGTGATCATCGTTTATATCGTGCTGTTCCTGATCGTCGGCGCCGTCGTCGGCGCGCTCGCTGCACCGTCGCTCGTTACCATCAGGTAATGGTGCACGCGAGCTGCCCCGGTTTCGTGCCGGGGCGGCCTGCCGTGGTCAAAAACTTAGAAAAATGGAGGAGAGTGAGGGATACTCCTCCTATCGAATGTTACATATATTTTTCAATATCTTACGCGGCCTCCTCTACTCGAAATTTGGAGCGCATTTTGTAGCATATAGGTGACTGGCGATGGCGCCCCGTTCGTACGCGGTGAACCATCATCCGGGCGTTGGGGAAGGAGAGGCGCCTTGCGACGGGCGAGTTGGCAGGCGATTCGTTGCCCCGACTACCTATCATCGCGTTCTGCAAGACGGTGCATTCCAAACCCAGCTTTGGACACCAATCCTCGGGCATAGAGTGAGTTGCTGCGTCCGGAGCTAGCCAGCGCATTGTTCACCAGCTCTTCCCACTTTTCCTCGTTGGGGCGGCTTGATGACTGCTGCCGGTCCCCGGCGTGAAGCGGAAGAACGTGAGACAGCGCCTGTTTTAGCTCTGCATTGGTCCAAACCTCGCCGTTCCCCAATAGCTCCAGGATTGCCGCTTGGACGTCTGTCTCCGTAACGCGTTGCGCCGTGTTCGCAGAAGGTGGCGACGAAGGTTCTGATATTCCGATAGGTGCAATGCTGATTGTTTCAGTGGTGTCGTGGCCATTCCAACGCGTTGCAACGGGTTGCAAGGGGTCGGTATTGGTCGTCTCACCTGACAAAAGATCGTCTCCCAGCGAGGCATCATCTTCGTCGGTATCGGCTTCGTCGATTTCGTTTGTGCCGCTCAAGGAGTTCCATTCGCGCAGCTCGGTATAGGTTCGCGATCGCCCTGAGGCGCTGCGGGGTTGAATGTCCATTGTCGAGAGCAGCTCAGCCAGCTCTTCGACCACTGCGGTCCTTTCGCGCACGAAGCGTGATGCGAAGCAGCGCCAAACGCGCCAACCTGCGCGCTCAAGAGTGCGCTGCCGAGCCATATCCGAAGGCCACTGCTCCGGGCCGTGGTAACGATCACCATCACATTCGATTGCAAGACGACGATCCTCATCCCCATCGACGACCATGTCGATCCGATGGGCGCCGACTTTGACTTGGGTATCGACGCTGTATCCCCGCTCGGCGAGCAGATCGAACATCTCTCGCTCGAAGTCAGACTCGCATCTGTCACGCGCGTCCTGCATATCGGCGGCGTCAGCTGGGAATGGTGAGCGGAAGTGCTCAAGGATCGCGCGCCGGAGGGCGTCGCGTGGGCTGAGTTGATCCAACTCAATTGACCGCACTAAAATCATCCGTTCGCGGGCACGTGAAGCCGCCACGTTGAAGCGCTGTTCGTAACCAAGACCGCTAAGTGCCGTGGCATTTCCTGCCGTTACGACCATCGAGAGGAACATTACGTCTCGCTCGTCACCCTGAAATGCCGAAGGGTCGCCAACACGTAGGTGGTATTTTTCGATGAACGGTATCCCAAGCTCGCCTTCAATGCGCTTGTAGATCAACGCGGCCTGCTCGGTCCCGAGAAGGGTGGTAACCCCAAATGTCCGATCATCGAACGAGGGGTCGTCGCCCATGCGTCGAAGCTCGCTGACGATGTAATCAGCCTCGGGTGGATTGGTTTTTCCCTTCCGATAGCCGTCCGTGACCCGAACGTCGATGAGGACCGGATCGAGACGCTCAGAGGACTTAGAGAGCCTCAAGGGCCGCAGCTCGTTGCGGTAGAACTGCCGCTTGGAAAACTCGATGATCGGCGCGGCACAACGGAAGTGTTCGCGCAGCATCAGGTTATCCCCGCCAAAGATCACGCTGGCGAGATCATAAAGCGATGCTTCTTCCCGCATTGGGGCTTGGAAAAGGGCAACCTGCGAAGTGAGGTAGCGGGCCGCACGTGCATTGGCTTGATCCATTGCAAGACCGACATGATCCGGGCTGACTTGCTTGTCGTCGCCTACGACCAAGATTTGGCGGGCGCGGAACAGCGCCGGAAGGGCGGCTAAGGTTGATTGGGAGGCCTCATCGACAATGACCAAGTCGAAAATACCCAGCTCTGCGGGCAGCGACTCGGACACCCTGTGGTGAGGCATGATCCAGCATGGCAACGCGCCCTTGACAGCATTTGCCGCGTGACGAGCGGTTTTGCGATGTCGGTTGGCACTCTTTCCCGTCCCTTTGCCGATACGACCGACGGCAACAGCATAAGCGCTGAGTGCGGTCATCACGGCGGGAGAAGCTTGCTTTTTTAGTTCCCGCCATGTGCGTTGCTCGATCAGCCGAGTATAAGCGCGCGATAGGTCGCCCTCAGCCCTCTGGCGCTCGGCATGCAACGTCCGGAAAGCGCCCAGCTTCTGTGAAGCATCCAGCCACGACGCAAGCTGGCGCAGTCGCCAGCGCCGTCGCCAGTCGCTTGGACACCAGACATCTTCTCCGATGGCTGGGGCCGAGCAGAGACGAGAGGCCCAGCGCGGTGCTCCCGATGAAGTAACCTTCTCAGCTACGTCGTTGACGGTATCAAAGTGGGGTCTCAGTCGATGCAGGTGCTCGATCCGACCGGAGAGCGCGATGGCTTGCTCGCGGCACTCCGTGACTGACATGGCGTCCATGCCAAGCGAGGAAACTAAGGCGCGCGCATCTGCATGAAGCTCCGTTTCGTGCGCCCCAATCTCCACAAGGAGGTGGCGGCGGACCCCTTCGGCTTTGGCGAGACGGGCACGATCAAGATGCAGCTTCAAACAGTACAGCGTCGATCCCATATCTTGGTGGCGTTCGACCGCGCCGCGCCACTGCGGTAGCAGTATACTAACCTCTTTGGTCAGGACCACTGCCTCAGAGTGAAGCGCAAAGAGGCTTTCAAGGCGATCCACCACGCGCATTGCTTCGCGACCCGCAGCCGGTCCGGTGCTCGCTAGCCTTGGTACGTCGGAAGTAGTGCAGGCATGGTTCCAGCTCGCCGTAAACATGGTAGCGCGCTCTTGCGAGCGAATGTGGCGCGCTACGGCTTGCCACTCTTCGGCACCGCGAGGTGGTTTGCCGCGTAGGCGAACACCCGACAGTGATTGCTTGGTGCGGCGAGCGAATAGGCCTGCCAGCCCGCCAAGCCCTTGCCCACCGCTTTGTAGGCCTTCAACCGCTGCCACGAAGCGGGGATCGTCGAGAGCCTCAGCTGGCAGCTCAACGGGACGAGTCATGAACCATGCGTGATCGTCCGCAAGCTCGCTTGCATCGTTCTTCAAACCCCGGATCGCGAGCAGGAGAGGATCGGAAGGGGCCGCCAGTAGAGCTTCGAGTGCATTATCCCAAGGCGGCGCATTTTTGCCTAGGGCGTCGCGCTTTAACGTCCAAGCAGAGAGCCGTTCATGCAGAACTGCCGCTGCGTCCAAAGTCTCCGGCGTTTCATCGACCAGCGGCCATAGCGCGCCAGAATTGATCTCGCGCCGGATTGCAGCCGCTTGCGCCAGATCGGTGTGCGTGGAGACTATGGCTTCGATGTCGGCAAATAGGTCGGCCGGGGGAAGCGGTTTGCCGAGATAGCCGAGCAGTTCCCCCAATTCCGAGCGGGCCAGACGACAAGCGGCGAGGTCGTCGCTACCGAAGCTCGGCGTATGGCGCGGGTCGGGCGTGATGGCATCTTCGATCCACCATGCGTCATCGCCTGCCTCCCAGACCTCCTTGGCGGCATCGAGAGGAGGTATTGCTTGATCGTTCAGCATAACCGACTGGAGCGCGTTGCGCCCTAGTTCTTCGATCTGGCGATCGAGGTTCGCCAAGGTTCGATGCAAGCCGTCAATCCGACTGTCAAGGGTGTCGATTTCGCTGTCGATCTCGGACCGTCGAAGACCCTGCAACCGCTCGGCTATGAGATCGACGGAGGCACGGAACTGTCGCAGACCTTCGCGATCACTGTCCAGCAAGCTGACCGCCAAAGGACGAATCGGGGCAGGAAGCTGTTCTTGAAGGACTTGAAGTGCAGGCGTCTTTTGGGAAGTGACGAGCACACGCCTTCCGGTCGCAAGGTAGTGACTGATGATGTTGGCGATCGTATGGGTCTTGCCGGTTCCCGGTGGGCCTTGAACGACCACGCCGTCGCCTACGGCGAGGCGTTGTGCGATCTGGACTTGCTCGCCGTTGAACGGTTTCGGGAAGAACAGGTCAGCGCCCGCGCCGTCCGATGAGGTCACCCCAGGTATGGAGTTGATGCCTCGGAAGGTAGGAAAATCCTCGTCAGCAACGGCGCTCGATGGTTCGGTGAACAGCGCAGCGATCGCGCCGGGGATTTCCAAAGGGACATCGCCGTCTTCAAGCAGCGCCCGAAAGCCCAGCAAGTCGGCCATGAGTTGCGTTGCACGCCGTTCACGCTGGAAGAACCCGAAAGCGCTGCTCACGATCAGTTCCGGGCCGGGTGCTGGCGGTGTAATGATCTCGCCCTCACCGTCTACATAACGAGCTTGCGGGTCCAAGAGTGCAGCGGCGTGCCGCAGGATCACATCATAAGTCTCGGGGGCGAACGGGGAGAGGGGCGAGTCCTCTAAGGCATCTAGGATGCGGCGAGCATCTTTCCTCCACGCATCGACTTGCTTGAGTTCGAGCACGTCGAGCGGGTCCGCTTCGACCGCCGGTGAAACTTCTTCGCGCGGCACAACCGATATCACGTGGCTCTTGTGGTCCAATTCGATGTCGAGCGGCACGGTCAGCAGCGGATAGCAGAGGTGCTTGCCGCCCCGCGCTAAGGCCGCATAACCGATACCGCACACAAATTCCTGCGGCGTCCCGTCTGGGGCAGCCAGAGCGGCTTGGAGGGCAAACAGGCTACCATAGAGCGTCATGGTCTCCCGGCGCGGCTTCTCCTGCTCTGCCCATCTCTTCCAAGGATCCTCAAGGTAAGTGGCGAACGCCGCCTCGATTGCATCTCTACCGCTGAACTCGTTCAGAGAAACGGAGGTTTGATCCGACTCAAGGCTGATCTTTGCTTGCAGCACTTCACTGGCGGTCAGTCCTTCGCGCAATCGCGGTTGCTTCGCCGGATCATCCAACAGGATGACCCAAGGCCTCAATTCCTCATCGTCCGGCGCAGGCGGGGGAACCTTGGTCAAACGCTCGACCTTGAGCCATGCCACTTCATCGCCATCGACGGCGTTGAAATGGACGCCGGGAAGCTCAACCAATTGGGCGGTGTTGCGGTTGAAGGCTCGGTGATCGGCCACGTCGGTGACGATCTTGAGCTTGTCTTTCTCGACCGAGATCACGTAGTCGATCAGATCGAGCATCCTCGAAACGACGAGAGGGTTTGCTGGCTCGAAGGGGACGATAGGGTCCGGAGTATGTTCTGGTTCGGCGACTGCGGATGGACTGGCAGTCAGAGCTGGATCGTAGCTGATAGGCATTTCCGCGCGTTCCGTGCGTTCTTGCAAACGAGCGTTGCGTGGCGTCTGACGAAGCTCGGTTCGGTTGCCGTAAGAGGTGTTGGCATTTCCTCCCGCCAGAGGTGCTTGTGCGCCAGCGCCCTGATCGGCAGGTTGCGGAGTTGGCGTGTTCGGCGGGGGCGGCTTTAAGTCGAATTCCAAGCCATCTTGAATGGCCTTGACGCGATTGCGCAGTCGGACAGCGCGATCCGTATCGCGGTGCCTGAGTTCAGCCATGACGCGAACGAGCGTTAGCGGGTCGCCACGCTTTTCTTCGACCAGCTTTTCCAGTTCAGCGATAGATTTTGAGAACAATGGGCGTTGGGATGACATGAAGAGACCGTAACAAGGAAAGTGTAACAATGATGGAAACGCTTCGACTTTCCTAGCCGTATATTCTGCGTCAGTCAGATTGGTCCGCGTCAAAAATCCACGCAAGACAATGCCAGTGCAACCCTTCGACGTTTCTGATCCTTGGAGATGAAGTGATCGCCGCGGTTGAATGCTGATCGCTAAACCGTTCTCGTGGACGCCCTGTTCGTTGCGGCGACCGGTCGGCGCAAGGACGCTCGCGGTGGTGTCGCCGCCTTCATCCTGATGACGTTCAAGCTGGGCGAGGCCTGCCAGTTCTACTGGAGCCATGAGGATGAAGAGATCGCTGGCACGCCGATGCGATTCAAGGTTGCGCATATGCGGCTGTGCGCATCGCGAGCGGTTTATGTTCGGACTTAGCCGAGGAAGCGCGTCGCCTCTCTAAACCGGCCCTCGTTGTCTCTCTGCCCATAGGGGGGCGGAAACCGCCTTATGGGAATTGGCGGCATTGGCAGCGGCACGACCTCGTCCGAGAAGACTGTCTCGCCCTCTTGAGAATACACTCGCCCCCAGTCATCAATCGGAAAAACGACATACTCACCATCCTCGCGGACCTCCGCGACCGCCACAATTTGACCCTTTTCCAAGATTTCATAGTCGATGGGGACGCTGTAGCCCCGAAAGTAGAGGCGGTCGCCCGCTCTTACTGGCCTCCGTCCAACCGGCATCGTCATTTCCTTCACCTCAACTCGCACCCGAACGCCTGCCAATTCAGCGCAGCGACGAGGATTAAGCAGAAAAACGACATCGCCTTGAGGTGACGAAGCCCTCGCAGCAGCCCTCCAAAACCGTCCTTTTCCATTCTCAGACCTCCACCGTTCAAAAGATGACCGATATGATAGCCCGTTCTCGCACAGAGGGTAGAGTTAACTAACTGATATAGATAGATATGTAGGCAACATAGGTCGCTGGAATTTTGCAACCCGTTGCAACCGAAATTAGGTGCGCCGCGAGATCGAGCGACTATAGGGATGCTCCCTGATCCACCACCGGGAGCCGCTGTGATTACGCCAACCCTTCGTCATGCTGATCCGCGTCGCTTGCTCGCCGATGTTCTTGGCGGGGATGTGTCAGCTGCCACACTGTCTTTTGCGGAGGAATTGGCGATCCGTCGTTGGTGCCGCCAGAATGCCCTGTCGTCGGCTGCAAATATCCGACGCCTGCATCAGCGCGGGCACCGTAAAAACGCCCGTAGGGAGCGTGTGGAGCATCTTCGTCGGCAAGCCGTTCTGGTGGACGCGCTGTTCGTCGCGGCGAGGAAGCGGTGGCCGGTGAAGTCGGCGCATTTACAGGCGCGGCGCGAGGCGCAACGGCAACAGCGGCTCATCAGCGTGTTTGCTCAAGTCGGCAAAGTCGGCAAGTTCCACCGTGCCGCCCGTGGCCGACAATTCGAGATTATGAAGAGGGACGGCGGGACACGTCGAGTAACCTCATTTGACTGGGTGGACCGTGCGCGCCAACACGTGCTCAAATCCGCCCTACACCCTTTTGCGAGCTTCCACGATGGCCAGTTCATGCACGCGCATGACAAAGGTCGGCGTGGACCAGCGGCTGTTCGCAAAGCTCTCCTAGCAGCCCTAGACGGATGCTGCGAAGATAGTCTGTTCATGCAATTCGACGTCGTGGATTTCTACGGGTCGATCTCGCATGACTGGTTGGAGAGGCAATTGGGCATCGACCCGGCGATTGTGCGGAGGCAGCTCCATACGGGCGGCATGACGTTCAAGACTATCGGGGAAATGACCACCGTTCGTGACGACCACGAAGCAAGCAGCGAAAGGGACCGACGGGGTATCCCCCAAGGATCGGTGATTTCGCCGCTCGTTGCCGATCACGCGATGGCGGCCGTGCTTCAAGATGCCGCTGTCTTTGAAGCGTTGCCGCTGTTCGTCTGGTCGGACAATGTGGGGATAATAATACCCCGCGTTCGAGAGCGCGAAATCGGAGACCTTGTCCGTGCCGCCTTTGCGGACCACGGAGCCGGTCCCTTTCAACTTACCTCATCATCATATCCGGTCATGGCCCCATTCAAGTTCCTCGGCGTGTGGTATCGTAAGACGCCGGTCGGGGCGGACGCATTCGTCCCGTGGGAAGTGGTGAGCCGCTGGGAGTTGTCGGTCGGCGCGAGGCTGATGACGTGTTGGGATGACGAGATAGACGCCATAGAGCGCGCAGTTGCCGAAAAAATGAGCAAGTGGAGCTGGTGCCCTTCGGCGCGGGAAACTGTCTCTCGCCTCAAAGCAATGATCGCGTCGCGACGCGAGACAGCAATTGGCAGCCAGACTCCGATTTGGCCGGTCAGGCAGCGCAATATCGCTTAACGGTCGCGTGCGACAACCCGAAGTGCTCCGCTGTCCCTTTGATGCTAGCGCCCTCTGCCGTCCGCCATTCCCGCACCGTTGCAGGGTCGGCAGCGAAAGGCCGACCAAGGCCCTCCTTGCCCCTATGCGTCCTGCCTGTGGCCCGGAGAGAAGCCCGCGCGGCTTCCCGGCCCGCTGCGGTGCGCTCGGCGATACGGCGGCGCTCTAATTGCGCGACCTGCGCGAGGACGGCAAGGATCAACTCTCCCACCCCTTCCGCGACGGGGCCAAGACCGTGGATGTGGATCGTTACACCGGCCTGCGTCAGGTTGCGGACCGTCGTCTGCACGTCGATCGCATCGCGACCTAGACGATCCACGGCATAGACATACACCGTATCGCCCCTGCGGACAGACGATAGCAGCCTCCCAAAGCCCGGACGCGCTGCGGCAAGCACCCCGCCGCTTACACCCTCGTCCACAAACTCCTGATCGAACCCGCTGCCCATCGCGGTGCGCTGCGCTTCGATGCTCTGGTCAGCTGTGGAAACTCTATAGTATGCGACGCGATGGCTCATGCGCGGTAGCTCTCAAGTTAGGGGTCCGATTTCCCTAGCTCATAAGCCCGGCTCATAACGCCGTCAATCTAAGTTGCGAGCCATAGATCACAAGGCACAAGTTGTGACCCGCAGATTTCGCGGGCAGGTCAGGGGCGGCCGATACTGTTCCACTCCGTCAGCTCGTTAAGCGTGAACGGTGATAGCTGGTCTTTGCGGTGTGCACGCCGATGACAGGTCGGGCAAAGGACGACTAGGTGCTCTGCTAAGGTAGTGCGGACCCCTGCGCACAGAGGATTGGGGTGGTGGGCGTCGAACAACCCGGCATCGCTGTGCCCAAACCGGCATGCCTCGCAGGTGCAGATACCGAATTTGGCGATGTTGAGTTGCTTGGCCGCTCGCGACAACGCAGGATCACGCTCGCGAGACCGTTGCAGCTTCCACGCCGCCTTGCCTTCCTCGGTGCCCACCTTGAGGGTCGGCAACCGCTGGCTGACTTGGCGCGGCGTGCCGCTGTCGTGGAAGTCAAGCGGCAACGGCAAGGGCTTGAGCTTGACCGGCCAATCGCGCACGGCCTGCCAAAAGGGGTCAAAGTGTTCTTGGGGCTTGATGATTCCGTCCTGTGCTCCCGCGAGGATGCGGCGGCCGGGCAGGCCAAGGTCGTCGATCAGGTGGGGATAGCCTTCAAGCTCCCAAACATCGTGCAAGGCAACAGCGGTAGGCCATTGAGCAAGGCGGATCGCTTCCGCCGGGGGAACAAACGCAGCCGTCTCGCCATAGACACAAGCCACGCGGACGAGGTTAAGCACCTTGCCCCCCAGGTTGTCCCGAACTTTGCTCCCGCCGCCGATTGCAAATACCCATGGGGCTTCAACCGCCCTTTTCGCCGCACCGGCAGGTTGCGAATAGAACCGCTTTTCTGTCCTTTCGCCGCGACCGCCGAAGCACATGACGTGCGAACTGATCGGGCCGAATACGGCTTTCGCACCCATGACCTTGTCGGGTGACCCGACGACATCCTGCACCGTCGTCACGCCGCATACCTCCCGTCTGCCAGCCGCCGCGCCATGCCGATCCCCGCCAGCGCATCGAGCACCGGCCGGACGGTGGAGGCGCGCTTGCCTTTGAAGGCGCGGGCCACATCTTGAGGGGCGAGGGGTGTTGGCGATGCGGCGAGTACGGATTGGATGGCGCTGACCTGTTCGGGGAGCGTGCCGGGCCATGGGATGACATTATCGACCACGGCTGTCGGCGCTTCGCCGAGGTCAAGGGTCTGGGTAAGGGGAGCCTGATAGTCAGGAGCCTGAAACTCGGGGCGGAGCCAGCGGACCTGACCCTTGGTCTCCTCGACAGTTCGGGCGCGGTTGAGTGCGACGAGGCAGGTCAGGATTTCCTCTTCGGGCAGATCAGCGGGCCAGCCGTAAGCCTCTGCGACAAGCGCGTCTATCCGGTCATGGTGCTGGCGGATCACGGTGACGAGGCCGCGATCGTGCGCGTCGCGTTCGGTATCGGTCAGGGCGCGGCCCTCGCGCAGCGCGTCGAGCACGTTGTAGAGTTTGGTCAGGGTCAAGTCTTCGTGCTCGGTCAACACGCGCTTTCGCAGCGCGTCGAGCGCCTCGGCTTCGCAGCGGATACGGTCTTTGAGTGGTTCGTGAACATCGGCGGGGAATGGGAACGGATCGAAACAACGAGACTTCACGTAGACCGAATCATTGCCCATGCCGAGCCAGCCGCCGGTCGCAATAGCCCATGGAACATGAAATCGGCTCGACAGCACGCCAAGGTGATAGGCGTCGTCGAGGGCAACGCACGCGAGTTTGTTGTCGGGAAGGATCGACTTCGAGAGGAACTGGAAAACACGGTGCTTGGCGGTCTCGATGGTAGCGATGTAGCGGGTCACACCGCGCAACGCCTTCCGTAGCTCGGACCTCTGCTCGCCGAACAGCCACCAGTTGTCGCGGTAGGAGGCGCGGTTGTTCTGCTCGCGATGTGGCTTCACGGTGGTTAGCACGTGCTGATATATCGCCGGGTAGCGATCCCGCACTTCTTCCTCGGATAGCCCATAGAGGTCGATCACCTGCACCCCACGCGAGCGCGAGGCGAGGTCGCGCCCATTGCGGTAGTCGAATATCACCGCGTCGCCATCACCGATGCCGGTGCGGATATATGTTCGTTGCGGCAAAGGGGTTTGAGTAGGTAAAAGCTGCGCGGCTTGTTGCGCCGTCACGATAAAGCCGTCGCCCATAAGTTGCACACCGCGAGAGGCAAGTTTTTCGTTGGCCTTGAGCGCCAACGTTCCCGTCACATCAGCGCCAACACGCAGGTCGCTACTGATCTGACCAACCCTCTCGGTGTAAACGAGATGCTCTGGCGCACGGCTTTCGTCCGCTACGGTCCATAGTTGCCCCTCCCGCTTGCCGAGCGCGGCCACGGTCATGGCGATACGCACAGCGGCCCCATCCTTTTCATCCACCCACGGGTGGTTGGGGATGGCGAAGAGCAGGCAAACGTGATCCTTGGCGTCAAGGTGCTTGCCGATGACCCGGCGGCTGAAAACCTGTGTGATCGAATTGGTGGTGACGAAGCCGAAGCGACGGGTGCCCTGTTTGCGCACGGCGTTTGCAGCCTTGTCCCACCAGTGCATCACGAAGTCGGCGCTCTCAGGAACGTCGGAGGCAGCGAAGAGCGCGTCAAAATAGCCACCCCCCAGCCGCTCGCGCACGTCCTTGCCGCCGATGAAGGGCGGGTTGCCGACGATGAAATCGGCTTTGGGCCATTTCGCAGCGACAGGCTTGATGTAGCGGTAAACTTCAACCCGAGCATCCTCGTCAGGCACCATGCGACCAGTGACGGGGTGTTCCTTCGTCGTCTCGCCATCCCAGCGGGTTACGGGCTTGCCGTGGTTGTCGCGCTCAAGTTCGCGCCTATCATAACCGATCAATGCGTCGCGGTTCTCGATCGTGCGGATGTCCCGCAGGATCGGCTCGGGGGGAGCACGGTTTAACCCGTTCACGCGGAAGTGCCATTGCAGGTAGCCGATCCACAGGACCAATTGGGCAATGGCGGCTGCGCGAGGGTTGATCTCGATCCCAAGGAAGTTTTCGGGCGTGATGGTATGCCCGGTCAGTTCGGCAACATACTGATGATCGCCAAGCTCGATCAGCAGGTCGAGCACTTCGCCTTCAAGCTCCTTCATCCGGGCCATCGCGACGTAAAGGAAGTTGCCGGTGCCGCAAGCTGGATCGAGCACCTTGGTCGAGGCGAGCTTGGCATGAAAGTTTTCGACCAACCGTTTGGCCTCGTCGGCCTTGCCCTCGTCAATCAAAGTCGCGGCGGCAACGCGCACGCCGTCCCAATCGCCGCGTAACGGTTCCATTATCGTGGGCGAGATTAGCCGCTCTACGTAAGCGCGCGGGGTATAGTGCGCGCCGAGCTTTGAGCGGTCTTTGGCGGATAGGGCGCGTTCGAGGAGGGTGCCGAAGATTGCCGGTTCGACGTCAGTCCAGTCCTTCGACGCGGCTTCGATCAGCACACGCAGTTCGTCGGCGTCGAGCGGGATCGCGTCGGTATTCTTGAACAGGTAGCCGTTGAAGCGTTTCACGGGCACGCGCAGCGCGGGAGCGAACTCGCCCCGATCCATCGCCTTCCACAACGCTGACAGCGAATGATGGAGGTGCTGCGGGCTGCCCTCGTGCTCCTTGAGCAAAGTCTTGAAGCTCTCCTTGGGAAGCAGCACGCCGGTATCCTCCGCGAACATCGTGAAGAGAACCCGCATGAGGAAGCCGCTGACCTTCTCGGCATCATGACCTTGTTGCTCTAGTCGCTTGGAGACCTTGGCGAGCAGCTCTGCAATCTCGCGCGTGACCTTGCTGGACTGGATCGCAGGATCGAGCGACTTTGGATCGGTCCAGATCACGCGCAGTCGTTCGCGAACCTCGGGATCGTGCAGGTCGTCGAGCATGATCCGATAGCGGGCGCGATCGGGAAACTGGGCATATGCGCGGCCTGTGCCGGTGAAGTCGGCGTAGACCTCGATGCAGTAGCCGATGTCGGTGACGAGCAGGAACGGGGGCCAGCCGTGATTGGTGGGCAGCGCGCGGGCATAGCGTTCGGCCTGTCCCTTGGCCTGCACCATGGCGCGTGCCCAGCCGGGAGTACCGCGCCGTGCGGTGCCGCGCTTCAAACGCGCCGAAGCGGTCTGGCCGAACAGGTCAAGGTCTTCCTCGCCACGTGCCGCCGCCGCCCGGTCGGCATCGCTGCCCTGCTTCGCTTCAATGATAAAGCTGTCGCGCCTGTAGCAGTCGATCCTACCGAAACTCTGCGTGCCGTCGCCGTTGTCCTGAAACACGCGGCGCTCGAACACGTAATCATTGCCCGCGTCGTCGGCCTTGCTCCCATGCGGCTGGGGCACGCCGATCAGCGCGCAGAGGCCGTTGATGAAGCTCTGCGTGTTGGCGAGTTCCGACCCACCAGTGTCGCGCCAATGGGTAATGAAGTCAGTAATTTCGGCAGCAGCGGTCATCGGGGCGGAGATAGAGCACATGCTCCGTGGTTAGGTAAAGACCTGTTGCAACCCGTTGCAAAACGAGGGGGAGCTACGCATTCCCCTCGCATCAACTCATTCCTCGACCGTGATAATCTTCTTACGGCGAGTAAACAGAACGAACATACCGAGAATGACGTCGCCGATGCCCCAGACGAATAAGAGGAACGTCATTCCTAGGCCCGCGCCGATTGCGGCTCCCGCGCGCTCCGCGTCGTTCACTGCCCCGGCGGAAACATCACTGACCGCTGCGCACGAGCTGGCCATCCAGAGAAACATGATGATGTTGAACCCGATAAATAGCCATTTCATCAGTTTGCCGAAAAATGTGCGGTCGCTAACTTCGCGTTGAACAGAAGGCATAGTGTCAGTGCTCCCAATTGAGATTGGCTGTATTGAAGGTCATTTGCTGCATACCGTTCTGGAAGAACTCGGCCTCAACGACCGCCTTCTTCGACTTCTTGAGCTTGCTCAAAAACCCCTTGGAGCCTTGGATGAATATCATGTCACTAGTGCCGTCGCTCGCGTCTGTGCAGCCGTATCGTTGTATCGGCCCTTCATCGAACTTCACGTTAATGTGCGAGTTCGAGAAGCTGTTGCACATGATCTGACCGCTCGGCACGCCAACCAAAATGTCGAATCCAAATTGAGCCGACTGCCTGACAAGAATACGGCCGCGTTGCTCGCCGTAGGGAAAATCTAAGTTGATGGTATTTGTCGCGTCGAGTTCTGCGTAATGCGACTCGGCACCTCGCATCTCGTCTTTCTCGCTCGAATAGCTCCATGCGCTTTCCGGCTCATTGGCCACTGCTGTTGCTACGGCCGGAGCTTTCCCGGTAGGGTCCGAAGAATTGGCAGTCGCATCGCCCGCAACGTTGTTGCTTTGAGATGACGGTTCAGCAAATGCACCGATCAGTATGAACGCAACGAAGGCGCCGAGGCCGAATTGCCAACGCTTTGCGCCATTGATGTATGGCTTGAATACGCCGACAAGCGCGGCGATAAATACGATAACAAATAGCCCAGTCACTTTGTCCCCCTGTGCCGCCCGTAAGCATCACTAGCATTTAGGCGTCTATAGTAAATCGGTCACTAACGCCGAGGGTCGATTTAGAACCCGCCTGTTGCTGATGTCGATTTCCGGGATGGTGGGAAAGCGAGCTACCGGAACAATTGCACCCAGTTGCAATTTTGCAAGACATTGGACCCCCTATAAGTGCAGGGAGGCGCACGGAAATCCGCTACCACTCGTAACGAGGAAAATTTGCGATGGCCCGACTGCTGTTCCGCACGAACACGTCGCCGTATTCACCATGCTGATCCTTCGCGGCGTGTGCCGTGATCTCGCGTCGAACGTCGGGGTCCATACCTACGTCGCGGGCGACGGTAATGAACCTGTGTCGCCAGCCGTGGTTCGGCTGCAACTCCTTATCGGTGATCCCCAACGAGCGGACCCATTCGGCAACGCGCTGCGCCACCTTTTTATGCTGGGGGTTGCCCGTTGAGCCTGCACGCCTTCTCTTCGGATCGTAAAACAACGGTCCGCTGCGCTTCCTAGCCGCTGCCACAAAACCCATCTCGATGAGATGTGGATGCAGCGCGACCTTACGGGCAAAGCCACCTTTCTGCGTCCCGGCTTCGGGTGTGACTATGACATACCAGATACCATCGTCGGTCTGTGCCACGTCCTCTGCCCGGAGTTGGGCCATTTCTCCAACACGAGCGCCGGTATATGCGCACAGCCAAGGCAACCAGCGTCGAGCGAATGCGAAGAACGACAAGTCGGCCTCGCAGTCAATCGCAAGCGACGCAAGGAGGGCCGTTTTTGCCTCCGCGTCGGTATACCCCTTTTCGGCCCTCATTCGGATGGGGCGGGGGACCGACACTCTTACCTTGATGACAGGGTTCGTTTCGATCAACCTGTTCGATACTGCCCACTCGAAGACAGGTCTCACCGCGCCCACATAGCCGTCGCGGACTGTTCGCTGACCTCGGACGCGCTCACCGTTGTCATTGGTAGCCAGCAAACCATTTTTCCATGCCACGATGTCGTCCGCCGTCACACGAGTGGCATCGTCATGTCCGAGATGCTCAATTAAGGAGTTTAAGGCCGTGGTCCATTTCTTGACCGTGTTGGCGGCGGGTTCCTGCTCCGCAAAATACTGCTCCAGAACCTCTTTGAGGGGCACTGGTTGGCGATACGGGTTTGCGGCCGGGGTGTCTTTGTCTCGGGAAAACTCCTCGGGGGCGAACATACGATGTGTCGGTCTTGGCTGATCTTCCCAAGAGAGTTCCGCGCGTTGCCGCGCAGCCAGTTCGCGCTGTCCCCGTGCAACGCGGTCTTCGAGCAGCACGCGAAGAGGGCCGTCCGTCGGAATGGTCCAGTCATTGGCTTCAACAAGCGTTTCGGCGATCCACCGGGTCATCAGGGGTGCGTTCCCGCCCCGTGACCGCATAACCCTAACTACCTCTACATCCAGCCGACCGAGGTCACGCACGTGCTGATCGGCGCTCGCTCGTTCCATCAAGAGTGTCTCCGACATACTGGTTTCTATTTTGATCAGCCATGTCCGAACCGCGTGCTCGATTTCCTCGCCATCGGGTGTCCGCTTGATCCGAAAAATATCGGAAGACTTGCTTTTCGATTGCCCCTTATTCCGCGCTTCATCGAACAAGCGGGTGCAATGCTCGCCGAGAAGGATTGCCTGCGCTTTCGCTTTCGTTTCGGTCACATCGCCGAAGCTGCGGACATACTCTGTGATCCCGCCGAACGCAGGGCGCGCATACGCAGGAATATTCCGGCGAAAGGTGTAGCCGTTGCCCCGACGATATAGATAGCGTGCAACCCGTTGCATTGTTTGCGGGGCGTGTGATTTTGTAGCAGACATTGGGGCGTCGCTATCCGCGACCCCCGTGCATTTCCAGCATTTTCTGCAATTTCATACCCTTGCAGAAGGGGTGGAGGAGAGTGAGGGATTCGAACCCTCGGTACCGTTGCCGGCACTTCGCATTTCGAGTGCGACGCTTTCGACCACTCAGCCAACTCTCCTCGCTGAGAGTGGACGCCACTAGCGGCGGGCCGAACGTCTTGCAACCCTCTCGTCACAAAATTACGGCCCGCCGCGGAATTATAGGGCGAACTCAGGGTTTGTCGGCCTCCCACCAATAGGGCTGGCGCTTGCGATTGCCCGTCTCGGCCTCGTTCATCGTCAGCGGATCATACAGCCGCCCGCCAAGCATGACGCGGTGAATTTGCTCAGTGTTGCGGATGTTCGCAGTCGGATCGGCGTCGAGGATGAGGAGGTCGGCGAGCTTACCTGCCTCGAGCGATCCCACATCCTTTGCATAGCCCAATGACGTCGCGGGCATGATCGTCGCAGCGCGGAGGGCGTCGATGTTGCTCCAGCCGCCGCGCACGAACGACCAGATTTCCCAATGTGCGCCGAGGCCCGCTTGCTGGCCGTGCGCGCCGATCGACACCATGCGGCCCGCCGCGGCGATCTTGCCCGCCTCGCGCGCCGAATCATCGTCGACATAGTCGCCTTCGGGCGCGATCACGCGGCGCTTGTTGTTGGCGGCGAGCTCGGTCGGCGGGATATGCTTCGTAAGGATCGGATGCTCCCACACATTGGTGTGCGCACGCCAATAGGGATCACCCGCGGGGCCGCCATAGGTCACGACGAGCGTCGGGGTGTAGTCGACCTGTGTCTGGCCCCACAGCTGCACCAGATCCTTGTAGAAGGTGTGGAGCGGGATGTTGTGCTCGACGGTCGAGTTCCCGTCCTGAATCAGCGTGACGTCCTGCGTGAAGAGCGAGCCGCCCTCGGGCACGACGGTCAGGCCCTCGACCTGCGCCGCCTTTACGACCATCTGCCGCTGGTCGCGGCGCGGCTGGTTGTAATTCTTGACGCTGTGGGCGCCCTGCGCCTTCAACCGGCGGACGTGCGCGAGCGCATCGTCATAGCCGTTGATTTCGGCATAAATGCCCGAAGCCTTGGCGCCATAGATGACCTCCCCGGTCGAAAAGATACGCGGGGCGAGGATCAGCCCGGCGCGCTGCATTTCGGACGAAACGAAAATCTCCGACGCGCGCGACGAGGGATTGTGGCTGGTGGTCGTGCCCATCGCCAGGTTGACGATTTCCGACCAATTCTGCTGCGGCACCAGTTCGTCGTCGCCGTGCGAGCCGTGCGCGTGCGCATCGACGAAGCCGGGGACGATCGTCTTGCCCGTCGCATCGACCGTCACCGCGCCCGCAGGCACCGTGATTGCCCCCGCCGGACCGACCGCCGTGATGCGGTCGCCGTCGATGACGATCGCGCCATTTTCGATCACGCCGCCGTCCTTGTCGGCCATCGTCAAGATCTTCGCGCCGGTGATGACGACGATGCCCTTATGCTTCGCCGCGGCCTGTGTCATCGACAGGGATACGCCTTCGGTCGGCGGGGTGAATTTGGGCGCCTTTTCATCGATGGGCGCGTTGGTGAAGAGGCTCGCGAGATCGGCGCTGAACAGGGTCGCGCCGCGGCTCCAGTGCAGGCGGCGGCCGCCGTCCGACCAGTTCATATATTCGGCGCCGCTGCCGCTGACCCGCGTAACGGGAAGCGCGCCGCTTTTGGTGCCGAGCGATACATCCTGCCCACCGGGCATCAGCGGGGTGACATAGGCGTCGTAATTCTGCCGGAACGCCAGGGTGCGCCCGTCGGGCGAGATTTCATAGTCGCTGACAAGTTCGCCATTGGCGTGGACGCGCTTGTCCTGTCCGTGGAGGTCGGTGCTGACGAGCTGGCTCTTGCCGTCGGCGGCGGTGACCATGAAAACGCGGTCACTGGAGGACGCGAACTGCGGCTTGGCGCCGTCGCTGCTGATCCGCTCGACTGCTCCGCCACTCGCCGCGATGCGATAGACGCCGGGATCTTCGCTCCAGCGCGCAGAGGTCAGCCCACCGCTGCCGCGCCGCTCGAACACGATCGTCTTGCCATCGGGCGAGAAACGCGGCTCTGCATAGTGGCCGGGGGTGTTGGTGAGCTTGCGCGAGGCGCCGCCGCCGGCGCCGACGACATGGATTTCGCCCATGCTGCTGTCGGTCCAGCGCACGAAGACGAGGGATTTGCCGTCGCGCGACCAGCTCGGCCACGCCTCAATCGCGTCGTCCTTCGCGCCCGTAAGCCGCCGCGCGGTGCCGCCGGTCGCGGGCTTCACCCACAATTTGCCGAGCGTTTCGAACGCGACGCTGCGGCCGTCGGGCGACACTTCGGCCCAGCGCGGCATTTTGGTTTCGAAGCGGTCGGGCGCGACCTCGACCTCCGGGTGCGTTGCATCGACGATCACGCGGTCGTCAGTAATGCTGAACGGGATGACGCGCGCGTCGCCGCCGGCGCCGTTCACGCGGCGCAGCTTTCCGCCTGCCCAGAAGACAATGTCCCGGCTGTCGGGTGTCCATGCCATGTTGGGATAGACGCCGGTGACGGCCCAGGTTTCCTGCACATCCTGGTCGAGCGCGTCATAGATCTTCTTCTCGATGCCCGAGGCGAGGTCTTTCACATAAAGTTTCGACTGCGTGCCCTCGCGGCGCACGAAGGCGAGGCGCTTGCCGTCGGGCGACGGGGTCGGGCGGACCGCGCCGCCGGGCCCCGAGGCCGCGGTGCTGACCTCGCCATCCTCGAGACTATAGCGTTCGATGTGGAAGAGGTCGGTGTTGCTGTCCTGCGCATATTCGAAGATCGGGCCCGGTGTGACGTTGCGCGTGTAGAAGACGCTCTTGCCGTCGGCGGCAAAGATCGGTTCGCCAAGTTCCTTCTGGTGGCGTTCATTGGGTTTTTTGACGAGCGGCACCCCCGCGCCGCCCGACACATGGTACATCCACACTTCGCCGGTGCCGAGCGAGCGGCCCGTCGTGAAATGTTTCTTGGCAACGATGAACTGGCCGTCTGGCGACCAGCTCGGTTGGTTGAGCAGGCGGAAATCTTCCTTCGAGATCTGCTTTTTGTCGCTGCCGTCGCGGTTCATCAGCCAGATATTGTCGCCGCCCGCGCGGTCGGAGACAAAGGCGATGCGCTTGCCGTCGGGCGAGAAACGGGGCTGATGCTCATACGCGAGCCCCTCGGCGATGCGCGTTGGCGTGCCGCCCTCGATCGGCATCGTGTAGATGTCGCCGAGCATGTCGAAGGCGATCGTCCGCCCGTCGGGCGCGACGTCGACGTTCATCCAACTGCCTTCGTCGACCGCAAGTTGCACCTTGCGCGTCGCTAGCCCCGGTGGGGCGTTGACGTCCCACTTGTCCTCTTTCGTATCGGCGTCCGGCGCACTTTGTGCCCAGACCGAGGTTGAACAAGCCAAAGTCGCCGCAAGGGCGAGAGCGAAGCGCGCCATGAAATTATCCCCGTTTGAAATTATGTGCTGACCATATGGTTCGCCCGCGAACATGCAAGCGGCAGCTTTCGACGAAGGTGCTGGAAGGGTCGACAAGCGGCTGCTAGCCCAGTCGAAAGAATAATGTCGGGGAGAGCAAAGCGTGCCGCTCAAGGGTATCAAGGTTTTGGATTTCGGCCGCTATATCGCCGGCCCCTATTGCGCGGCATTGCTCGCCGATTATGGCGCCGACGTGATCCGGATCGAGGCGCCGGGCGGGAATGACGATCGCTATACGGTGCCGGTGGCCGCAGACGGATCGGGCGCGATGTTCATGCAGATGAATCGCGCCAAACGCTGCCTGACGCTGAAACCGGGCAGCGTCGAGGGACGCGAGATCGTTCGGCAACTGGTCGAGACGGCGGATGTCGTGATCGCGAACCTGCCGCACGATGCGCTCGTCAAGCTGGGGCTCGATTATGACAGCCTCGACGCGATCAACCCCGGCATCATTCTGGCCACCGCGTCGGCATTCGGCAGCGAAGGGCCGCTGGCGAGCCGCGTCGGCTTCGATGCGGTCGGCCAGGCGATGTCGGGGACGGTGCATCTGACGGGCACGCCCGACCAGCCGTACCGTGCGCAAGTGAATTATGTCGACTTCGGCACCGCGCTGCATTGCGCCTTTGGCATCATGCTCGCGCTGCGCGAGCGCACCACGACGGGGAAGGGGCAATGCGTGTCGGGATCGCTGCTCGGCACGGCGCTTGCACTGTCGAACGCGCTGACGATCGACCATGCACTGAACGGGATCGACCGCGAGCCGATCGGCAATCGCAGCTTCAGCTCGGGGCCAACCGATGTGTTTCGCACCCGCGACGGATGGATCATCACCCAGATCGTCGGGTCGGGGATTTTCGCGCGCTGGGCCGAGCTGGTCGGGCGACCCGAACTGGTGGGCGATCCGCTGTACGCCAGCGACATTTTGCGCGGCGACAATGGTGAGGAACTGAGCGCGATCATGCAGCGCTGGTGCATCGAACGCACGAGCGCGGAGGCGATCGATGAGCTTGCCGCTGGGCGCGTTCCCGCGGCGCCAGTGCTTCGCGCGGGCGAAGCCCTGGCGCAGCCGCAGGTCCTCGCCATGGGGCTGGTCGAGCCGGTCGACTATCCGGGCACGAAGGGTGCGGTGCCGGTCATTCGTGCGCCGATCAGCCTGTCGGGCAGCGACAAGGTGGATTCCGCGCGCGCGCCGCAGGTGGGCGAACATAGCGATGCGATCCTTAGCGAGCTCGGCTATGACACCGACGCCATTTCGGCTTTACGCGCGGCAAAGATTATTTGAGCCGGGGAGGGTGGACAATCGGCGATCACCGATTAAATTACCGGTCAGTATAAAAATCAGCCCAGGAGCTCTCATGACCGACAATAGCGAATATGTGCCGCCGAAAATCTGGACCTGGGACAAGGAAAGCGGCGGGCGTTTCGCCAATATCAACCGGCCCATCGCCGGCCCGACGCACGACAAGGAACTGCCGATCGGCAAGCACCCGTTGCAGCTCTATTCGCTCGGGACGCCGAATGGCGTGAAGGTCACGGTGATGCTCGAGGAACTGCTCGCGGCGGGCCACAGCGGCGCCGAATATGACGCCTGGCTAATCAATATCGGCGAAGGCGACCAGTTTTCGACCGGCTATGTCGCGGCGAACCCGAACAGCAAGATCCCCGTGCTCGTCGACCGCAGCGGGGCGGAGCCGATCCGCGTCTTCGAATCGGGCGCGATCCTGATCCATCTCGCCGAGAAATTCGGCGCCTTCCTGCCGACCGACAACGCGAAGCGCGCCGAGGCGCTGTCGTGGCTGATGTGGCAGATGGGCAGCGCGCCCTTCCTCGGCGGCGGCTTTGGCCATTTCTATGCCTATGCGCCGACGAAGCAGGAATATCCGATCAACCGCTATGCGATGGAGGTAAAGCGCCAGATGGACGTGCTCGACCGCCGCCTCGCTGAAAGCGAATTTATCGCCGGCGCCGATTACACGATTGCCGACATGGCGATCTGGCCTTGGTATGGCGCGCTGGCCAAGGGGCTCGTTTATGACGCGGGCGAGTTCCTGCAGGTCGACGAGTATAAAAACGTCCAGCGCTGGACCGATCAGGTCGCTGCGCGGCCCGCGGTCAAGCGCGGGCGGATGGTCAACCGCGTCACGGGCGATCCCGCGAGCCAGCTGCGCGAACGACACGACGCTTCCGATTTCGAATTGCGGACGCAGGACAAGTTGGAGGATGCAGAATAATACGCATTTTCTGCACGAAAATGCTGCGCCGATATTAGGGATTCTTTGATGATAGGCGTCGGGCCGCGGAAACGGTCTGGTTCGAGCGCCGCCAAAATTCGCAAAATACGCAAAAGCGGCGTCGGGTTTTCTCGACGCCGCTTTCATATGCGGGCGGCGATATTGCCGGCATGACAGCTCCTATCCGCCTTTCGCGGCACATACGCAAAATTGCTCCGATCGGCTTTACCCTGGCGCGCGGGGAGCGCGGCGCCGCCATCGTCGAAATGGCGCTGGTGCTGCCGCTGCTCCTCGCGTTGCTGATGGGCGTGCTGATCTATGGTCAATATTTCATGCTCGCGCATAGTGTGCAGCAGGCCGCGAACGATGGCGCGCGCGCGTCGATCATCGGTCTCGACGCGGCCGACCGCAGCGCGGTCGCGTCGCGCGCCGTGGCGCGCAGTCTTCAGGCCGTGGAAGGCGCGCACAGCGTCGCCGTGGCCGAAACGAGCGAGGCGATCACCGTCGCGGTCACGTTCACGGCGCCGCAGGACAGCTTCCTGCGATCGAGCTTCGTGCCGTCACCGGGCAACGTCATCCGCGCCCGCGCGACGTTTGAACTGCCGGTCGATTGAGCATGGCTATTCTGCCCTTCATTCGTCGTCTTGTCAGCCATCGCGGTGCGAGCATCAGCATCACGACGGCGTTCGGCATGACGATGCTGATCGGGTCGGCGGCGTTCGCGGTCGATCTCGGCTCGCTATATCTCGACCGACGCAAATTGCAGGGCATTGCCGATGCCGCGGCGATGGCCGCCGCGGGGCGGCCCGGCGAGGAGCAGGCGGCGGCGCAGCGGATCATCGCGGCGAACTGCGATTGCGGCATCCGCATCGCGGTGCTCACCCCGGGCACTTACACGGCCGATCCGGCCATTCAGGCCGAGCAGCGCTTTGCGAGTGGCGGTGTTTCGCCGAACGCGGTGCGCATCACGCTGACGCGCGACCGCCCGCTGTTTTTCGGCAGCTTTCTGACGGGGCGGCAGGACAGCATCATTCGTGCGACCGCGACCGGGGCGCGGCGTGGCTATGCGGCATTCTCGCTCGGATCGCGCGTCGCGGCGCTAAACGGCGGCCTGCCCAACGCGTTGCTGTCGAGCCTGACGGGCAGCCAGGTCAATCTGTCGGTGATGGATTACAACGCGCTCGCCAGCACCGACATCGACCTGCTCGCCTTTTCGGATGCGCTGCGCACCGAACTCGACGCCGACGTGCTGACCTTTGGCCAGACGCTCGACACCCAGGCGACGTTACCGCAGGTCGTGTCGGCGCTGGCAGCCGCATCCGACGGGCAAACGGCGACCGCGCTCGAGCATATAGCCGACCGCGCGCTGCCGCGCACGCTGCTGCCGTCGCGTGCGATCGACCTCGGCCCGCGGTCGTCGAGCATCCGCGTCGACGCCGCCAATCCGGTCAAGGTCAATGCGCTCAGCCTGCTGCGCACGATGCTGCTGCTCGGCAATGCGAACCGTCAGGTCGACCTGTCGCTGGCGGGCAATCTGCCGGGTGGATCGGGAGTCAATATCGCGCTTATAATCGGTGAGCCGCCAGTCGGATCTCCTCTGATCGCAGTAACCGACACCAATGACGTGATGGTGCGCACGGCGCAGGTGCGGCTGAAAGTCGACACGCGCGTCACGACGCCGCTGGCCAGTGTTCATGTCCCGCTACTCGCCGAACTCGGGTCGGCGTCGGCGCGGATCACCGACATTGACTGCCGTCCGAACAGCAGCGCCGCCGTGTCGCTGGGTGTCGTGACGTCTCCCGCGATGGTGGCGATCGGGACCGTTCCTGACAGCGATTTCCAGGACATGAAGCGCCCGCTTGACCCACAGCCGGCGCGCGTCGTGAAACTGCCGCTCGTCAGCGTTGACGCCGAGGCTGAGCTGACCATGTCCGATCTAAACGAAAAGCTGGTCGCTTTTTCGCGCGGCGAGATAGATGGCGGGCAGGTGAAGACGGTGTCGAGCACGGGATTGGTCGCAGGCGCCGCCAAATCGCTCTCGGACCGCATGGAGCTCGACGTCAACGTTCTCGGCCTTGTCTTGAATCTGAAGGCGCTGACGACGGTGATCGGCGAGACCGTGGCGCTCGCCGCGCCCGTCCTCGACACCGTGTTGTCGGACCTGACCGGCCTGTTGGGCCTGCATATCGGCCAAGCCGACACGCGGGTCAACGCGCTGCGCTGCGGCAAGGCGCGGTTGGTCTGATCGCTTGCGCAATGGCGCCATAACGGCTCCGGCGTGGCATAAACTAACGATTTACCGCGCGAAAGCAAATGGATGGGCGTGTATGATTGTGAAGAATTCGGTCCTTTAGGGGGTGAGCGTGGCAACAGCGCAGGAACCGCAGCGCGTTTCGGCGGCGGATTTTATCCGCGGTTTTGCAAATTGGCGATTGCAGGCGGCGCGCAAACCGGTGGTCGTGACGCATCACGGCAAGGATGCGCATGTCCTGATCTCGCTCGACGATTATCGCCGCCTCGACGGCGACATGGCGCGCGACATCGCTTCTGCGACCGACATGCTGCAGGCATCGCTCGCAAATCTTGTCGACTCGTTCCGGGACTCGGTGATCCTGATCGATCGGCAACGGCGGATCATGGCGGTTAATCCCGCGGCATCGGATATTTTGGAAATGCCCGCGGCCCGACTTATCGGAGAGTATCTGATCGCCGCGGTGCCGAGCTTGCAGGACAGCCTGGCCTTCCATCACATCACCCGCCTGATCGACCATCGCGAGCGTTTCTCCGGCGACATCCCGGGCATGCTCCGTCCGCAACAGTGGTTGCATGTCGACCTGGTTCCGTTGCCCATCGGCGGTGCGATCGTGCTGCGCGATGTCAGTGGGGCGATGGAGGATTACGCGGCGGGCGACATGCGGCAGGCGATGCTCGACGCGGTCGAGATAGACGGTGGCATTGGGCATGCACGCATTTCGGTGCGCGAAACGGTCGAGGCCGCGAACGCTAGGCTGATCGGCCTTTTGGGCGTCGATACGGCCGCTATCCGCCGCGTCCGTTTTTCCGCGCTGTTGGCGGTTGGACAGCGGGCGGCCTTTGTCGAGGCGCTCGAATCCGTTTTCCGTTCCGGCCAACCGGCGCGTGTTACGTCGCAGATGGTGACACGCGAGGGGTCGGTCGTCGATGTCGTGCTGTCGATTGCCGAGATCCGCGGCGCCTATGCTAGCGAGGGAGCCGTCATTGTCGTTACCCCATGCTAGAACCAGTTGCCGCGTTCGATTGCCTTGCTTCCGACGGGTAGCGAGAAATATTGCCCGTCCTCGCCGACGATAATCGGCCCATCGAAATGCGGCCCGGCGCCATCGAGGAAAGCGGCGTTGAGATAGGGCGACGGCATCGATGGCACGACATGGCTGAGCACGAGCATCTTCACGCCCGCTACCTTTGCGCTATCGGCTGCTTGTGCCGGGCTGGCGTGATAATCGAGGATATCGCGCATGATCTGCGCGGTCTGTTTGCGACCGGCCTTGTCGAGCGCGGCCGCGAGTTGTTTGACCATCTTGGGCTGGAGCGCCTCGTGGATCAACAGGTCGGCGCCCTTAGATGCGGCCTCCAGCGATTTTGACGACGCGGTGTCGCCGCTGACGACAACGCTGCGGCCCTTGTAATCGAACCGGTAGCCAACCGAGGGTTGCACGGGGCGATGATCGACGGCGAAGGCGGTGACGCGCAGGCCGTCGGCTTCGTAGACGACGGTGGGCTCGGCAGGGACGTCGAAGGGAATCGCCGTCGCACCAGCGGCCGCGGGCGGAGTGATCTCTGCCCCATGATGCGCGATGCGATAGCCATTATCCAGCGTGTAGGCGGTATTGAACCCCGTGATCACCTGCTCGACGCCCGGTGGTCCATAGACGGGGAGGGGCGCCGTGTTGCCGCTGGCGGTCCAGCGCAGCAACATCATCGGGCCCATGCCGTCGATATGATCCGAGTGAAAATGGGTAAGGAACAGCGCCTTGATCCGCGCATTGGGCAGGCCCATCTGCGCGATGTTGCGCGCGGCGCCCTCGCCGGCATCGACGACGACCATCGCCTTGCCCGCAATGACGACGGTGCAGGCGGCGGCGCGCTCGCGGTTGGGGAGCGGCGATCCGGTGCCGCAAAGGCCAACGTGCAATCCGTCGGGCAGGCCTTTGAGCGTATTGCGCGCGGCGGCGCGTTCGACGGCCCGCTCGAACAGCCACATGCCGATCGGGCGCTGGAACAACCACGCCGATAGCGCCAATATGCCGATGATCGCCGCTGCCCACAGCGCGGCACGCTTGCCCTTGGTCATTCCATTCCCCCTCGTTTCGTCCGTGCGCTGGACAATTTGCGTTGTTACGCGCAATCTTCGGGCAAAGGAAAGTTGCAAGTCGCAACTTGCCGTTTACGTAAAGGTGAGCGCTTATTATAAGGGTGCCATTGCCCAATGGGAGATTCGTGATGGACATGGAATTCAGCCCCGAGGATCTGGCCTTCCAACAGGAAGTGCGCCAGTTCATCGCCGAAAATTACCCCGCCGACCTGCGCGACAAGCAGGATGAAGGCGAAGAAATGTCCAAGGAGGATTTCCTCGCCTGGCACAAGATCCTGTACAAAAAGGGCTGGATCGCGCCCGCATGGCCGGTCGAATATGGCGGCACGGGCTGGACCCCGACGCAGCGTTTCATCTGGTCAGAAGAGACCGCGCGCGCCGATTGCATTCGCCTTATGCCCTTCGGCCTCGCGATGGTCGGCCCGGTGATCTACACTTTTGGCACGCCCGAACAGAAAGCCCATTTCCTGCCACGCATCCTGTCGGGCGAGGATTGGTGGTGTCAGGGTTATTCGGAACCGGGTTCGGGTTCGGATCTTGCCTCGCTCCGCACCACGGCTGTCGCCGACGGCGACGATTATATCGTCAACGGCCAGAAGACCTGGACAACGCTGGCACAGCATGCCGACTGGGGTTTCTTCCTCGTCCGCACCGACAAGGAAGCCAAGCAGCAGGAAGGCATCAGCTTCCTCCTCATCGACATGAAATCGCCGGGCATCACCGTGCGCCCGATCATCACGCTGGGCGGCGAGCATGAGGTCAACGAAGTGTGGTTGGAGGATGTTCGCGTCCCCCAATCGCAGCGCGTTTATGAAGAGAATAAGGGCTGGACCTGCGCCAAATTCCTGCTCGCGCACGAACGCACCGGCATCGCCGGCGTCGCGGCGTCGAAGCGTGGGATCGAGAAGGTGAAGGCGATCGCCCGCACCGAACTTGATGGCGACAAGCCTTTGCTGGCGAACGCCTTCTTCAAGCGCAAGGTCGCCGAACTGGAAGTCGATCTGGCGGCGCTTGAATTCACCGAACTGCGCAGCCTCGCCGGTCCCAACGCAAACCGCGGCCCGGGCCCGGAATCGAGCCTGCTCAAGATCAAGGGCAGCGAAATCCAGCAGCGGCTGACCGAATTGTCGCTGGAGGCCGTCGGTCACTATGGCGCGCCCTATTTCCGCGGCTTCGGTGAAGGCGACAACGAGCATCCGATTGGTCCGGATTACGCGCATCGCGCGGCGCCGACCTATTTCAACATGCGCAAGACGACGATCTATGGCGGGTCGAACGAAATTCAGCGCAACATCATCGCGAAGATGGTTTTGGGGCTCTGACCCAAAACCACCCCGGACGCGATCCGGGGTCTCGGGCGGCCTAAAGGGTCGTTTGCGGCAATGGGCCCCGGCTTTCGCCGGGGAACACGGAAAGAGATAACGACAATGGATTTCACCTACACCGAAACGCAGGACATGATCCGCGACACGCTCGCCCGCTTCCTCGGCGACACTTATGATTTCGAAACGCGCCAGAAGTTTATCAATTCGGACAGCGGCCGCGACCCGGCGATTTGGACCGCGCTGGCACAGGAACTCGGCATGCTCGGCGCGCCTTTTGCCGAAGAGCATGGCGGCCTCGGCGGCGGCGCGCTCGAAAATGCGATCGTGATGGAGGAATTGGGCAAGGTCATCGCGATCGAGCCCTATCTGCCGACCGTCGTCATCGCGGGAGGCGCGTTGAAAGCCGTCGGCGGCGCGCAGGCCGATGCAATGATCCCGGAGATTATCGCGGGCAGTGCGATCATCGCCTTCGCTTATGCCGAGCCGCAGGGGCGCTATGACCTGGCGAATTTGCGCACCACCGCGAAGAAGGACGGCGCCGGCTATGTTCTGAACGGCCACAAGGGCGTCGTCTACGCCGCTCCTTGGGCCACGCATCTGCTCGTCACCGCCCGCACCGGTGGCGGGCATCGCGACAGGGACGGCGTGTCGCTGTTCCTAATCGACGCCAACCTGCCGGGCATCGTCCGCCGCGACTATCCGACCGTCGACGGCAGCCGCGCATCGGAAATCTATTTCGAGAATGTCGCGATCCCCGGCGATGCGCTGCTCGGCGGCGAAGGCACCGGCCTGCCGTTGATCGAACAGATCGTCGACGAAGCCACCGTCGCAGTGTGTGCGGAGGCGACCGGCGTGATGCAGAAGCTGCACGAAGGAACACTGGAATATACGCAGCAGCGCAAGCAGTTCGGCGTGCCGATCGCGAAGTTCCAGGTGCTCCAGCACCGCATGGTCGACATGTTCATGGAAGTCGAACAGGCGCGCTCGATGACGATCATGGGGACGCTGAAGCTGGGCCTGCCCGCGAACGAGCGCATGGCGGCGGTCTCGGCCGCCAAGGCGAAAGTCGCGCGCGGCGCCAACTTCGTCGGCCAGAATGCGATCCAGACGCATGGCGGTATCGGCATCACGCAGGAACTGGCGATCGGCCATTATTTCAAGCGCGCGACGATGATCGAAGGCCAGTTCGGTAGCCACGATTATCATATGGACCGCTACGAGCGGATCACGCTGGCGGAATGATGGCGGCAGCCCCTGCCGCGGCGGGGAGGGGGCATCGATGACGACAACGGCAGGAGGCGGCCGGAAGCGGCCATAAAGCCTCTCCCTTTGGGAGAGGGTTGGGTGAGGGGTGTCTGAGGTTCGTTTTCGTCGTCGAGTGCCGATCCCTCACCCAATTTCGGCTAGGTTGCTGCGCAACCAAGCCTGCATATCCCTCTCCCGGCGGGAGAGGGTGAACGTCCACTCACCACCCCATAGCAGACATTCGCTAGTAAGCGACGTCGACGGCGATCCGCAGCGTGCGCGGGCGAAGCGGGGTCATGAAACCCTCATTCCCCTCGACGAAGGGCGTGCCGAGCGAAAAGCGGTTGCCGCGTGAATCGAACAAATTGGTCAGCGTCAGCGACAGCCCGCGGCGTGCATTGCCGACGCGCATCGCGACCCCGGTGTCGACATAGTCGCCCTGGCTTTCGCCGAGCACGGGCCCGATGCCGAGCCGCGATGGCCCGATATAGCTGGCCCAGCCGTTCACGCGGAAATCCTCGTCGTCGATCATGGTCGCATAGTTGACCGATCCCCGCACCGCGTGGCTCGCGACATTGGGGATCCGGCCGAGGCGGGCCGGCGCGGCGTTGAACACCGGCAAGATCTGCGGCGAGAGATCGTCGACGCGGCTGTGGTTGTAAACCGCGCCGAGCTCGAAGGTCAGCGCGGCGGTCGGCCGCATCGCGACCGCGCCCGAAAGGCTGGTGATGCGGCCGTCGCCGATATTGGCGGTGGTCGGAAAGCCGGTGCTGTCGATGAAGTCGGCCTGGATATTGCGCCACCGACTGTGCGAGATCGAAATGCTGGCATCGAGCAAGCTCTGGCCCTTGTCGCCGAAACGCATGCCCGCTTCCCAGGTGCGGACCTGGTCGTTGAGGAAGCGGCGGACGAAATTGCCGTCGACCGCGAGCCCGCCGGGCCGAAAGCCCTCCTGATAGCGTGCATAGAGCCGGACATTGCGCAGCGGCGTTGCGAGCAGCGAGAAGGAGGGCAGCAGGTCGGTCTCGTTGCGTGAGGCGGTCGTTGCGCGGTTCGCTTGTGCCAAGGCGAAGGACACGCCCTCGGCGGCGCCGCCCAGCTTGGCGTGTGACAGGCGAACGCCGCCCGATGCGATCAGGTCGGGCATCACTTCGACGGTTGCCTCGGCATAGCCGGTGAATTCGGTGATCTTGTTGGTGACGCCGGGGAGGGTCGCACGGAGCGGGCCATAGCCAAATTCGCGGTTCTGCCGCGCGCGATTGTCGATGAAACTCGCGCCAACGACCCAGCCGACGCCGTCGCTATACGGCCGCGAGAGGCGGTTTTCGCTGACAAACATGCGCGTCGCATTATGCTGGTCGAGCACGCGCGGGACATTGTTCAGCGGACTGAGCTGGATCGGCGCGAACAGGCGCTCGACATCGACCGTTCCAACCGAGGGAGGGGCGGGGATGCCGCCATTGGAGGCGTCGGTCCCTTGCCGCGCTTCGGGCAGGCTGGCGTCGAAACGTTCGAACAGGCGGTGGTCGATATAGGCGTTCGACGACTGGAAATGCAGGTCGTCCCAATCCTTCATCACGACGATCGTGCCCATGCCGTAGCGCGCGGTCGCATTCTGCTCGACCATCGAGTTGCGGGTGAGCGGCGGACCGTTCTTGTCGGCATATTGCGCGTCGTCGGACGTGATCGCCTGATAGACGCCGCCGAGGTCGATCGTCCAGCTGTCGCCGGCCTCGAAGCGGAACGTGCCGCGCCCGCCGCGCACATGGACGCGGTTGACGTCGTTCTGGCCGCGGAGCGGATTGTCGATATAGCCGCCATCGGTGAGCATATAGCCCACGAGCCGAAGCGCGTGGCCGTTCTCGCTGACCGGGATATTGGCGATCGCGGCGATGTCGCCACCGGGGTCGCCGTGCTGAGTGACCGATACGCCGGCGATTGCCTGCACCGTCATTTCGCGCGGATCGGGCGCTTTCGGTACGACGCGAATGATGCCGCCGAGCGACCCGGCGCCATAAAGCGTGCCCTGCGGCCCTTCGAGGATTTCGACATTGTCGATGTCGTAGAGGCGCAGGTCGGGGTCGGGTGCGTTATAGCTGAGGCGGATATCGCCGAGATACTGTCCGACGGTCGACTGGGTCGGGCCGGTGAAGCTGGAATCGGCGATGCCGCGAATGAACAGTTTGTTGCGTCCCGAACCCAGATGGGTCGACGAGACGGTCGCGGTGCGCGACAGGATCGAATCCATTCCGCGTTCGCCGCCAAACGCCAAATCGCCGCCATCCAATTGGGTGACGACGCCAGCAAAATGGGTGAGGGGCAGATCGGTCTTCGACGCGGTGACGATGATTTCGTCCTGCGCCGCGGCGACCGCGTCGTTCGATGGTTCGCGCGCCCGCGGCTGCGGAACCTGCCGCGGCGCCGGTGTTGCACGCGCGATGCGCGACGGTTGGGGCGGGCGGCGTTCGATCCGCCAGCTCGTCGCGCTGACACGCACGGCGCGCGCGTCCGAGCCGTCGAGCAGGCGCTGGATCGCCTTTTCGACGCTCATTCGCCCGCGCACCGATTTGACGCGCGCCTGCCATAGTTTCGCATCGCCGACACTGATGCTGACGCCCGCCTGACGGCTGATCACGGGGAGCACGGCCGACAGACTTCCTTTGGGGACGTCGAACGCGCGTTCCTCCGCCGCCTGAACCTGCGTGGGCAGACACAGCGCTATCGCTGCAGCGGGAAGGGAAAGGCGCGAGTGCATGTTCAGCGGGTCAATATCCAGCCATCGCCCTGGCGCTGGGCCGTGGTGCCCGACAACGCCGCGAGATCGGCGATGGTGCGGTTCCGATTCTTGTCGATGATGAGCGCGCCGCGAAACGAAAGATCACTTGCCTCGGGCGCGATGCTGACCTGCATCCCCGCGGTGCGCTTCAGATCCTCGGCCACAACGGCGAGCGGGGTGCCGTTGTAGACGAGCAGGCCGCTGCGCCAGCCGCCGATGCTGGCGACGTCGACATCCTGGACGACCGGCGGCTGGCGGTCACCGTCGCGCGCTTCGAGGCCCTTGCCCGCGACGAGGCGGACCTTGTCGCGGTCGGGGTTGTAGAGGACGATGCCTTCGGACACGGCGACCGACGTCTGGCGGTCGCGGCGCACGACGTTGAACGCGGTGCCAAGATCGACGATCTTGGCATCGCCCGTCTCGACCACGAACGGATCGTCGTCGCGGTGCACGACATGGAACATCGCCTCGCCCGATTCCAGACGGGCAAAGCGCGGGCGATCCTTGTCGATCTCGATCACCGAGGCGCCATTGATCTCGATCTTCGACCCGTCGGCGAGCGCGATGGTCCGATGTTCGCCCGCCAGCGTTTCGATCCGGCTATCGTTGCCGAACAGGCCAAGGCTCGACAGGCTGATCGCGCCGACCAGGGCCGCGGCCATGGCGCCGCCGAACCAGGCACGACGCGACGGACGGCGCGGTGCTTCGGGGACGATCACGACCGATGGCTTGGACGTCGCGGGCAGGGCGTCGAGGTCGCGGTCGAGGCTCGCGACGGCATCGTAGATCGCATTATGCGCCGGATCCTCGGCAAGCCAGTCGGCAAAGCCGTCCCAGTCGTCGAACATGGGATCGCGCTGGCGGATCAGCCAGTCGACCGCGCGTGCTTCGGCGTTCGCCGCGTCAGCTTGCATCGAACTGCCTCCGTAACGCGGCGAGCGCCGCATAAACCTTGCGCAGATCGGCTTCGACGGTGCTCAGGCTGACCCCCATTTCACTGGCGATATCGCGTTGATTTTGGCCATCGACGCGAAACCGGCGAAAGATGCGCGCCGGTCGTTCGCCAGTCGCGGTGATCGCGGTTTCGACGAGTGCGAGTTGCTCGCGCGAGATCAGGGACGTCTCGGTCGAAGGAACTTGCGTGGCTGATGCTTCGCCCCAAGCCTTGTCGCGCAGATCGCTCTGGCGCGCGGACCGGTAGCGGTCGAGCATCAGATTGTTCGCGGCGCGCATGATATAGGGCAGCGGATCGGCGATCGGCCCGGTGCGCCGGTCGGTAAGGCGCATCCATAGATCCTGGAACAGGTCCTCGGCCCCGTCGCCCGCACCGCGCACTTCCAGAAAACGCACGATTCGATCCCGGTTAGCGAGCAATACGCCTTCGATGCCTTGGGCGGCGTCGGTTCGGTCGCGCGACTCTGTCATGGATTGCTTGCTTTGGAACGCCATCTTCTGTCGGTGAGCGCCACCCCGATGTGCGCCATACGTCCCCCTGATGACGCCGTCATATAGCGCCCATGGTCCGCCGCGCAACTGCGGCGCTTTGAAAGAGAGGGCGGACTGTGCAAGCATCTGTTTTGTCGTTTCATTTCTGCCAAGGCAAGGGGGAAGCGTGGGTAGGGGTTACGCTTCCCCCTTGCGGGCGGGGCCGGCCGGGGGGCTAGAGGCCGACCCGCAGACTCGCACGGAAAGCCCAGCCGACATGGCTTTGCTGTTCTTCCGCGGACACTTCGCCGGCGACCTGAAAGGCCGAATTTCCGGCGATGCCACGGAAGCGGCCGACCCAGCCGCTCGTGCGATCATCAGGAGTAAGGGTGAACGGCTTGCCGTCCTTGAACGACGCCGTCGTCGTGCCGAGCGTGCCGCTGACGATCTGGCGGCGGCCGCCTTCGAGTTCGAAGCGCGTCCAGCCATCATATTCGTCGGCGCCGCCGAAATCGAGACCGACGGCAACGGTACCCGACACGGCAAGCTCGTCGCTGTCGCGGCTCAGCACGGTGAGATCGAGCGCGTCGCCGCCGCCCGTCTCCTGATAGCCGTCTTCCTTCAATTTGAAGTAATCGACCGCGACCATCGGGCGGAAGCTGAGGCCGCCGAAGCGCGTGTCATAGGCGACCGAGCCCGAGGCCGACCACAAGGTGCCGTCCCATTTGCCCTTCATCGTCTTTTCAATGTCATCGGCGCCGGCTTCGGCGCGGAAGATGCGCGTGCCCTTCAGGCTGATAGGCGCGCCCGACACGCGGGCGTTCGCCATGAAGCCATCGGAGCGCAGCCGCCAGTGCAGCGCACCTTCGAACTGGCTGGTGCTGACTTCATTGGCGTTGCTGCCATTGCCGTCTTTGCCGCTGAGATAGGCGATCGAGCCACCGAAGTTGCCGAGGTTGGTCTTGATTTCGGCGCCGCCCGAAATGCCCCAGCCGCTGACGTCGTAGCTCGCGGTGTCGCCGACGCTCTTTGACGTGCCCCACACGGCCTGATTGACCCAATAGCCCCATTTGCCCTCGTCCTGGAACGGCGCGTTGGGATCCTGGAGGTAGCGCGACAGTGCGCGCGAGCCCGAGGTGACGGTTTCGAAAACGCCGCCTTCATGCTCGGGGAGCATCTGGCCAAGCTGATTACGGAACTGGTCGCCGTCGGTGATACCGAGGAAGACATCCTCGATCTTCTCGTCGGAGACCACGGCGTCGAGCACCGCGTCGAACGCGCCCGCTTCGGAGCGGTTGAGGCCAAGTTCGGTTGTCGATTTGCGCGACACGTCGACGATCAATTGCGTCGTGTTCGAGGTCAGCGTGCCCTTGTAGAGGAAAGGCAATAATGTCTGCGAGGCGGTCAGGTCGCTCGCTCCGGTCAGCGTTCCGGCAGTCAGCACGATATGCTGGCCTTCCGCCTGCTCAATGCTCGACAGCTTGAGAAGCAGCTTCGATTCAGCACCGAAACTGGCGTTGCCGGTGACCTGAAGATTGGTGCCCGTGTTGCCGGTATCGAGCATCACGCCAAGCGTGCCCTTGTCGGTGACCGCGAGCGACGAGATCGTCGCTGCGCCGCCGACGTCGAAGGTGCCCCCGGCGACCGACACCGCCAGGCCCTGCGAATTGGCGAGCGTGCCCGAGAAGATCGACGTGCCGCCGATGGAGAGCGTATCGGTGCCGCCGCCGAAGTCCGCGAGGCCGGTGAATTTGGACGTACCGGCGAGCGTCATCGTGTCGTTGCCGGTGTCAAAGCGGGCGTTTCCGGCGTAGGTCGCGTCACCCGACAGCGCGAGCTTGTTGTCGCCGGCGCCGAAGAAGCTGTTGCCCTTCACCGTCCCGTCGGCGATGTCAAACACGTCGTCGCCACCGCCAAAGCGGACGTCGCCGACAATGCTGGGGGCCGTGAGGCCCGACGCGACCGCGGTCTGCTTGACCGTTGCGCCATTATTGTTCGCCGACAGATCGATCGCGATGTTGCGGTCGGATGTGGCCAGGGCGCCCGTAGCGCTGATTGCGCCGCTGTTTTCGACCGTCGTAACGGTGCCCGACAGGTCGACGATGGCCCGTGCGGTGCCGTTATCACCGCCGGTCTTGGCGTTGATCGAGCCGCTGTTGCGAATCAGCGGGACGTTGCCGCCGGCCTCGATCAGCACCGCGGTCGCGACGGAGTTCGCAGCTTTGCCGCCGGTCGTCGCGTCGATCTTGCCCGCGTTGCGGATTTCGGGGGTGCTGGCACCGCTGCCGATGCGGATGGCCGTCGCCGCAGTATCTACCGAGAGGGCGGTTACGCTGCCGGTCGCGCCGATACCGATACCGCCCGCAATGGTGACCGCGCCGCCAAGGCCGCCGACCTGGATGCCGTTGCCGTCCTTGCCGGTGTAAAGGCCGTTGCCCAGCACGGCGCCGTCGATGATGAAGCCGAGGCCGGTGCCGGTTCCGCCGACGGGGCCAATCGTAACGTCACGGTCAGCCGAGCCGATCTTGACTGCGGCGGCCGAGCCGAAGGAGCGCACGACGGCGTTTCCTTCCTTGTCGTCGTCGATGCCGTCCTTGTCTTCATCCTTGTCGTCGGCCTTCGTATCCTTGGGCGCGACCGCAAGGATGATTCCGCCGGCGACATTGCCTTCGACCGACAGGGCGCTGCCGCCGATCAACAGATCGTCGGCGTCGAGTTTTGAAGGGTCGGCGGGGGGCGTGGTGAAGCGGTAGCCGGTTGCTGTAACGCTGCCCTGGACAACCAGTGCGCCGGTGACGTCGCCTGCGAGCCGTGCGCCAACCGCATCGACGCCCTGCGCGCCGATCGTACCAGCGAGGCGGACATTTCCGGTGACATTCTGCAAGCCGACGCCAAGCGCGCGGTCGCCGACGACGGTAATGGTGCCATCGTTGGTGAAGTTGCCGGTTAGCGGGCCGCCGAGGCGAATACCCGCGGAGTCATTGCCTTCGATCGCGATCGCGCCCGAGTTGACGACGTTGCCCGAAAACGCACCAGCGGTCGCGATCCCGACGCGGTTGCTGCCGATCGCAAAGGCGCCGTCGATGTCGCCGTCATTGTCGATGTCGGTCGGCGCATAGGTTTCGCCGATGGTGATCTTGCCCGTGGCGCTGTTGGTGATGCCGCCCGTCGTCCCGGCGTTCGCAAGGATGCCGGTCGCGCCATCGACGTTGCTGAATTCAATCGTGCCTTCGTTGACGACCTTGTTGTTGCTGTCGACGGTCACCGCCGGGCCGGTAACCGTCGGCTTGATCGAACCGGCGGCGACGATCTTGATATCGTCGGCAGCGCCCGATTTGATCGTCGCGGTCCGCACCGGCGCCGTGGTGGCGGTGCTGATCGTCGTCTCGGCAAAAGCGGGGGTCGAAAGAAGGGTGGCCAGGCAGGTGGAGGCCAGCAAGGTCTTGCGCATCGGGTTCCTCTTGTGATTGGGGCCGGGATATCTTCCCGGCGATAATCACAAGACGGAGCAGCGCGGACGCAGCCTTGGAAAAAAGATGCGTCCTAATCGCGGACGGCGGGCTCGATCAATGTCAGGCCGAGGGTCGAAGCATTTTGCACCGCCTCTTCCCGACTGTTCGCGCGCAGTTTTCGCATGACATTTTTGAGATGCCATTTGACCGTTTCGGGCGCGAGTTGGAGCGTGCGGGCGATTTCCTTGTTCGATTCCCCGGCGTTGAGCGCGCTCAATATCTCGATCTCGCGTTCGGTCAGGAAGGAAAACGCCTCGCCCGGTGCGGCGGAGGTGCTCCCCTCGAGCGCGGGATTGCGCCGCGACGGTTCGGCCAGTTTGAGCAGCGCGAGGAAGGAGCCCGACGAATAGGCCTCGCTACAGAAATTCTGGACCGCACGCACGCCGGTGACGTCGAGTATGTCGACGATCGTGCGGTGGAAGCCGGCCCCGGCTGCGTGATTGAGAAAACGTACAGTTTCGAGCTCGACCATCTTGTCACAGCGCCCGCTGAGCTGCGGAAGGATGTTGAGCAGCGTCGCGGTCGCCCGAAGCTCGGCATCATCGGCGTTTGAAGCAAGGCGCAGAAGCCGTTCCGCCACGGTCGTAAGCCGTGGACGGTCACCATGGGCGATCGCTTCATAGGCACGCATTTCACAGAGCAGGGCAAATGCGCGTCCCTGCGCCGATAGCGGGTCAAGCACGGCGGCGTCCTCATCGGCGACCGCCAACACGGCTTCGACATCGATCGTTGGCGGCAATCGGAGCCGCGCCCGTTCGACAACGCACATCGCCTTCAACGGCACCCAGTTGCGTGCAAAGGCGATCAGTTCGGCGCGGTCGATCAAGGTCGCTGCTTCATCCACCTTGGCCGTCGCCGCCGCGACGCGAATGCAGATCTGAAACGCCTCGATAAGCGCGTCCTCAAAACAGCTTGGTTCCAGCCAAGCGAGGGCATCGGCGGCAAGATTGGCGGCTTCAGGCAGGTCGTCACGCTCGTAACAGCTACGCGCCAGGGCGGCGTCGATCAAAGCACCTGCCAACCCAAGCTGCCCGGGAATCCGGCGGCCGTCACGCAGCACCCGTTCGGCCTCCGCCAACTGTCCCTGTGCGCGGGCGGCGGCCGCTCTAGCGCGGGTCGCGATCGCGTTTGGCAAATCCATCGCGGTCGCGGCGGCACAAAGCCGGAGCGGCCTGACGACATCGTGCACCAGACCGAAAAGGCCGCGGCTTTGCGCTCCATAGGCAAGAAAGGCGCGGATCATGTCAACAGCGAAGCCCGACAGTTGTTCCGGTGCCGCCAGGAACGGATCTCCCTCCTCGACCACGCTCTCGGGCACGTCGCGGACAAGTCCGGCGTGCAGTACGCCAATCACTTGCGCTTCGGCTATGTCGCCCGCTGCCCGGAGTGCCGCAATGGCCGCTTCGGCATCAGGCTCCGCAGCCAGAACCGCCGCCCAGGCGCGCGCGCGGATGAGGGCGACGCTTTTCGAAATCAGCTCGCAAGGAAGTGCATCGAGCCAAGCGGCAAGCTGCTCGACGCCGCCGCGAGCGAGGGCCGACAGCGCCGTGTCGCCAACCAGTCGTGCTGCATCGGCATCGGCGCCAGCAGACAAGAACTGGTCGATCGCATGTGCGCTCAGTCCTAGCGTTTCATAGTAGCGGCCCGCGGCGCGATGAAGCTCGATTGCGCGCTTGGGCTCGTGCTGGTCGAGAAATTGCCGAAATACCGGCCGAACGGCAGGGTGAATATAGTAGCATCCATTGCCCTCGTCGGATCGCTCGACAAACATCCCTTGCGCGTGAAGATCTTCGAGGATCGATATGCCCCGGTCTCCCTCGCCCAGCAAACGAACCAGCTCGTCGTTCAATTGTGGAGCGACACTAGCGCGCCCGAGAAACTGCCATATTCCGTCGTCCTGTTCATCCCATAGCGGCAGCAGATAGGCATCGATTTGCGCCGTGAGCGCGCTCCAGTCGCCCTTTTTGAGCCGATCCAGTTTTTGTACGGCCATTCGGAGGCCGGTGGGCCAGCCCAGCAGCAACCCGTTGAGCTTTGCGCAGCTGCGGGCATCGAGTCCAGAACCCGCAGCGCGTAAAAAGACACATATGTCATCGTTGGTCAGCCCGATCTCGGTCCGGCCGAGCCGCAACAGCATGCCGCGGCCTTCAGTCTCGTCTGCCCTGATCGCCGCGGTATCCCGCCCCACGAGGACAAGGCGTAGTTGCCGGGGCGGATGGCGTAACAGACGGTCGAGAACGTCGACCAGGCGCGGTTCGGCAATGCGGTCGATATTGTCGAGCACAAGAAGTACCGGCTGGTCGCAGGCCTCGATCCGTTCGGCCAACGCACTGGCGAGGATGGCCGCGGAGGCCGGGGCGGCGCACAGCGCGCTGACGCTATCTTCGGCGGGGGCGCCGCGGGCGAGGCGCACCGCTTCGAACAAGTGCCCGACTGCTGCGGAGTCATTGTCTTCGGGATCGAAGGATACCCAGCCGGCGTACCAGCCGATCGAACGGGCCTGTGCAAAGAGCGTCGCGGCAAAGGCCGTCTTGCCATAGCCGGCAGGCGCCCGAACGAAGCAGATTTCATGCTGCGCAATCGTATCGAGCCAGGATTGCCAACGTTCGATGCCAACGAGATCGTTGGGGAAGCGGGGCGGGGCGAACTTGCCGTGCGTGACCGGCCGCGGTGTAGCCGCGCGATGCGGTGCTTTTGTGTCGGTCCTCGATCCCGGCTGGATGGTCATATCTTCGCCCTCCATCTGTCCGACATGGCTATAGCCATGCGGGGTCGACTGCAAGCGTCCCCCCCATCGCTCCCCCCGCCGCCCGGCTGTCATTGGCGGGGCAGCCGCCATAGCCTCTTAATCGTCGAAGGGCCCACACAGAATGGGTCCGAACCGTGGGAGAAAAGGCGTGACGAAAAAGGCTATCCTGGCAAGCTGCTTGTCCACCACCATGTTGTTCGGATGGCAGGTGGCTGCTCATGCACAAGATGCGCCTGTCGAAACGGCAACCGAAGCCGAGAGCGGCGGGATCCAGGAAATCGTCGTCACCGCGCAAAAACGCGAACAGAATTTGCAGGACGTCCCGGCGGCAGTTTCTGCGATCGGGGGCGATGCGTTGGAAGCGCGCGGCATTAACGAAACCTCCGATCTGATGGGCGCGGTGCCCAGTCTGCAGATTTCGACCCCCTATGGCAAAACCCAGCCGAACTTTTCGCTGCGCGGGATTTCGGTCGCCAACGAATTTTCGGCGTCCACGGCATCGCCGGTCGGCGTCTATGTCGACGAGGTCTATCAAAGCTTTCGCGCCAGCCACGGCGGGCAGCTTTACGATATCGACCGGGTCGAGGTGCTGCGCGGGCCGCAAGGGACGTTGTACGGCCGCAACACCACGGGCGGCGCGATCAGCTTTTTCACCAAGAAGCCGGGGTTGGCGGGTGATGAGGGCTATTTCACGCTCGGCTACGCCAATTACAACACCAAGACGATCGAGGGCGGTTTCGACAAGACGATCATCCCCGACGTGCTGGGGATCCGCGTTGCCGGCACCGTCGCCAAGGGCGGCGGCTGGCAGTATAATCCGGCGCAGGACCGCAAGGTCGGGACGACGGACTCGATCGCGGGCCGTGCTTCGCTTCGCTGGAAGCCGACCGAAACGCTCGACATCAACCTGAAGGTCTACGCGGCCAAGGATAATCCATGGGGCGCCAATGCCTACGCGATCGGACAGCTCGACGGTGGGCGCGATGCGGTCGGCTATTCGCGGTTCGATCCGTTGCAGAACGGCGGCAGCGCGCTCGGCAAGAATGACGTGTCAGCCGATGAAGGCGGCAAACGGCTCTCTTCCTCGAAAGGGGTCGCGCTCAATATCGCGTTCGAGCTTAACGACAATTTCACGCTGACCTCGATCACCGGCTATGACACGGGCAAATACAGCACCTCGCCGAACGATTGCGATGGCTCGCCGAACGATCTCTGCTCGATCCGGTTCAACAGCAGCAGCCAGAATTTCAACCAGGACCTGCGCCTGAGTTATTCGGACGATAATATCGATTTCGTCGGCGGCCTCTATTATGGCAGGGATAAGATCAAGACGCGGAACGAGCCCGACTTTTTCGGTCTGTTGAGGCCCATTTTGCTGGGCGCAGGGGTTCCCGGCAGTTCGAGCAATGTGGCGGTCGCCACCCCGGATTCGATCCGCGTGTTGCCGATGTTCGCGGTCGATCCGACACTGACGCCGGCAGATGCGAATTTCTGCGCGCCCTATACGGGGCCGGGTACCAATCCGAACGGCTTTCTCGATGCCCGTTCGCTGATCGCGCTGCTCACAGACATACAGCTCAACAATAGCGGCGGCGGCGGATTTGGCGGGGCACTCTCGGCGGCTTGCCGCGCCGCGGGTGCGCCATCCTTCGAACCCATTTTGGGCAAGCAGCAGTTCGACATCGTACGCCCCTCAAAGGCGATTTACGGCGACCTGACGTGGAAAGCGACCGAGCGGCTGACCGTTGCCGTCGGCCTGCGCTATACTATGGACAAGGTGAAGTTCCAGAACGGCAGCACGATCATCTACAGCCTCGACGGATCGACGCCGGTGGCCAATCTGATTCCTTATGCCTTTCCTTATAACGCCAGTCTGCCGAGGATGAACCTGAGCGAAAAGGCGAACCGCCTGACTGGCCGCGCGAACATCAGCTATGAGTTCGCCGACGATATCATGGGCTATATCCAGTACAGCCGCGGCTATCGCAGCGGCAGCTATAACGGCCTTGCTTATCAGGGCACGAACCAGGTTTATTACATCCAGCCCGAGAAGGTGAACGCGTATGAAGGCGGCCTGAAAACGCGGTTCCTCGATCGCCGGGTGCAGCTCAACCTCGCCGGCTTCTATTATGATTATTCGAACCAGCAGACGACGCAGGTCGTCGGTGCGACCACCTTTACCCGCAGCGCCAACGGACGGGTCTGGGGCGGGGAAGCCGAGCTGACCATCGCGCCGATGGATGGCCTGCAGCTCAACGCGGCGTTCGGTTACCTCAACAGCAAATATAAGGGCAATGTCGTCGACCCGAACGACCCGGCGACGCAGTTCACGCGCAACGTCAACGGCAATCCCTTTCCCAATGCACCCAAAACCACCTTCAACGCCGGGTTCGACTGGGACATTTTCGCCAAGGGTGAGAGCAAGCTGACCTTGCGCGGTGACGCGAGCTATATGGGCAAATATTATTTCGATGCGTTCGGCGATTACGGGCTCGATCCCTGCGACCGTGCCGGCGCGCCGGGTGCCGTTCGCCCCGCCGGGGTGGCCTTTACCTGCGGCAATCCGGGATATTGGCTCCTCAACAGCCGACTGACCTATCAGGCGAACGACAATCTGTCAGTCAGCGCGTGGGTCAAGAATCTGACCAACAAATATTATTACACCTACGGGCTCAACATCGACGTCTTTGGCCTCGATTATCTGAACCGTGGGACACCGCGCACCTACGGCGTCGAAGCGACCTTCAAATTCTGATCGCCGACGCCACGGGGACCGGCGGGCGCCCCCCTCCCTAAGCCCGCCGTCCCCGATTTGTCATTAGTTTAAGGAGCCTTTCATGATGCGTTTTACCGGCAAGAGCGTGCTGATCACCGGCGCCGCGCGCGGGATCGGGCTCGCCGCCGCGCAGGAATTTGCGCGCGAGGGCGCGTCGGTCACGATCACCGATATCGACGGCGACGAGGCCGAAGCCGCCGCCGCCGCGATCCGCGGGGAGGGGCATAAGGCCGAGGCGCGGCAGCAGGATGTCGCCGACGAGGCGGGATGGGCGGCGCTGGTCGCCGATGTCATCGCGCGCGAGGGCAAGCTCGACATCCTCGTCAACAACGCGGGCATGGGCTTCCTGAAATCGGTCGTCGATACCAATCTGGCCGAATGGCAGCGGCTGATGGCGGTCAATCTGGAGAGTGTTTTTCTCGGCGTTCGCGCCGGCATCGGGGCGATGAAGGATAAAGGCGGCGTGATCGTCAACGTCGCCTCGATCGCCGCGAACGTCGCCGAGCCGCTCTTCCCCGCTTACAATGCCAGCAAGGCAGGGGTCGCGATGCTGACCAAGGCTGTCGCGGTGGATTGCGCCCGCAAGGGCTGGCCGGTGCGGATCAACTCGCTGCACCCCGGCTATTGCGAGACCAAGCTGGTTGCCGATGCGGTCGGGAGCCTTGGGGACGCTGCGGGCGATTTTGCCGCCGCGACCGTCGGTGCAATCCCGCTCGGCCGCATGGCCACGACGCGCGAAATCGCGCGCCCGTTGCTTTTCCTCGCCAGCGACGACGCCGCCTACATGTGCGGCAGCGAGCTGATCGTCGACGGCGGCTACACCGCGGTCTGACCCTCGAAACACCAAGAACAGGGACGAATAGCATGAGCAAGAAACCCGTCATCGTTTATGGCGCCTCGGGCTACACCGGCCGCCTCGTCTGCGAATATCTACGCGAGCTGGGCATCCCCTTCATCGCCGCGGGGCGTGACAAGAAGCGCGTGCAGGAGGCTATGGACAAGGTCCCCGGCATCGAGACCGCCGACTATGAGGTCGTCGAGGTCGAGCATAATGTTAAAGCGCTGACTAAGCTGTTCAAGGGCGCGAAGGTCGTGTGCAACATGGTCGGCCCGTTCATCAAATATGGCCCCGAGACGGTCGAGGCGTGCCTTGCCGCCGACGTCCACTATCTGGACACGACGGGCGAGCAGGACTGGATGCTGCTGACGCAGGAAAAATGGGGCGAGGCCTTTGCCAAGAAAAGCCTGCTGCTGTCGCCGTGCGTCGCGCAGATGTACACGACGGGCGAGATCGCGGCGAACATCGCGCTCGAACAGGCGCCGGGGCTCGACACGCTCGACATGCTGGTGCTGTGGAAGGGCTTTCCGACCTATGCTTCGGTCCAGACGATCTTCACGATCCTGAAGGCCGACTGGTATTATCTCGAGAACAACCAGTACGTCCAATGGCCGATGCTGACCGCAACCGAATGTCAGGTGCCCGGCCAGCATGCCACGGCGCTCACTTTGCCGTGGGGCGGCACCTCGCACCCGATCTGGTTCAAGCAGGATCCGCGCGTTTCGACGGTCAAGGTCTATGGCGGCGTTTTCGCGCGCGAGGTGATGGATAATGTCGTCGCGATGACCAAGATGATCGACACCGACATCAAGCCGCTGCCCTTCAAGGAACAGGAAGCCGCGCTCGCGAAGATGGCGGAATCGGTGCAGGGCGACATGCCGCCGCGCGAAAATCCGCGGCTCAATACCAGCATCGATTCGGTTTACGCCTCGGGCCCGCTCGGGCGCGCGCATGTGCTGATCCATGGCAATTGCAATTACAAGCAGACCGGGCTGATGCAGGCATGGGCCGCGATGAACCTGCTTCAGCAACCACCGCGCCGCGTCGGTTTCGCGTCGGCATGCCAGGCGTTCGGGCACCATGAGATCCTCGGCGTGCTGCGCCAGTTCGGGCTGGCGCTGAAACCGATCGTCACGGTCGACGACTGATGCGGCTGGTCGACTGGCTCGACAAGGGGGCGTCGCTGGGGCCAGAAGCGCCGTGCCTGACGATGGACGGCAAGAGCTTGTCCTACGCCGAGGTGCAAGCGTTGACCCATCGCGTCGCGCGCGGGCTGAACGGCGCGGGTATCACACCGGGCAAGCATGTCGCAATCCTGTCGGGCAACGATCCGATCGCCTTCGCCTGCGTCTTTGCCATTTCGCGCGCTGCGGCGGTGTGGTGCCCGATCAATCCGCGCAACGAGGCCGCCGAGAATGCCTTCGTCCTCGACAATTTCGACTGCGCCGCGCTCTTTTTCCATTCGAAATTCGTCGACCTTGTCGATGCATTGCGAAAAGATCTGCCCAAGCTGGAATTGCTCGTCTGCCTCGATGCCGAACAGCCCTTCGCGCCGTCGCTGGACGCGTGGCTGGCGGGTGTCGCCGAAGTCCCGTTCACGGCGACGCCCGTCAGCGACCTGGCGATGCTGCCCGGCACCGGCGGGACGACGGGGCATCCCAAGGGCGTGATGCTGACGGGCCGCAACCTTGAGGCGATGACCGCGCTGACACTGATGGGTTATCCGTTCGGGGGGCGGCCGGTCTATCTCGCGATGGCGCCGCTTACCCATGCGGCAGGGGTGCTGGCGTTCCCGATCATGGCGCATGGCGGCGAGATCGTGATCATGCCTTATCCCGACATCGGCGAATTCCTGACGCTGGCGTCGCGGCACAAGGCGACGCACAGCTTCCTGCCGCCGACGTTGATCTATATGCTGCTCGATCATCCCGCGCTGCCCGCGACCGATCTCTCGTCGCTCCAATGTTTCTGGTATGGGGCCGCACCGATTTCGGCGGCGCGGCTGGAGGAAGCGATCGGTAAGCTCGGGCCGGTGATGGCGCAATTGTTCGGGCAGACCGAGGCGCCGATGATGATTTCGATGATGGCGCCGAAGGATCATTTCCATCCCGACGGGTCGATCGCGCGGGAACGCCTGTCGTCGGCGGGCAGGCCCGGTCCGCTGGTACAGGTCGCGATCCTCGACGCCGAGAATGAAATCGTGCCGCAAGGCGAACGCGGTGAGATTGTCGTCAAGGGATCGCTCGTCATGGACGGCTATTACAAGAACCCCGCAGCCACCGCCGAAGCCACCGTCGACGGATGGCACCGCACCGGCGACATCGGCTATCTCGACGCCGACAATTTCCTGTTCATCGTCGACCGCGCCAAGGACATGATCATCACCGGCGGCTTCAACGTCTACTCGACCGAGGTCGAACAGGCGTTGCTGGCGCAGCCCGCGGTGCAGGACGGCGCGGTGTTCGGTCTACCCGACGACAAATGGGGCGAGCGCGTATGTGCGGTCGTCCAGCTCCGCGCGGGGCATAGCGCTGAGCCCGACGACCTGATCGCCGCCGTGAAGGCCGCGATCGGCAGCGTCAAGGCGCCGAAGGAGCTCGAAATTTGGGATGATTTGCCACGATCGAAGGTCGGCAAGGTGCTGAAAAAGGACATCCGTGCCCAGAAGCTCGCCGAGCGGGATTAGTTGCGCGCGGTGACAATCCAGGCCGCGCCGTCGATCAGCACCGATGTCTCTCCAGGCTGCTTCGCAAAGGCGGCGCGGACGGCAACGGCCGCCTTCTCGCGGAAATCGTCGGGCTGATCGGCCAGCGCGCGCGCCAGCGGACCGACCTGGAACGCCATATCGAGCGCGTCGTCGATGGCTGCCTCGCGCGTGGCGCCGCGACCATAGGAAATGATGGTGTCGAACGGCGCAATATCGATCGCCGTGAAGCCAGCCGCGGCGAGAATATCGGCCAATCGGTGCCGGTCACCAAAGGCGAAGGGTCCGGGGGCGGTCGGGTCGGCGGGAACGGGCTCGACGATATCGCGGATCGCGGCCATCGGTAGGCGGACCCAGTCATTCTCTTGCGCGCCGCGCCAGCAGACGAAGGCGAGCCGTCCGCCGGGTTTGAGGGCGTGCCGCATATGCGTGAAGGCCGCGACCGGATCGTCAAAGAACATCACGCCAAAGCGCGAGAAGAGGAGGTCGAAGCTCCCCGCAGGAAGCGGAGCGGTTGCGGCATCGGCACAGCGGAATTCAGCCGGTACGCCAGCAGGTGCGGCAGCGCGGGCAATCTCGACGAGTTGGCCCGATATGTCGACGCCGAGGACATGCCCGCCGGGTCGGACCTGTTCGGCAAGCGGGAAGGTCGACGTGCCTGATCCGCAACCGATATCGAGGATATGCTCGCCAGGCTGCCCGTGGGCTGCGCGGATCGCCGCATTGCCGAAATCCTCGAGCATTAAGTCCAGCCGCGCGAGATTGGCGGCCCAGCGGTCGCCGCTGTCGCCGTTCCAGTCGTGGGTCGGGACGGTCGGGATATCGGACATCGCGGCAGCTCCTTTATTGCGAATGGCTCGCAACTAGACTTGATTGCGCGGAAGCGCAAGGGGCGGCGCATAGCTATGCCTTGTTGCATCGCCCCGGAGCATGCGACATTCGGTTATGCGGCACCGGCCGTTGTTGGGACCGGCAAGGGAGAGTCATGAGCGAACGGATCGTCACGGTGGACATCGGCGGCACGCATGCGCGCTTTGCGATTGCCGAGATCGAAGGCGGCCGCGTCCTGTCGCTCGGTGAGGCGACGACGCTGCACACCAAGGACCATGCGAGCTTCCAGACCGCGTGGCAGGATTTCGAGCGCCAGCAGGGCGGCACGCTGCCGCGCGGCGTCGCGATTGCCATCGCAGGGCCGACACGCGGCGAGATCATCCGTTTCACCAACAATCCGTGGATCATCCGCCCTGCGTTGATCAACGAAAAGATGAACGTCGACCGTTATGTGCTCGTCAATGATTTTGAGGCCGTCGGTCATGCGGTGGCACAGGCTGATGAAAGCTATTTCGAACGGCTGACCGGCCCCGACGAGCCGCTGCCCGCGACGGGTACGATCACGATCATCGGGCCCGGAACCGGCCTCGGCGTCGCGCATATCTGGCGCGATGACGACAATTATCGGGTGCAGGCGACCGAGGGCGGCCATATAGATTTCGCACCGCTCGACAGCATCGAGGATGCGATCCTCGCGCGGCTGCGCAAGCGGCACCGGCGCGTGTCGATCGAGCGGATTGTCTCGGGGCCGGGCATCGTCGACATTTATGAGACGCTGGCGGCGCTCGAAGGACGCGCGATCCCGCGGCTCGACGACAAGGCGATCTGGACTAAGGCTCTGGAAGGAGGCGACAGCCTCGCCGCGGCGGCGGTCGATCGTTTCTGCCTGTCGCTGGGCAGCGTCGCGGGCGACCTGGCGCTGGCGCAGGGGGCGATCGGCGTCGTCATTGCGGGCGGCCTTGGGCTGCGCATCCGCGACAGCCTCGTGCGCTCGGGCTTTCCCGAACGTTTTATCGAAAAGGGGCGCTTTGAGGGCTTTATGTCGGCCTTGCCGGTCAAGCTCATCACCCACCCACAGCCAGGGCTGTTCGGTGCGGCGGCGGCGTTCGCGCGGCAATATGCCTAAGATTCCGCTGGCGCCGTCACGCTAAAAACGGCAGCAAGGGGCATGTCTTTGCGCCCCGTCCTCGGCATTATCGCGTGCAACCGCATGGTCGGCACGCAACTCGCGCAGGCGGTGATGAATCGCTATGCGACTGCGGCGATGCGGCATGCCGATTGCGCTGCGCTGATCATTCCATCCTTGCCCGACCATATGCGGGCTGCCGAAGTCGTGGGGCGGCTCGACGGCGTGCTGCTGACCGGGACGCCGTCGAATGTGGCGCCCGCGCTTTACGATGACCCGGGGGACGGCGAGGGGCCTTTCGATCCCGACCGCGACCGGATGATGACCGAACTGGTCGAGGCGGTGATCGCGGCGCAGCGGCCGCTTTTCGGCATCTGTCGCGGTTTTCAGGAAATCAATGTCGCATTGGGCGGGACGCTGCGGCGCGACACGTCGGCGAGCGACGAACTGCTCCTCCATCACGCCCCAGACGGTGCCAGCTTCGATGGCATGTTCGATCATCATCACCCTGTCGAACTGGTCGGCGGCGGCTTGCTTGCCTCGGCTTATGGCAAGCCCTCGCTCGACGTGAATTCGGTCCATTATCAGGGCGTCGGAACGCTGGCCGAGGGATTGAAGGTCGAAGCGCGCGCGCCCGACGGGCTGGTCGAGGCGTTTAGCGCGCGGCCGAACGGCGCGCCGCTGCTCGCGGTTCAGTGGCACCCCGAATGGGCCACCGACGGCGATGCCGACAGCCAGACCTATTTCCACCTCCTCGGACGCGCGTTAAGAGGCAAGCTATGAACCGCCGCGTCGCCCGTTATGACCGCTATCTCGCGCGGATCAGCTTTTCGCCCTGATGTTCCGGACCCGGTTCATTCGGTTTCCAGACAATCAGGAGTTTTTTCATGCCTCGCAATCACGACATCACCGAACTGCGCCGCCTCGACGTCGCGCATCATTTGCCCGCGCAGGCCGACTGGGCCGAGATCGAAGCGCTCGGCGGCAGCCGCATCATCACCCATGCCGAAGGGTGCTATATCCATGATGGCGACGGCCACCGCATCCTCGACGGCATGGCGGGCCTGTGGTGCGTCAATGTCGGCTATGGCCGCGAAGAACTGGTCGAGGCGGCGGCGGCGCAGATGCGCGAACTGCCTTTTTACAACACCTTCTTCAAGACCGCGACGCCGCCGACGGTGACGCTCGCGGCCAAGATCGCGAGCCTGACCGGCAACCGCCTGCCGCACATTTTTTTCAACGCCTCGGGCAGCGAGGCGAACGACACGGTGTTCCGCATGGTGCGCCATTATTGGAAGCTGAAGGGCGAGCCGAAGCGCACGGTCTTCATCAGCCGCTGGAATGCCTATCATGGCTCGACTGTCGCGGGCGTGTCGCTGGGCGGGATGAAGGCGATGCACGCGCAAGGCGATTTGCCGATCCCCGGCGTCGAGCATGTCCGCCAGCCCTATGCCTATAATGAAGGGCAGGGGATGAGCGAGGAGGAATTCTGCGATGCCTGCGTGGCGGCGATCGAGGACAAGATTCTCGAGGTTGGCCCTGAAAATTGCGCTGCCTTTATCGGCGAGCCGGTGCAAGGCGCCGGCGGCGTCATCATCCCGCCCAAGGGATATTGGCCGAAGGTCGAGGCGGTCGCGCGCAAATATGGCCTGCTCGTCGTTGCCGACGAAGTGATCTGCGGTTTCGGGCGCACCGGCAAGATGTGGGGCCACGAAACGATGGGCTTCACGCCCGACCTGATGCCGATGGCGAAGGGGCTGTCGTCGGGTTACCTGCCGATCTCGGCGACCGCGGTCGCGGCGCATGTCGTCGAGGTTCTGAAGACGGGCGGCGATTTCGTCCATGGGTTCACCTATTCGGGCCATCCGGTTGCCGCCGCGGTCGCGCTCAAGAATATCGAGATCATCGAGCGCGAAGGGCTCGTCGAGCGCACCGGGAGCGTCACCGGGCCGCATCTCGCGAAAGCGCTTGCGACGTTGAACGATCATCCGCTCGTCGGCGAAGCGCGCTCGATCGGTCTGCTCGGTGCGGTCGAGATCGTCGCGGACAAGGAAAGCCGTGCGCGTTTCGGCGGCGCCGAGGGGACCGCGGGGCCGATGGCGCGTGACGCCTGCATCGCGAACGGGCTGATGGTGCGCGGCATCCGCGACAGCCTGGTCATGTGCCCGCCGCTGATCATCACCACCGAGCAGATCGACGAGATGGTTGCCATCATCCGCAAATCGCTCGATGAGGTGATGCCGAAACTTCGCGCCCTTTAAACAGGAAAGACCAAACCCCTATGCCCTCCGGCCTTTTTGCCCTGCTCGACGATATTGCGACGATCGCTAAGGTCGCCGCAGCGAGCATCGACGATATTGGCGCCGCCGCATCGAAGGCCGGGGTCAAGGCGGCGGGGGTGGTGGTCGACGATACCGCGGTGACGCCGCGCTACGTCACCGGCTTCACCCCCGACCGCGAGCTGCCGATCATCTGGCGGATCACCAAGGGGTCTTTGCGCAATAAGCTGGTCTTTATCGTGCCGGTGTTGTTGCTCCTGTCGGCGGTTGCACAATGGGCGATCACGCCGTTGTTGATGGTCGGCGGGGCCTATCTCTGTTTCGAAGGCGCCGAAAAGGTGCTGCACTCGTTGCAGAAGGACAAGACGAGCCTCGCCGAAGACGCGGCGATCGTCGTCGACAAGGACCATGAAGAATTGATGGTGAAGGGCGCGGTGCGTACCGATTTCATCCTGTCGGCCGAGATCATGGTTATCGCGCTCAACGAGGTGCTCGACGAGCATTTCGCGATGCGCGCGGCGACGCTTGCGGTGGTCGCGGTCGCGATCACCATCGCGGTCTATGGTGTCGTGGGGCTGATCGTGAAGATGGACGATATCGGCCTGCACATGGCGAAGGAAGGCAATAGTGCGCGCAAAGCAATCGGGCGCGGGCTTGTCGCTTTCATGCCGAAGCTGTTGGCGGCGCTCGCGCTGATCGGCACCGCGGCGATGCTGTGGGTCGGCGGCCAGATCGTGCTCCACGGGCTCCATGAATATCACATCGGCGGCATTGCCGAAGCGCTGGAATCACTAGCGCACTCAATCGCGGGCGGACTTCCGCTCGAAGGGCTGTGGACGTGGCTGATCAAGGCGACGGGCGACGGCATCTTTGGGCTGTTGCTTGGCGGGTTGATCGTCGGCGTGTTGCATCTCATTCCGGGCAAGAAGGCGGCGCATTAATTCGTCATCCCGGACTTGATCCGGGATCCACTGCGGCGCCGAAGTCATGGACCCCGGATCAAGTCCGGGGTGACGAAAATGGGGACTTAAAGCCACAGAAGCCTCGCATCCGGGCATCGAATTTGTGTCCTTTGTGGCTTTAGCGGCTTCTTGCGTCGAGCTTAAGGAGACAAAGGACTCGCACGCGCGTGTCGAACGTGTCTCCTTTGTCGCTTTAAGGGCTGCCGGCGTCAGCTGACGAAGCGGTCTGCATTTGAACATGTAGAAAGAGCCGAAGCGCAAGGCTCTCACACGGCTGGAATGTAGGAAAGCGCTTTCCTGCGCGTCAGCCCAGCAGCACCACCGGGCTATCCGCGCGCCAGTGCATGCTCACCTTGTCGCCCCAGGTGAAATCTTCCTGGTCATGTCGCGACAGGTTCGGGCGCGATACGCGGAGGCATGCGCCCGATTCCAACTCGATCTCGAACAAAGTGATGTCGCCGAGATAGCTCATCCCTTTGATCTTGCCGCGCGCGAAATTATAGCCGTCGGGCGCGTCCTGCGCCGCCGCCTTGACCGCCTTGCCCTCGCCGGGGACGTGAAGATAGATCTTCTCGGGGCGCAGCGCGATCCACACGTCGGCGCCGTGGGGACCGGTGACGCCGTGGTTCAGATAGACCTTGCCGAGCCCCGGGCAATCGACCGCCGCCTTGTCGGGGTCGTCGAGTGTCAGCTTGCCTTCGAAGATGTTCACCGAGCCGACGAAATCGGCGACGAAGCGGTTGGCTGGATATTCGTAGAGGTCCGATGGCGTCGCGAGCTGCGCGACCTCGCCCTTGTTGATCACGCCGATGCGGCACGCCATCGACAGCGCTTCGTCCTGATCATGGGTGACGGTGACAAAGGTGATGCCGACCTTTTCCTGAAGATCCGAAAGCTCGAACTGCATCTGTGCACGGAGCTTGGCATCGAGCGCCGAGAGCGGTTCGTCGAGCAGCAGCACTTTTGGCCGCATCACAAGACTGCGCGCGAGCGCGACGCGCTGGCGCTGGCCGCCAGACATCTGGTCGGGCATGCGCGTCTCGAACCCGCCGAGCTTGACCAGTTCGAGCGCTTCGGCGACGCGGTCCTTGACCTCGCCGCCCTTCACGCCAGCGATCTTGAGCCCATAGGCGACATTTTCGGCGACGCTCATGTGCGGGAAAACGGCGTAGCTCTGGAACACCATGTTCACCGGGCGCTTGTTCGGCGGGACGCCAGTGACATCCTGCCCGTCGATCAAGATCCTGCCCTCGGTAGGCAATTCGAACCCTGCGATCATGCGGAGCAAAGTGGTCTTGCCGCAGCCCGAGGGGCCGAGCAGCACGAAAAATTCGCCCGCGAGAATGTCGAGGCTGACATTGTCGACCGCGGTCACCTTGCCAAAGCGTTTCGAGACATTCTGGATCTGGATGATTGGCTTGGCAGGTTCGGTCATTGGAAAATCCTGGTTCCGTTCGTGTCGAGCGAAGTCGAGACACCGTGAGGCAGCGCACGGACGATGGGCACCTCGACTTCGCTCGATGCGAACGGGGAAGGGGAGAGAACTGAGAGTGGGAGATGCATCAATGCGTCTCCGCAATGGCCTTCACGCCCTGAAGTTTGAGCGCGACGAAGGTCAGGGCAACGGTAAGGATGATGAGCAGGGTCGAGGCGGCGTTTACTTCGGGCGTTACCGAGAAGCGAACCATCGAATAAACCTTCACCGGGAAGGTGATCGTGTCGGGGCCGCTGGTGAAATAGGTAATGACGAAATCGTCGAGGCTGAGCGTGAAGGACAGCAGGGAGCCGGCAACCAGCGCGGGTTTGATGTGCGGGATCAGCACGTCGCGGAACACCGCCCACTCGCTTGCGCCGAGATCCTTGGCGGCCTCCTCCTGCTCGCGGTTGAAGGTCGCGAGGCGCGAGCGCACGACCATCGTCACGAAGGGGAAACAGAAGGTGATGTGGGCGATGGTGATCGCACCAAGATTGAACGGCCAGATCAGGTCGGTCGGCCAGTCGACCGCGGCGAAGAACATCAGGAAAGCGACGCCGAGGCAGATTTCGGGGACGATGATCGGCAGCGAGATCGTGCCGTCGATCGCACCCTTCAGTGGAAAGCGGAAGCGCCAGAGCATCACCGCCGCGAACGTGCCGATGACGAGGCTGGCCACTGTGGCGAGCGCCGCGATCGTCAGCGAGTTGAGCAGCGCTTCGACCAACTGATCATTGCCCATCGCCTTTTCATAATATTTGGTCGTAAAGCCGCGCCACACGACGTTGCGCTTGCTGTCGTTGAAGCTGAAGATGATCAGCACGACGAGCGGCGCGTACAGGAAGACCATCACCGCGCCGACCCAGAGCCGCATCCAGAGGGTGCGGCTATACTCGAGCGGCGCGCGCGGGGTGCGGGCGAAGAGGGCCATCAGCGGACCTCCGGTACTTTTTTGCGCATCGACTGGATCGCGATCAGCGCGAACATTGCGTATATGAGCAGGAAGGAGAGGGCGGCGCCGAAGGGCCAGTCATTGGCCTTCTTGAACTGACGCTCGATGACGTTGGCGATCATCTGGCTGTCGGTCCCGCCCATCAAATCGGGAGTCAGATAGGCACCCAATGCGGGGATCAAGGTGATCATCACCCCGGCAATGATCCCCGGTGCGGCGAGCGGCACGACGATCCGCATGATCGTGCGAAAATGCCCGGCGCCAAGGTCGAGGCTCGCCTCGATCAGGCTGCGGTCGAGCCGGTCGAGCGCGGCGTAGAGCGGCAGGACCATGAAGGGCAGGTGGACATAGACGAGCCCGAAGACGACCGCGAAATTGTTGAAGAGCAGCTGCACCGGCTCCCATGTTGGGAGCGGCTGCAGTCCGACGAGGGTCTTGATCCAGCTCGTCCCTTCCCACAAAGCGCCGAGCCCCTTGTTCGCAAAGCCCTGTGTGCCGAGCAGCATCATCAGTGCGTAGGTGCGGATGAGGAGGTTCGTCCAGAAGGGCAGCATGATACCGAGCAGTAGCCACGGCCGCCATTTCTCGCTGGCGAAAGTGATCGCCATGGCGACCGGGAAACCGATGATCAGGCAGATGAGGGTGACGAGCGCAGCGACCGCGAAACTCTTGCCGAAAATGGTCAGGTACAGCCACTCGGTCGCGCGCTTGTAATTGTCGAGCGTGCCCGAAAATTCGATTTCGGTCAGACCCTTATTCTCGCCAAAGCTGTAGAGCCAGACGATCGCCATGGGCACCAGGAAGAAGACGATGACCCAGAAGAGCGTGGGCAGCGACACCGCTGCAAAAACCCTCTTGTTCGTTTTCCAGTCCTGTTCGGCCACCCCCCGATGCCCCCTTCAGATTTCTAGGCTGCCCGGACCCTGGTGAAGGCTTCTTCGTAAAGCGGCTGCAACTCGGCATTGAAGCGCGCATATTCGCATTTTGCCAAAACGTCGGCGGGCGGGAAGATGACCGGGTTGTTCTTGTAGCTGTCGGGCATCAGTGCCTTCGCTGCCGCATTTGGCGTAGGATACAGGATCGTCTCCGTGATTTCCTTATCGACGTTGGCGTCGAGGATATAGTTGATGAAGGCGTGGGCGTTCTTCGGGTGCGGCGCGCCCTTGGGGATACACAGATTGTCCGAATTGAGCTGGCTGCCTTCCTTGGGCACGACAAAGTCGATGTCCTTGTCTTCGGTCATCGCCTGCGCGATATCGCCATTATATTCGAGCACGACGTCGACATCGCCCTTGAGCAACAGATCCTGCCCGTCATCCTCGTGGAATTTTTTCACATTGGGCTTTTGCTTGATCATCATCTTTTCGATCGTCGCAATGTCCGCGGGGGTCAGCGCGTTGACCGATTTGCCGAGATATTTGCCGTAAAGGCGGAACATGTCTCCGGCCTCCGACAGCCAGGCGATGCGGCCCGCATATTCGGGGCTGTCGAACAGGATTTTCCAGCTGTCGGGCGTCGCAGACACCTTCGACTTGCGATAGCCGATGCCGAGCGCGAGCCAAGTGTAGGGCATCGAAAATTTGCGCTGCAGGTCATATTCGACGTTGATGTACGCCGGATCGATATTTTTCTTGTTCGGGATCAGCGCGTGGTCGAGCGGGAGCAGCATGTCCGCCTTGCTCATCCGTTCGACAAAGTCATTCGACGGCACGATCACGTCGTAACCGGGATTGCCCGCCTTGAATTTCGCGAACAGCACATCGTTGCTGTCGAACAGGTCCATGGTGACGTCGACGCCCGTCGATTCCTTGAAATTGTCGAGCGTATTCTCGCCGATATAAGTGTCCCAGTTATAGAAGTTGAGCTTGGCTTCCTCGCCATTGGCGAGCTTCTTGCCGCCCTCCTTGCTGCACGCCGCGAGCCCGCCGAAGCTGATCCCGATTGCTGCGACCCCCATCGCTTGCAGCAGCGAACGGCGCCCCCGGGTTTGCTTGATCAGTTCAATCGGATCCATATGCAGCCTCCCTGTTTGTGACGCCAAGCTGACTCATTAAAGTCGGCTTGGAAAGAGGTTATTTTGCGCTGCACCAAGAATCTTTGAAACTTTGTTCCAAGCATCGTCAGGCGTTGCGCAGATACCAATCATAATCGAGCGTGGGGACGACGCCAAAATAACGGTCCTGTTCGACGCGCTTCACGATGCTGAACATATCGACGAAGCGCTCGCCAAGGTAATCGCGCATCAGCTTGGAGCCATGAAAGCGATCGACCGCGGCGAACCAGTTCGACGGCGGCTTGTCGTCGCCGCTGTTGTCGCGGTCATAGCCGTTGCCGACCACCGCGGCGCCCGGATCGACCTTGTTCGTCATGCCATGATGCATACCAGCAAGGACCGCGGCGACCGCGAGATAGGGGTTGGCGTCGGCGCCGCACGCGCGATGTTCGACATGGCGGCTCGGCGGCGGGCCGGCGGGAATGCGGAAGGATACGGTGCGGTTGTTGACGCCCCAGGTCGGCGCGACAGGGGCATAGCTGTTCGCCTTGAAGCGGCGATAGCTGTTCGCATGTGGTGCGAAGAGCGCGAACCCGTCGCCGACGGTTCCGATCATGCCGCCGATCGCGTGGCGGAGCGCGGGCGTGCCTTCGGGATCGTCGCTCGCGAAGATGTTGGTGTCGCTGCCGTCATTGACCGAGACATGGATGTGCATGCCGCTACCCGCTTGATCGGCGAAGGGTTTGGCCATGAAAGTCGCCTCGAGCCCCTGCTGCTGCGCGATCGCCTTGACGAGGCGCTTGTACATGATTGCATCGTCGCAGGCACGGAGTGCGTCGGGTTTGTGGCGAAGGGTGAGTTCGAACTGGCCGGGAGCGAATTCGGAAATCGCGCTTTCGAGCGGCAGGTCCTGTACGTCGGTCGCGGCGTAGAGGGCATCGAAGAAGGGGCGGAAATCGTCGAGTTCGCGCAGGCCATAGACTTCGACATTGCGCGACGTGTCACGGCTGTAGTCGGGGCGGGCAGGGCGCACGCGGCCATCGCGGGCGCGGCGCGGATCGACGAGGTAAAATTCGAGCTCGACCGCGAGCACCGGGGTCAGTCCGTCGGCGGTGAAGCGGTCGATCACGCCGCCAAGCACATGCCGCGGGTCGAGGTCGTGCGGGGTGCCGTCGAGCTCGTAGAAATCGACGAGAAACTGCGCGGCAGTCTCGCCGCCCCACGGGGTGCGAACGAGCGTGCCGGGGATCGGTTTCATCGAGCGGTCGGCGTCGCCATCCTCCCAGACGAGACCGGTTTCGACCGTGTCCTGCCCGGTGATGTCGACGACGGTGATCGAACCCGGGAACATGCGGCCGCTTTCGTAAACCGCCATCACCTCATGCTGCCGCAGCCGCTTGCCGCGCGGGACGCCGCCGAAGTCGGTGTAGATCATCTCGATCGAATCGACGTCTGGGTTGGCTTTGAAAAAGGCTTCGGCCTCCGAACGCGGCGCGATCACGCCCGATGACTTCGACATCGCCCCTCTACTCCTTCAATGCCCGCACGCAGTCGGCAAAGGCGCCGACCAGCCGGTCGATCTGATCATCGCCGGTGACCGGGCTCACCAACATCATATTGTGAAACGGCGCCAGCAAAATCCCGCGGTTCGCGAGGAACAGATGGATCGCGGCTTCGAGTTCGGGATGCATCGCCGCCTTTGCCTCGCCGCCGCTCAGGGGCGGGGTAGGGCAGGTGAGAAATTCGACGCGGGCGCCGACCTGCGTGACATGCCAGTCAAGGTTGGCGGTGGCGATTTCCTGTTCGAGCCCGGTGACGAGGCGTGCGGAGCCGCGCAGCATCAGATCATAGGCGGCGGGCGTGATGACCTCGATGAGCATCGCGTCCATTGCGGTGATCGCGAGCGCGTTGGCCGACAGCGTCGTCCCGATGCCGCTGTGACCCGGGGGACGCGACGTGTAGAGATCGGCCATGCGTTCGGCAACGTCGGCGCTAAAACCATAGATCGCGCAAGGTACGCCGCCACCGATCGACTTGCCGACGACCATCAGGTCGGGCGCGAGGCCGTGTGTGACGCCGTGCCCGCCATAGCCCGACGAAATCGTGTGCGTCTCGTCGAAGACGAGCAGGGTGCCAGTCTCGGTGCAGAGCCTCCGCAGCGTCTGGAGGAAGCCAGGCGCATCGCGGACCATACCGACATTGGTCATCACCGGCTCGGCGAGTACGCAGGCGATATCGCCGCCACGCAGGGCGTTTGCGAGTGCGGCTTCGTCGTTGAACTCGATCACCGCGGTGGTGCCGCGCAGGTCGTGGACCTGGCCCACCAGGCTGGCGCGCATCGTCGGTACGCCGCCCTTCAGATCGACGAAAGCGTCGTCGACCGCGCCGTGATAGGCGCCGTTGAAGGTGAGAATTTTGTTGCGCCCGCTGATCCCGCGACACCAGCGGACCACCGCGCGATTGGCTTCGCTGGCGGTCGTCGTGACCTGCCATTGCGGTAAGGCGAACATTGCCGCGAGACGCTGCGACAGCTCGGCACCGCGTTCGGTCGGGAGCATGTAGCTCAGGCCTTCGCTGGCCTGCTTGGCCAGCGCCGCGGCGAGGGCGGGCGGCGAATGGCCGAACAGGCTCGCGGTGTCCCCGAGGCAGAAGTCATCGTAGGTCTGGCCATCGATACTGGCCAGCGTTGCGTCCTTCGCCGATGCCGCCACGATCGGAACCGGGCTGGGCCAGTCGCGCATCCAGTGGAACGGGACCGACTGGAACCAGCCTTTCGCGGCCGCGTGATGTGCAAAAGCGCGTGGATTAACGTAGCGGAAGCGGTCGGCTTCGCGCTCGGCGACGCGGGTGATAGCGGCGGCCGAGATCACCCGAGCTTGTCCTTCATCGCATAATAGAGCAGCCCGAGCGTCGCGAGCGGCTGGCGGAGCCATTTGCCGCCGGGAAATGGTTTGGACGGCAGGTTTGCGAGGACATCGAAGCGTTCGGCGGTTCCCGCCATCGCTTCGGCGATCAGTTCGCCCGCGAGTGTCGTGACCAACGCGCCGTGGCCCGAGAAGCCATGCGCGTAAAAGACATTCCCGCGCCGTCCGATATGCGGCAGCCGGTTCAACGTCACCGCGACCGCGCCGCCCCATCCAAAATCGATCTTCGCATCGGCGATCTGTGGGAAAACCTGCGCCATGAAAGGCCGCACGAACGCCGCAATGTCGCGCGGCGGGGTCTGCGAATAGCGCTCGCCCCCGCCAAAGATAAGGCGTTTGTCGGCCGAGAGGCGGAAATAGTTGAGCACGAACCGGCTGTCGGCAACCGCGGCGTCGCTGGGCAGTAGCGCATCGGCATTCACGAGCGGTGCGGTCGCGATATTATAGTTCATGATCGGCACGGTGTAGCGGCCGAGGTCGGGTTCGACCTGACCGATCCAGCTGTCAGTCGCGTCGATGACATAGCGCGCGGCGATATGCGCGCGGTCGGTCATTATACCGAGGCCCTTGGGCGCGTCGGTGATTTCGTAGGCGCGTTCGGCTTCCCAGATGCAGACGCCAGCGGCTTCGGCAGCACTCGCTAGGCCGATCGCATAGTTCAGCGGGTGGAAATGCCCGCCCTGCGGATCGTGGATGCCGCCGTGGTAGAGCGGGCTTGCGATATGCGCGCCCATGTCGCTCTTTGCGACGACGTCGCTCTGATAAGCGAAACGCGTCGCCAGAAACTCGGCCTCGCGTTTCATCGCGTCGAAGTCCTTGGGCGTCCATGCCGCCTCGAGGTGACCGGTCTTGAGGTCGCAATCGATGCCATGCTTTTCGATGCGGGTTCTCACCGGGTTCGCGCGCCAGCACAGGTCGAACAGCGCATCCGCGCGGCCGCGGCCGAATTCCGTCTCCAGTTCGGAGGCCGACCAGCGCAGACCGGGGATGAGCTGTCCGCCGTTGCGGCCCGACGCGCCGAATCCGATATGTTCGCGTTCGATCAGAATCACCGAAAAGCCGCGCTCGGCGCAGGCCAGCGCCGCAGATAATCCCGTGAAACCGCCACCGATCACAGCAACGTCGAACGACAGATCGTCGCCCATTTCATACGAGGACCGCCACGGATGCGCAGTCGCGGCATAATAGCTGTTGGCAAGCGGGTCGGTCATGGCCGTGCTGCGGGTCAGACCCGCATCAACAGATGTTCGCGTTCCCAGCTCGATACGACCGATTGGTAGTTGAACAGCTCATAATCCTTCACGGCAAAGAAGATTTCGAAGAAATCGTCGCCGAGCAGGTTTCGAACCTTCTTGCACGAGCTGAAACGATCAAGCGCGGCTTCCAATGTGCGCGGCAGGGTACGCGCGCGGTTGTACGCGCTGCCGGTGATCGGCTTGGCAGGCACCATGCGGTCGACCATCCCGATATAGCCGCAGATCAGCGAGGCGGCGATGGCGAGATAGGGGTTGCTGTCAGCGCCGGGCAGGCGGTTTTCGACGCGGCGGTTATTCTTGTCGGAAATCGGTACGCGAAAGCCGCACGAGCGATTGTCTTCGCCCCACTGGACGTTGATCGGCGCGGCGCTGTCGGGACGCATGCGGCGGAAGCTGTTGACGTTGGGCGCCCACAAGGGCGAGATTTGCGGCATGTAGCGGACGAGGCCGGCGATATAGCTGCGGAACATCGCGCTATCGCGCCCGTTTGCGGTCGAAAACAGGTTCTTGCCCGTCGCCGCATCGACGACCGACTGGTGGATATGCATCGCGCTGCCCGGTTGGCCCGCCATCGGGTTCGCCATGAAGGTCGCATAGACACTGTGCTGTTTGGCGACATTGCGCACGACGCGCTTGAACAGGAACACTTCGTCGGCGAGGCGCAGCGGATCGCCATGCTCGAAGTTCACTTCGAGCTGCGCGGCGCCCATTTCATGGATCATCGTGTCGATATCGAGCCCCATCAGCTCGCAATCGTCATAGATATGATCGATGATATCCTCATATTCGTTCATCGCCTCCAGCCCATAGGGCTGGCTCGCGGTTTCGCTGCGCCCCGACTGGCCGACGGGCGGGGTCAGCGGGAAATCGGGGTCGGCATTCTGCGACACGAGATAGAACTCGACCTCGGGCGCGATAATCGGTTTCCAGCCTTTTTCGGCGTAGAGGTTCAACACCTTTTTCAGGATCGTGCGCGGCGCAATGTCGACCTCGCTGCCGTCGCCATTATAGGCGTCGGCGATCACGAAGGCGGTCGGCGAGGTGAAGCCGGGCGCAACGCAGATCGTGTCGGGATCGGCGATCAAAATCTTGTCGGGATCCTTGTCCCAGATGTCGTCGATATCCTCGGGATAATGACCGTCGATCGTGCAGATGAACACGCTGCCGGGAATGCGCAGCGACTTGTCCTTCACCGAGGAGAGGAACTTCTTGGCCGGCAGGACCTTGCCGCGCTGAACCCCGTTTATGTCGGGGACGATACATTCGACTTCGTCGATTTTATGGTCGCTGATCCATTGTTCCAGATTGACTGACATGAGCCCCCGATTGGGCCGAGGAGCCGGCCCGTTTGTGCACAGACAGCCTATCCTGAGTCGGAGCGAAGCGCCAGAGGGGCCGTTATCGGCCATTTTCGACATTGCCAGCATCGCGGGGCGCGGCCACTATGCACGCGTTCGACTGGCTGGGAGAGTGGGCCGTGAAGGGTGAGAATGATCCGCTGGCGTCCTTCTGGATGCCCTTTACCGCCAATCGCGCGTTCAAGGCGAACCCGCGCCAGCTCGTCTCGGCAAGCGGCATGCATTACCAGTCCGGCGACGGGCGGCAGATTCTCGACGGCACATCGGGGCTGTGGTGCAGCAATGCGGGCCATTGCCGTCCCGAAATCACCGAAGCGATCGCGAAGGCGGCCGCAACGCTCGATTTCGCGCCGACGTTTCAGTTGGGGCACCCACTGCCGTTCGAGCTGGCGCAGCGGATCGCGGCGCTGATGCCCGAGGGTCTCGACCGGATATTTTTTACCAACAGCGGGTCCGAGTCGGTTGATACGGCGCTCAAAATCGCGCTGAACATCCAGCGCGCCAAAGGTCAGGGGACGCGCACGCGGTTGATCGGGCGCGAGCGCGGTTATCATGGCACCGGCTTTGGTGGGATCAGCGTCGGCGGGCTCGTCAACAACCGGCGCGCTTTCGGTGGCGGGCTGCCGGGTGTCGATCATATCCGCCACACGCACGACATCGAACGCAACGCCTTCACGCGCGGTTTTCCGCAGCATGGCGCCGAGCTAGCCGACGACCTGCAGCGCCTGGTCGACCTGCACGGCGCCGACACGATCGCGGCGGTGATCGTCGAGCCGATGGCGGGGTCGACCGGCGTACTCATACCGCCGACCGGCTATCTCCAACGGCTGCGCGAGATCTGCGACAGGCACGGTATCATCCTGATATTCGATGAGGTCATCACCGCGTTCGGCCGCGTCGGCGGCGCGACGGCGGCGGGGCAATGGGGCGTGACCCCCGACATTATCACCATGGCAAAGGGGCTGACCAACGCGGCGGTGCCGATGGGCGCGGTCGCGGTCAAGCGCGAACTCCATGATGCGGTGATCGACAGCGTGCCGGGCGGCATCGAGCTGTTCCACGGCTACACCTATTCAGGGCATCCGCTCGCGAGCGCCGCGGGCCTGGCGACGCTCGATCTTTATGCCCGCGACGGGCTGTTCGACCGCGCCACGGAACTTGGCACCTATTGGGAGGATGCGGCGCACAGCCTGAAAGGTGCGCGCCATGTCATCGACATCCGCACCATCGGTCTTGTCGCCGGCATAGAACTCGAACCGCGCCCAGGAGCACCGACCGCGCGCGCGATGGAACTGTTCCATGCCTGTTTCGACAATGGCCTGCTCGTGCGCGCGACGGGCGACATCATTGCGCTGTCGCCGCCGCTGATCGTCGAGAAGGCGCAGATCGATGAGATGTTCGGGAAGGTTGGGGAATTGCTGGGCCGTATCGACTGAAGGGAAATCCCGTCAGTCGGCGTTCGCTTCAGCGTTGGCTTCGGCCTTGGCGGCTGCAGCCGCGACCTGCCTTGCACGCGTCGCTTCGGTCTGGATCAGGCGCTCGGCCATGGTCCGCCAAGCCTGTTCGGCGCGCAGATTGCGGTCGCGAACCTGCGACAGCGCGCTTTCCGCCGCGTCGGTCGCGCATTTGTCCGCCTGGATCAGGTAGAAATCGCTGGTGTTCGACATGGCGGAAAATCCTTGGTTTGGTTTGGTTGAAGGTCGGTTTGCTGAAGAGTTAGTCGACCATTTGGGCGATCAGGCGGCGCAGTTCGCGTCGCGTCAAGGTCGGCGATCGCCGGGCTGTCTTTTCGGCCGGCGCATCGATTGCGGCAAAGGGCCGAAGGAGGGAAGGAAAAGCATTCAAATTAAAGTTCATAATATCCTGTAATCATTGTTTTGTTCTGGTTGGGTATTCAGCGTCGATTGCCCTTTTTAGGGCCGCCACCGGCCGGACCGGCGCCGCGATCACGATAAACGATGCGGCCTTTGGTCAGGTCGTACGGCGTCATTTCGACGCGGACGGCATCGCCGACAACCGACCGGATACGAAAACGTCGCATCCGGCCGGCCGTGTAAGCGATGATCCGATGATCATTTTCCAGCACGACGCCAAAGCGCCCGTCGGGAAGAATCTCATCGATCTGGCCGTCGAGGGTCAGTAGTTCCTCTTTGGCCAAAAGATCAGGCCGGCTGGACGTTGACAGCGGCGGTCTTGCCGCGCTGGTCGGTTTCCAAGTCATAGGAAACGCGCTGATCCTTGTTCAGCGTCGTCATCCCGGCGCGTTCGAGGGCGGTGATATGGACGAAATTATCGCCCGAACCATCTTCGTTCGCGATGAAGCCATAACCTTTTTCGGTGTTGAAGAATTTTACGGTGCCGGTGGGCATGGGGTCGTTCCTTTCACGGAATCGGAGTTACCACCGGCAACGTGCCGATGGCGCCAGGTAGCGTGAGGATGGAAGTGTCCGCCAAACAGGCAAAAAAATCCGTCGTAGGCGACGATAGCTTGCCGAAGATGGGCCTTGAACCATGAAAAGTCAAGGATAGGCCGGGATTCGCGCGTTGGACCGCGCCTGTTTAGCCCTTCGCGGCAAGCGGGAACGTAACCGAAACGCGCGTACCTTTGCCGACTTCGCTATCGATATCGAGCTGCCCTTGGTGGCGCTCGCTGATATGTTTGACGATCGCGAGGCCAAGCCCCGTGCCCCCGACCGACCGGCTGCGCGCTTCATCGACGCGATAGAATCGCTCGGTCAGGCGGGGCAGGTGATCGGGCGCAATGCCATCACCCTCATCAGTTACGGACAGCCGCACGCGGCTGCCTTCGCGCGCCAGTTCGACCGTCACCGGGGTGCCGGCATGGCCATATTTCATCGCGTTCGAGATGATGTTGTGTGCGAGTTGAGCCAACTGCGCCTCGTCGCCGAGCATCGGTTGCGGGTTGTCGCCTAGCTTCGCGACGACGTCCTTCGCGCGCGGATGCTCGCTATCGCGCAACTGCGCGATCGTCGTCTGGACGATGGCGGCAAGGTCGATCGGAGTGGTGGGGCGGCGAAAGCGGTCGGCCTCGACGCGCGAGATCGACAGAAGATCGATCACCAATTGTTGCATCCGCCGCGCCTCGCGTTCGATGATCGACAGAAAGCGATGGCGCGTCGGCCCATCGGTCTCGCCGTTCATGTCCTGCAGCGTTTCGACATAGCCGAGGATCGCGGCGAGCGGCGTGCGCAGTTCGTGGCTTGCATTGGCGACGAAGTCCGACCGCATCCGGTCCGCGGCGTCGATCGCCGAGCGGTCGGACAGGAAGATGATCTGTTCGCGGCCCGACAATGCGGCGATGCGCATCGTCCAGCGCTGGCCGGGGCGAGGAAAATCAATCAGGTTGATCGTGTCGAGTTGGGCATTCTCGCCAATTTGCGACAGCCAGTCGGTCGCGGCTGGATGACGGATCGCCGTGCGGACATCGGCGCCGACAATATGCCGGCCGAGCAGCCGGATGGCTGCGTCGTTGGCGATGGTGACAATATTGTCGGCGGCGCCGATCAAGGGCTCCTTTTCCTGATCGACCCAATGGGCAAAATCGGGGTGCCGGAGCAAGGAGACCGGCGGGGCGGCCACAGGCGCGGGCCCGGTGCTCTTCGCGTCGGACAAGGCGGGAAGGGCGCTGTAGACCACCGCCGCGGCAAGGAAGCCGGCGATCACCATGATCGCGATCGACAAGGGATCGCCCCCTGCCAGCGTGGCAAAAATTGCCGCGATGGCGACCAGCGTCAAAGCGATGACCAGGCTGGAAAGGCGATCGAACATCGTCGCTGCGCCTCGCACGAAGCGATGATGGTGCGCAAGGATGTTTACGGTAATTAACACTCGATCGGCGAATGTCTCAAAGCGGGAACGGCAAAAGGAAGGCCTGTCTTTTGCTTTTCCTTGGCGCTTCATTCGGTTATGCGCGCGACATGGAAAATAGCGACATTCCCGCCGGAAACGCCGTGGAGACGGAAGAAACGATCCCTTCGCGCCGCCGGATGCTGGCGTTGGGTGCCGTCGGCGTGTCTGCCGCGCTCACGATCCGACCCGCGTTCGCGCAAACCGCCGTGTCGGTGATGAATTGCCAGATTCCGATTCCGGGGGCGACGGGGGCGGGCAAATATATCGATACCGCGGGCAAGCTGGTTCCGCCCGGCACGAAGGGCGCGTTTCCAGGCTCGCCGCGGCCCTTCACGGGCGAGGAAGTGAAGCGGGCGTTCCGCGGACAGACGCTGCCCGGCACGACCTACAACCAGTCTCAGGCCTATCTTCAATATATCCGGCGCTTGCAGGCAGGGCAGAGCGGCTTTACCTGTTTCGCATCGATCACGACGCCGCGCTGATTTTCGTTCCTTTGAGGCGATGTCGGTTCAGCCGCATCGTCAGCCAAAGGAGTTTTCGTGAAACTAGCTTCGCTCAAACAGGGCCGCGACGGACGCCTGGTCGTCGTCTCGGACGACCTCGCCTGGTATGCCGACGCCGGCCAGATCGCCCCGACGATGCAGGCGGCGCTCGACAATTGGGCCTATGCCGCCCCGCGCCTCGCGGCGCTGGCCGAGGATCTCAACCATGACGCGATTCCGAAGGACCGCTTTCACGAACATGATGCCGCGTCGCCATTGCCGCGCGCCTATCAGTGGGCCGACGGCAGCGCCTATGTGAACCATGTCGCGCTGGTGCGGCAGGCGCGCGGCGCCGAGATGCCCGACAGTTTCTGGCACGATCCGTTGATGTACCAGGGCGGCAGCGATGCCTTCCTGGCCCCGCGCGACCCGATCCCGCTCGGCGATCCAGCCTGGGGCTGCGATATGGAGGCCGAAGTGGTCGTCGTGACGGGCGACGTGCCGAAGGGGATCGATGCGGTCGCGGCGCGCGAGACGATCCTGCTCGTCGGGCTGACCAACGATGTATCGCTGCGCGGCCTGATCCCGGCGGAACTCGCCAAAGGCTTCGGCTTTTTCCAGTCGAAACCGTCGAGCGCGATGTCGCCCGTGTTTGTCACGCCCGACGCGCTCGGTGATCGCTGGAAAGACGGGAAGCTGCACGGCACATTGTCGGTCGACCTCAACGGCGAGCCGCTCGGGCGCGCCGACGCGGGCGTCGACATGACGTTCGATTTCGGCGCGCTGATCGCGCATGCGGCAAAAACGCGCGATCTGGGTGCCGGGACGATCATCGGGTCGGGAACGGTGTCGAACCGCGACGCCGACGGCGGCCCCGGAAAGCCGATCGCGGCGGGCGGGCTCGGTTATTGCTGCCTTGCCGAAGTGCGAACGGTCGAAACGATCCAGCAGGGCGAGCCCAAGACGCCGTTCATGCAAAAGGGCGATACCGTTCGCATCTGGATGGACGACGAGCGCCACCACAGCATTTTCGGCGCGATCGAACAGCGCGTCGGCTGACAAAAAAGAGAGGGCGGAATTGCTTCCGCCCTCTTTCATTTTTGCGTCGGCGGTGCCGGCTATTTGGCGCCGAGGCTGCCGCCGGACATCGCGTCGCTCAACGAACAGGCCGCCGGGCCGAGAATGACGATGAACAGCACCGGCAGAATGAACAGGATCAACGGCACCGTCATGATCGCGGGCAGACGCGCGGCCTTTTCCTCGGCGCGCATCATGCGTTCGTTGCGGAATTCTGCCGATAGCACGCGCAGCGCGCTGGCGAGCGGGGTACCGTATCTTTCGGTCTGGATCATGGTCGTGACCACGCCCTTCACCGATTCCAGATTCACGCGATAGGAGAAGTTCTCGAACGCCTGACGACGCTCGGTCAAAAAGCCCAGTTCGATCGACGTCAGCGCGAATTCTTCGCCAAGTTCGGGATAGGCGCGGCCCAGTTCCTTCGACACGCGCGAAAAGGCGGAGTCGACGGTCAAACCGGCTTCGGCGCAGATGACGAGCAGGTCGAGCGCGTCGGGCAGGCCTTTGCGGATCTTGTCGGTGCGCTTTTGGCGCATATTGTCGACAAAGAGGTCGGGTGCCTTGTAACCGAGCACCAAGGCGATCATCGAATAAAGCGCCCGTTTTGTGGTGGTGAGATCGGGCCACATATCGACCCAATAGATCAGGAAGAGGGCGGTGCCGCCGAACAGGATCGGCAGGACCATGCGACCGAAAATGACCGCCACGGCCAAATCCTTCGACCGGATACCCGCTTGTGCCAGCTTTTGCTGGACCTCCTTGACCTGGCCTTCTTGCAGCACCTGGAGCCGGCCAAGAAAGGTCCGCATTTTGTCGGCGGTGTGGTTCTTGCGGACCAGCCGCGCGCGGCGTTTGGCCGTCGAGGCCGTGATGCCCGCCTTCAATTGCTCGCGGCGTTCGTTCAGCGCCTTTACGCGCTTGGCCATCGGATTGCGAACGGTCAGCGCGCTGTAGATGGCGAGCAGCACGGCGAACACGCCCACTGCCGCCAGCAGGGTGCCGACCCATATGACGTCGATACCGAGTATCTTCGGACCGCTTTGCGCGCCGGTGAAGGCGGAGAGAAGGAGGCTGCTGTTCACTATGTCTGCCCCTTCAGATTTCGAAGTTGACCATTTTGGCCATGATGCCGGCGCCGATGCTCATCCACACGAGCCCGCCCAGTCCCGCAATGATGAGCCGTTCTTCATGGAAGAAGCCCGCAAGATAGCTGGGGTTCACCGACCATACGACGCCGAACACAAAAAAGGGCAAGGAACCGACGATATAGGCCGATGCTTTCGCTTCGGACGACATCGCGCGAATCTTGAGCTTCATCTGGGCGCGCTTGCGCAGCACGTCCGACAGATTGGCCAGCGTTTCCGCCAGGTTGCCGCCCGTCTCACGCTGAATCTGGATCGTGATGCAGAAGAACTGGAATTCGGGCGTGCCGAGCATGTTCGCCGATTCCTGCAGCGCGGCTTCCATTGTGTTGCCGATACGGATGCGTTCGATGATGCCCTTGAATTCCTCGCCGACGGGACCTGGGAGTTCCTGGCTCACGATCTGAAAGGTTTCGGTGACCGGCAAGCCCGATTTCAGGCCGCGCACCAGCAGGTCGATCGCGTCGGGGAAGCGGGCGTTGAACTGCGTCACACGCCTTTTGATCAGCACGCTGACGACGAGATATGGCAGGCCAAGCCCAATGAACAACCCGATCAGTCCGGCCATCAGGAACGGTGCGCGCACGATCAGCATGCCGCCAGTCGCGACGACGAACAGCATCATCGAAGCGAACATATATTGCGTAAGCGTCCAGTTTTTCCCGGTCCGCCGGATGCGCAGTTCCAGCTCGTCCCGGCGCGGCATCAGGGCGACCAGCGACGAGTCGCTCTTGCGCCCCCCCGACTGGATCGTCTTTCGCATCTGCGCCGCGACCACCGCTTCGGTCGAGGCCGCGTGGCGGTCCTTGACCATCGCCAACCGGCGTGTCTTCGCCTTGCTGGCCGAAGGCCCGCCAAGCAGGATCACGAGGATCGCGAAGGCCAGGAAAGCCCCGGCGACGATAAGGATGACTGGCAGATTCATGTCAGCTGATGTCCGCTTCTATCGCTGGAGGGTGACGGCCCGTCAGACGGGCCGTCATGCCGCCTGTTTCACGCCCTTTTTGGTCAGGCCCAGCTTGCCGAGCAGCGAGCTGCCCGATTTGCTCTTTGCTGCGGCGATCTGCGCTTCCTCGGCTTCGACGTCGGCGCCGTCGAGGATCAGGCGCATCAGATTGCTCCACACCAGCGCCGATTTCGTGCCCTTGCAGGTTTCGGCGTAGGATTTGCCGAGCTTTGCAGACTGGGTGACCAGTTTCGGGTCGAACGGAATGACGATGTCGATCTGGCGTTCGATCGACGATTCAAATTCCTTGCGCGACAATTCGCCGACTGCCGTCTGATATTTGTTCGCGACGAGCAGGACGCGTGCGCCGGGGACATTCTGTTTGAACCAGGACAGGAGGCGGATCGTGTCGCGCGCCGCGGCGAGCGTGACATCGCTGACGAGCAGGATCGTGCCCGCTTCGGAAACCAGGTGCGGGAAGGGGATCAGGACTTGCCGCGGGATGTCGACGATCGTCATCTCGAAGGCGGAGCGCAGTTCCTCTTCCAGCTGGAAAAAGGCCGAACCGTCGGTCATCACCGGCTGATGGATCGGCGCTTCTGCCGACAGCAGGCTGAGTTTGTCCGACGCACGCACCATGGCGCGTTCGATAAACAGACCGTCGATGCGGCTGGGGTTGTCGATCGCGTCGATCAGGCCGCGTCCCGGTTCGAGGTCGAGCGTCAACGCACCCGTACCGAAATGGACGTCGAGATCGAGCAGCGCGGTCTGGCGCCCCGCTTGGTCGCTGATCGCCCAGGCGAGCGATGTCGCGACCAGCGACGCCCCGACACCGCCGCGCACGCCGACGACGCCCATCATGTGGTGGGGCTTGTCGTCGTGCATATCGGCATGTTTAGGTGCCGACAGCATGGCCTGCGCCATGGTGAGCGATTCGCGGACCTGTTCGAGCGACAGCGGTTTCAGCAGATAGTCCTGGATGCCGCTCGACAGAAGGTCGCGGTAGAGGCGAACGTCGTTCACCTGGCCGGCGGCAATCACGACCGTACCGGGTTCGCAAACTTCGGCGAGCGCGTTGATGTCGTTGATCGGGTCGCCCGATTCCGACATGTCGACGAACAGGATATTCGGGCTGGCGGAAACCGACAGCGATTGCACCGCATTGCGCAGGCCACCCTTGTTACATTTTTCGATCGGCCAGCCCATGTCGTTGGCCGCGGCGCGGATCAGCTCCAGCGTATCGTCGTCGCAGACGAAGGCATTGAAGGGGTCACGCAGTCCTGACGATTTGAAAGGAGCGTTCATTAGTTGCCTCCGCTGGTGGGTGCTTTGGTCAATTCGCCGGCACCGGTCTGGGGTTTCGTACGATAGGTCTGGATCGCCCGTGTCGCTGCCGTCGGGTCACTGCGGGTGTTGCTGGCGCCCTTGATCAGATCGTTCGGATCGGCGATCATCGCGGCAAGGTTGCCGTTCGTCGCGCAGCCATAGTTCGCCGACGTCGCATTGGTCGGATTGAGCGTGAACTTGCTCTCCCAGTTGGGACAGCCCGGAACCGAGGCCGAAGCGCGTGTCACGACGACGCGCATATGCCCTTCAGGTACGGCGCCCGTCGTCACCGGCACATCGGTGCTGAGCAGCAATCCCCGGCGTTCGACCATCGAACGGACGGTCGCCTGCGCCGAGCTGGCGCCATAAACCGACGTGTCCTCGATCGCGACGCGATCCCCGTATCGGACGCCCATTGCGTCGAGCCAGCCTTGCAGACGGCCCTGTTCGCTGGGCGGGAGTTCGCCGTTCGTTGCTGCCACATCGAATTGATAGATGGCGTTGCGCACGACGGGCTGGTGCACCGATTCGAGGCTGTGGTTGCTGTACGCGGCGCCGGTACAGCCGGCGAGCGACGTGGCCAGGGCCAGGACCGTCCAAGTTGCGATTTTCTTCATCACTTTGCTCCTGAAATCCAGCGCGTCACTTGATGCTGAAGCCGGGCGACGCGTCGCCGCTGCTCCGCGGGCGGTCGGCGTCGCCGACATTGGTGTCGAGCCGCGGTTTGGGGCGGTCGCCGCCGGTTACGCCATTGCTCGTCTGGTTGAGCAACAAACGCTGCAAATCGTTCGCGTCCTGATAGCCGTCGGTCGGGAGCTTGATCTCGTTCGCCGACACCGGCTGAACCAGATAGGGGGTCACGACAATGACCAGTTCGGTTTCGCCGCGACGGAAGCTGTCCGATTTGAACAACATACCGAGCACGGGCACGTCGCCGAGACCCGGGATCTTGTCGATCGCGCCGATCGAACGATTGTTCATCAGGCCGGCGATCATGAAGCTTTCGCCCGAACCGAGTTCGACGGTCGTTTCGGCGCGGCGGACCGTCAGCGCGGGAACCTGGAAGCCCTGCAGTTCGATCGCGCCTTCGGTCGACAGTTCCGATACTTCGGGCCGAACGCGCAGGCTGATCCGGCCATTCGACAGGACTGTCGGCGTATAGGAGAGGCTGACGCCATATTTGCGGTACTCGATCGTCGTCCCGGCGAAGTTGCCCGGGATCGGGACCGGGAATTCACCGCCCGCCAGGAAGTCGGCGGTCTCACCCGAAATGGCGGTCAGGTTGGGCTGGGCCAGCGTAGCGACCATGCCCGACCGTTCGCCCACGTCGAGCGAGGCGATCAGGTCCAGACCAAACAGGCGGCCCGCACCGGCGAGGGTGTTCGTTCCCGGAATCGTATTGAAAGTATAAGAAGTGCTGCCGTCCGGATTGGTGGTAATCGTCCCCGCCTGGCGACCGCGGAATATCCCGCTCAGGAAGCCGCCCGTGCGATCCTGCGTCAGCAGGTTGCCGCTGATTTCCTTGACCAGCGAACGGTTCACTTCGGCAATGCGGACCTGCAGATTGACCTGCAGCGGCGTCGCCGTGCGCAGCCGCGACAAGACCTTCGTCTGCTCGCCGACGAACGCCTGCACCAGCCGTTCGGCTTCGGCCGCATCGTCGGGCGACTGGACCGTCCCGGTAAGCAGCACAAAGCCGTTCATCGGGTTGGCCGAAATGCTCGCTTCGGGCATCGCCAGCGACAGCATCTGGTCGATCGTCTCGATATTGTTGCCGACGCGGGCGACGGTCGAAAAGACCACCCGGCCGCTGGCATCGGTGGCGTAGATGCTGGTTTCACCCGGCTTTTTGCCAAAGATATAGAGCTGGCGGTTCGACCGCACCTGGACGTCGGCGACGGCGTCGTCGGCAACGAAGACGTCGGACATCGAGCTGGGAAGGCTGATCAGGCGGCCGCGGCCCACCGAAAGCTCGATGCTGCTGCTGGCGTTCTGAACGGCCTGGGCAACAGCGGGCTGCGTAGGCGCCGCGATCAGCGTGGCCGCCACGAGGCCGATGGCCAGGGTGCGGGCCAAGGCCGCCGCCTTGAATTTGGCTGTGCTGTTCATCTTACTTACCCCCAACCGGAACTTCGGTCATCTTGTCGCCGCGGGTCACGCGCACGATCGGACCGGAGACGGAGCCTCCCCCCACAGACGGCGTGGAGCCGCCGCCACCCATCGAACTTTGCGCTGCCCGCGGCGGGGCCGACACGCGGCCGCGCACCGGGATCCAGAAGCGCGACACGTCGCCGCCCGTGGTCACCGAAGAGCGGCTGGCGACAGGACGCGCAGCGACTTCGGCCAGCATCCGCTTTTCTGCCGCGGAGCCGCCCTTGGCCGGAACATTGACGTCGCCCGATGCGATCGCCGCATCAAGTTCGCCAGCGCTTTCGGCCAGCGGACGCAGGGCGAGCGACAACTTGCCCATGTCCTGCGCGACAGCGATCTTCTCGGCGATTTCCGGCGTGGTTTCGAGCGTCACCGAGCCGAAGGTGCGAACCGGGGTCTTGCCGGTTTCATCCTCGGCATCATAGCGCTGGTCGGTCGCCAAAATGCGGACGTTGCGGATAATCGTTTCAGCCGTGACGATCTGTTTGTCGGGAAAGCTGCTGCCTTCTTCGACCGAAATGGTCTGGGTCAGCACCACATCGACGCGGTCGCCCGGAAAGACGAAACCGGCGACGCCCTGTTCCTGCGACACCTTGACCGTGATGGCACGCATGCCCGGGCCAAGCGCCGCAGCGAGGAAGCCGCGATCGTCGGGATGGACCAGCGCGCCTTGCGTCAACGGCTGGCCTGCGGTGATCGGATAGCGCACGACGGTGCCGACCAACGTGTTCACGTCGGTTTTGTCCTTCAGGAAATAGGCCTTCTCGACCAGTTCCTTCGGCCAGGGCTGAAAGCGGAAGCTGTCCGGACCGATAATCGTGCCGACGGGCAGCTGCCGCGTTGCCACAAGGATCGTCGGACCGGTGATATCCGGTGCCGCGGCGGCGCGTGCTTGCGGAGCGGCAGCGCCGCGCATCATCTGGTTGACCCCGAACGCTGCGGCGATGGCAATCACCAGCGCGCCGACGATCAGCATAATCTTTCGCGTATCCATGACGATTTGTCGCCCTCCTGCACCCACCAGAGACGGTCGTGCTTTTCCCTCAGGTCATCCGATAACCTGAAACTGGTTAAGATATTGTTGGTGAAGCGCCCAAAGGCCCGCTGCGGCGATGGCAACGCCATAGGGAACCTCGACCGGTTTGTCCGACGGACGCAATTTCATATGGATAAGCATCACGGCCGACAGGATGCCGCCGGCAATGGCCATGACCGTGAGCATGGGTAGAAACAGCGGTACGGGGATCCAGAGCATCACCGCACCAATCATTTTGACATCGCCGCCGCCCATCCCGCCGACTGCGAACAGCCCGGCAAAGATCAGGAAGACGCCGAACGCGGCGCCGAACTGGACCGGAACGTCGGGCCAGAGCGCGAGGCCCGTCGCGATCCAGAAAGGAATAGCGAGCAGCGCGATCGCGGCGTTGAGCTCGTTGGAAATGGTGCGCGACCTCAGGTCGCTGATTGCCGCGGCAATCATCATCAGGCCGAGAACGGCCATCAAGCCAAGCGAGATCATGCTGCCTTCCATCGGTTTTCTTCTACGCAACATGGCTTACTAAAGCGTAACCATGCTGCGCCGAACGCCCGGCTTGCATTCCGTGGGCCAACCGATATGCGGCGGTGCATGACCGCCGCGCCGCCTTCTGCCACCGACGTGCTGATTGTCGGCGCGGGGATCGCCGGGGCAAGCCTGGCGGCTGCCCTCGCGCCGTGGCGTCGCGTCATGCTGATCGAGGGCGAGGATGCACCGGGTTATCACGCGACCGGTCGATCGGCCGCCTTCTGGCACGAAAGCTATGGCGGGGTAGGGGTTCAGCCCCTGACACGCGCATCGCTGGAGACGTTGAACAGCCCGTCCCCCGGATTTTCCGATCACGGCTTCTTGTCGCCGCGCGGCGCATTGACGCTGGGGCAACGATCCGAGGCGGCGGCGGTCGACGCCTTTACCGCCGAATTTGCGGCGCGGGGCGTCGATATCGACCGGATGTCGGGCGCGCCGGTCGCCGATATGGTTCCGGGCCTTCGGGATGAATGGCGGGAGGCCGCCTATGAAGCGGCGTGCCGCGACATTGACGTCGGCGGCTTGCATGCGGCCTATCTTCGCGCCGCAAAACGCGAAGGTGCGACACTGATCACGCGTGCGCCGTTGCGGCGGGCGCGGCGCGTCGGCGAGGGTTGGGATGTCGAACTGAGCGACGGACGGGTCCGCGCCGCATTGATCGTCAACGCCGCCGGAGCATGGGCGGACGAGGTCGCGGGCGCATGTGGGATCAAGCCGGTCGGCATCCAGCCGTATCGCCGCACGGTGATGCAAGTCCGGCTGGGCGTTCCGGTTCCCGCGGACCTGCCGTTGGTCGTCCACGTCGGCGGCGAATTTTACTTCAAAGGGCAGAGCGAGGGGCGCATCTGGCTGACGCCGCATGACGAGACCCCGGCCGTGCCGCATGACGCGGCGCCGGAGGAAATGGATGTCGCGCTTGCGATCGACCGCTTACAGTCGGTCGTCGACTGGCCGGTCGTGGCGGTCGAGCGCAAATGGGCGGGACTGCGCAGCTTCGCCCCCGACCGCATGCCGGTTTTTGGCGCCGACCCGCACGAGCCCGCCTTCATCTGGTGCGCGGGGCAGGGTGGTTTCGGGATTCAGACTGCGCCAGCGATCGCCAGACTGCTCGCGGCGCAACTCGGCGCGCCCGAACCCGCGGGGATGATGGGGCGCGTCGATGCGGCGCTATACGCGCCCGCGCGCTTCGCCTGACGCAAATGCGCGCGTTCAGCGCGCCCGAGCGATTTCCAGTGCGGCATCGCTGGCCAGTTGGTCGGCGAGTTCATTGTCGCCGTGGCCTGCATGGCCCTTGACCCAGATCCACTCGACCCTGTGCCGCGCGTTTTCCTTGACCAGGCGCTGCCACAGGTCGGCGTTCGCGACCGGCTTTTTCGCCGCGGTTTTCCAACCGTTCTTTTGCCAGCCGAAAACCCACTTGGTGATCCCGTCGCGAACATAGACGCTGTCGGTCGACAGTTCGACGTTGCAACTGCGCTTAAGCGCGGCGAGCGCCTCGATCGCGGCCATTAATTCCATGCGGTTGTTCGTCGTGTCGGGTTCGCCGCCCGACAGTTTCTTTACAACGTCGCCCCAGCGTAGCACGGCACCCCAGCCGCCGGGGCCGGGATTGCCCTTGCACGCGCCGTCGGTGGCGACGATCACGGTCTTACCGGTGCTTTCGCTCATCGGGCGGCGAACAGACTGGCCGCGTCGGCGGCGCTATAGCGTTGCAGGCGGGCAAGAAAGGGCGACGGGTCCTTGCGCGTGACGAGCGCGTCGGCGGGGGTATGCACCCAGTCGTGGGCGCGGGTGAGCAGGAAGCGCAGTGATGCGCCGCGCGCGAGCAGCGGCAGTGCGGCGACTTCGGCGTCCGACAGCGTGATTTCGCGCGCATATCCGCGCATCAAAGCCCCGGCGCGTGCGGGATCGCAATGCTTGCCGTCGGCTGAAAAGGCCCAGGATGCGTGCGTAATCACGAGGTCATAGGCGCGGAAATCGCTCGCGGCGAAATAGAAGTCGATGAGGCCGGTGACCCGGTCGCCGAGCATCAGGACATTGTCGGGGAAGAGGTCGGCGTGGATGACATGCGCGGGCAAATCGGTGGGCCAATGCGTGTCGAGATACGCCAGTTCGTCGTCGACGATCGATTGAAGCCCCGGCAACACCACGTCGAGGTCGCCGGTCGCCTCCGCAACGCCGCGCCAGTGATCATGACCCATGCTGTTCGCGCGCGCACCCGCATAGGCTTCGAGCGCACGGTGCATGGTACCCAGCGCGGCGCCGGCGGCTTCGCATTGAGCGGGTGTCGGCTGGGTCAGCGAGATGCCGGGCAGGAACTGGATCACGCACGCCGCGCGGCCCGAAATCTGCTGGATCGCGACGCCCGACCGATCGCGGATCATCGCCGGGACCGGGCAGCTCTGGCTGGCGAGATGGTTCAGCAGATCGACAAAGAAGGGCAGGTCGCCTTCGCTGACACGTTTTTCGTAGAGCGTCAGAATGAAGCGACCGCCGGTCGTTTCCAGCAGGAAGTTGCTGTTCTCGACGCCCTCGGCAATCCCCTTGCACGACACAACGGTCCCAATGTCGTACTTGGCGACAAGGGCGGCAAGATCGTCGGGTTCGACGTGGGTATAGACGGCCATCAGGCGGGTTCGAGCCCGCGCGGCAGTTTGAAGATCATATTCTCTTCGGCGGTGACGACCACGTCCTCGGTGATGGGGCGGACCGAGGCGACGGCGTCGATCACTTCGCGGACCAGCGTCTCGGGCGCGCTGGCACCCGCGGTGATGCCCAGCGTGCCGATGTTTGTCAGCCAGGCTGGATCGATGTCGGTGCCGCGCTGAACGAGATGCGCGGGGGTGCCCAGCCGCTCGGCGACTTCGACAAGGCGCAGGCTGTTCGAACTGTTCGGCGCGCCGATCACGATCATGCGATCGCACTGCCCGGCAATCGCCTTCACTGCATCCTGACGGTTCGACGTCGCGTAACAAATATCCTCGCCGCGCGGGCCGGTGATCGCGGGAAAGCGGTGCTGGAGCGCGGCGATGATATCGCGTGTATCATCGACCGACAGCGTCGTCTGCGTCAGGTAGGACAGCATTTCGGGATCGGCGGGCGCCATGGCCGACACATCGTCGACCGATTCGACCAATGTCATCGCGCCTTCGGGAAGCTGACCCAGCGTCCCGACGACTTCGGGGTGGCCGGCGTGGCCAACGAAGATGATATGCCGCCCCGCATCATATACGCGCTCGGCCTGGCGGTGCACTTTCGACACCAGCGGGCACGTCGCGTCGATATAGTCGAGCCCACGCATTTCGGCCTTCGCCGGCACCGCTTTGGGCACGCCATGCGCGCTGAATACCACGGGCACACCGTCGGGAACCTGATCGAGCGATTCGACGAAAATCGCGCCCTTTGCCTTCAGGGAGTCGACGACATAGCGGTTGTGGACAATTTCATGCCGGACATAGACTGGCGCGCCATATTTCAGCAGCGCCAGTTCGACGATGCGGATCGCACGATCGACGCCGGCGCAGAACCCGCGCGGCGCCGCGATCAAAACCTTGAGTTCTGCCGCTTCGCTGCTGCCAGGGTGCGTCATCGGATGGGGAGCATTCATGATGCGCGCGCTCTAGCGCAGCAAGCCATATGGGGTAAAGCCGCTTCATCTTTCGTTCTCTTTGTTGCGCCGCGTTCATCGCACCGATAAGAAGCGGCGCGCATGACGCGGGATCAACCGTCCCGACGCCTGTCATCGTACCTGTTTGGAAAGCCCGATTATCATGATGCCCATTTCGTTTCCGTCGCGTAAGTTCCTGACCGTGCTGTGCGGCACGGCAGCCATGGCGACGGTTGCGGGCTGCGCAAAGGACAATGAAATCGACATCGCCGGCGGCGTCGGCATCACCGCGACGCGCAGCACCTGTCCCGCGGTGGCGGTGCCGCTGCACACCGGCGACGTCACGCTGTTCGACCCCGCGACGAGCCGCGACGCGCGCGCCGTCGACGTGGTCGCGGCGATCACCAATGTGGTGCCGGTTTGTAATGACGCCGCCGAGAAGGTCTATCAGCTTGCCAGCTTCGACGTCGTCGCGACCCGCCGCGATGCGGGCCCCGCGCGCACCGTGACCTTGCCCTATTACGCCACCGTCTTGCAGGGCGGGACCGCGGTCGTTGCAAAACGGCTTGGCAATGTCGCCGTGACTTTTGCCGAAGGCCAGGTACGCGGCACGGGCCGGGCGCAGGCGTCGGCCTATGTCGACCGCGCCGCCGCGACGTTGCCCGCTGACATTCAGGAACGCATCACGCGCAAGCGCAAGGCGGGCGACCAGGACGCGGCGGTCGATCCGCTCAGCCTTCCCGAAGTGCGCGCCGCGGTGCAGCGCTCCAGCTTCGAACTGCTCATCGGCTTCCAACTGACGCAGGACCAGCTCGAATATAACGTCCGACGATAAGCCCGCGGCGGCGCTTCTGCGCCGCTCGCCTCGTTTCGCCCCGCGCACCGATCGGTGACGCGGGGCTTTTCGCGCCCGCCCAGCTAAGATAGGGCGCGCAAGACTTTTCTGACCGAAGATAGGCCCAGCCCGTGACCCTGTTCAGCCGCTTTTCCGACCATATCGACGCTGCGCTCGATGCGCTGGTCGCCCGCGATGCCTTGCCTGCTGGTCTCGACCGGAGCGCAATCAGCGTCGAGCCGCCGCGCGATCCCGCGCATGGCGATGTCGCGACCAACGCCGCGATGGTGCTCGCGAAGCCCGCGGGCATGAACCCGCGCGCGCTCGCCGACCTGCTCGTCGCCGAACTCGGCGCGCTCGATGAGGTGACGGAGGCGAATGTAGCCGGCCCCGGCTTCATCAACCTGCGCCTTGCCGATGACAGCTGGCGCGACGAACTTGCGCTGATCTTTAGCGAGGGCGGCGATTATGGCCGCTCGACGATGGGGCAGGGACGGCGCGTCAATGTCGAATATGTCTCGGCCAATCCCACCGGACCGATGCACGTCGGCCATTGCCGCGGCGCGGTCGTTGGCGATGCGCTTGCTGCGCTGCTCGAATTTGCAGGCCACGACGTGATCCGCGAATATTATGTCAACGACGCGGGCGGACAAGTCGACGTGCTCGCGCGCTCGGTGCATATGCGTTACCGCGAAGCGCTCGGCGAAGATATCGGCGCAATCCCCGAAGGCCTATATCCGGGCGACTATCTGATGCCGGTGGGAGACAAGCTTGCGGTCGAATATGGCGACCGCTTCGTCGGCGCGCCCGAAAGCGCGTGGCTCGGCCTGTTCCGCGCCGAGGCGGTCAGCGCGATGATGGACATGATCCGCGCCGACCTCGCCAAGCTGGGTATCCACCACGACCTCTTCTCGTCGGAAGCCGAATTACAGGCCGAGGGCAAACCCGCCGCCGCCGAGCAATGGCTGCGCGATCACGATCTGGTCTACGACGGCCAGCTCGAAGCGCCGAAGGGTGAGACGCCCGAGGATTGGGAACCCGTCGAACTGCCGCTGTTCCGCTCGACGCAGTTCGGCGACGATCAGGACCGCCCGATCAAGAAGTCGGACGGCAGCTGGACCTATTTCGGCGCCGACCTCGCCTATCATTTCCAGAAAAGCCAGAATGCCGACGAATTGATCGACATCTGGGGCGCCGACCATGCCGGGACGGTCAAGCGGATCAAGGCCGCGGTTGCCGCACTAACGGGCGGCAAGACGCGTTTCGACGTCAAACTGGTGCAGATGGTGCGGTTGCTCAAGAATGGCGAGCCGTTCAAAATGTCGAAGCGCGCGGGAAATTTCGTGACGCTCGCCGATGTCGTTGACGAAGTCGGCAAGGACGCGGTGCGCTTCACGATGCTGACGCGTAAGGCCGACGCGCAGATGGATTTCGACTTCGCCAAGGTGATCGAGGCGTCGCGCGACAACCCCGTCTGGTATCTGCAATATGCCAACGCGCGCATTTCGCGGCTGCGCAAAAAGGCCGCTGACGCCGGGATCACGCTGCCAGCGCCCGCTCCGGCGCGTCTCAACGCGCATGAACTGGGCCTCGTGAAATTGCTCGCGCAATTCCCGCGGATCGTCGAGGCGGCCGCCTCGGCGCGCGAACCGCACCGGATCGCCTTCTATCTCGCCGACGTCGCCGCGGCGTTCCATGCCTGGTATAATCTGGGCAATGATGATCCGGGGCTTCGTATCGTTCTCGACAATGATCCCGAATTGACCGCGACGCGGCTTTATTTGGCTGACGGAATCGGGCAAGTCATCCGCAACGGGCTGTCCCTTATGGGGGTTGAGGCGCTCGAGGAGATGGTTTGATGGCGGGCGACAGGAATGCAGAGCAGGGGGATGCGGGTCTCGGTCTCGAAGACGAGGATCGTTTGCCCTGGCTCGAAGCCGCCGATGGGTTCGAGGAAGATGGCGAAGTGTCGCCCGCGCGCCTGCTCGTCATGGTGCTCGGCGGCTTGCTGCTGATCGGTGCGGTACTGGGCGGCCTGTGGTGGATCCAGAATGGCGGCGCGCGCGGCAACGGCGAACTGATCGCCGCGCAGCAGGGCGACTTTAAGGTCGCGCCCAAGAACGACGGAGCCAAGGCGTTCGAGGGCGAGGGCGATGCCAGCTTCTCGGCCAGTGAAGGCGCCGAACCCGCCGGCAAGGTCGATCCGAGCCGCATGCCCGAGGAGCCCGCGGTGACACCGCAGGATCGCGAGGCCGCGGTTACCAAGGCGGCTCCTGCGGACAAGGCGAAAGCCAAACCCGCGGCCACTTCGGCCAAGACGCCCGATGCAGAAACGAAGGCGGCACCGATGGGTTCGGGATCGGCGATGATCCAGCTTGGCGCGTTCAGCAGCGATGCGGCAGCGGCGAAGGCGTGGACCAGCCTGTCGAAGCGTTTTGCCTATCTGGCCGAACTCAACAAATCGGTTTCGCCGGCGAAAGTAGGCAGTGGAACCGTCTATCGCTTGCGCGTTTCGGCAGGAACGACGGCCAACGCCACGAATTTGTGCGGAAAATTGCGCGTCGCGGGTGAAAATTGCGTCGTCGTCCGCTGATTCGGCCCGTTTGGCCGCAGACTCTGTTGGTGCAAAACCCCTGTCATGGCATGCTCCTGTTGTGGTTGCCGTCTGAGGGGGCGGTGATCGATGGAGTTTGACGCACGATGATACCGGCAATTTTCGGCCTGTCGGGCCTGACCCTCACCGACGACGAGCGGGCCTTCTTTCGCGATAGCGACCCCGCGGGCTATATTCTTTTCGGGCGCAACATCGAAAACCGCGAGCAATTGCGGCGGCTGACGGACGAGTTGCGCAGCCTCGACGGACGGACCAATCTACCGATCCTGATCGATCAGGAGGGTGGACGCGTCGCGCGGATGCGATCGCCCGAATGGCCGAACTTCCCGAGCGGGGCGGCGTTCGATGAGCTCTACGATCGCGCGCCGGCCAGCGCGATCGAGGCGGCGCGGCTCAATGCGATGGCGCTCGCAGTGATGCTGGCCGAGGTCGGGATCACCGTCGATTGCCTGCCGCTGCTCGACGTGCGCCAGCCGGGAGCAAGCGATGTGATCGGCGACCGCGCGCTCGGCAGTGAGCCGATGCGCGTCGCCGCGCTGGGCCGTGCGATCCTGGGCGGATTGCAGTCGGGCGGCGTCGTCGGCATCGTCAAGCATATCCCGGGCCACGGCCGCGCGCTGGTCGATACGCATGAAGCCTTGCCGACGGTCGATGCGTCCGACCGCGACCTACAAACCGACCTTGCCCCCTTTGCCGCGCTGCGCGATGCGGCGATGGCGATGACGTGCCATGTCATTTTCGAGGCATGGGATCCCGACCGCCCCGCGACGCTTTCGCCGATCGTCATCGACAGCATCATTCGGCAGCGCATCGGTTTTCACGGCCTGCTGATGACCGACGATCTCGACATGAAGGCCTTGTCGGGCGACGTGCCCTCGCGCGCGGCCGATGCGATCGCCGCGGGATGCGACATCGCGCTCAACTGCTGGGCAAAGATGGACGATATGGTCGGCATCGCCAATGCGCTCGATCCGATCAGCACCGTGTCGCGCGCGCGGCTCGAAGGTGCGATGGACCGCATTTTGGGCGACGGCGACGAACGGCCCTTCGCAACCCTGGTGGATCAGCGCGACGCGCTGCTCGCGATCGCTTGATCCGCTGATGGAGGACCTGCCGCTCGATTTTGAAATCGCGCCGGCAGCGCCTGAACGCGACGACGCATTCCAGCTGACGTTCGAAAGCTGGGAAGGGCCGCTCGACCTTTTGCTGACGCTCGCGCGTAGTCAAAAGGTCGACCTCAAGCAGATTTCGATCCTGGCGCTGGTCGAGCAATATCTGACATTCATCGCCGAGGCGCGCGAACTCAAGCTGGAGGTCGCCGCCGACTATCTCGTCATGGCGGCATGGCTCGCCTATCTCAAATCGGCACTTCTGCTCCCGAAGGACCCGCTCGAGGATCCGTCGCCCGATGAACTCGCGTTGCGGTTGCAACTACGCCTGCAGCGACTGGCGGCGATGCGTGAGGCGGCGGCACGGCTACTCGCGCGCGACCGCGTCGGCCGCGATGTCTTCCTGCGTGCGAAGCCCGAAGGGCTGCGCGACATCAAGCTGCGGCGCTGGGATGCCAGTCTTTACGATATTCTTTCGGCTTATGGGCAGGTCAAGCTGCGCTCCGAACCCGTTGTTCATATGGTTTCCCGCCGTCCGGTGGTTACGCTCGACGCGGCGCTTCACCATCTGCAGCGGATGATCGGCGCGAAACTAGACTGGGCCGAGCTGTCGGATTTCCTGCCGGCGGACTATGACGGGCCACTGCGCCGTTCGGCGATCGCGTCGAGCTTTGTCGCCGCGCTCGAACTCGCGCGGCAGGGCCGGGTCGACCTGAAACAAGACGGCGCATTCGAACCGCTTTATCTTAAGGCTGCACAAGCATGATCGACGACCTGGAGCGCGCAATCGAGGCGATGCTGTTCGCCAGCGACGAAGCGCTCGACGCGCGCCAGGTCGCGAACAGGCTGGGCGATGAAATGACGCCGGGTGAGGTGCGGTCGATCATCGTCAGGATTGCGGCGCGCCATAACGGCAGCGGGATCGAACTTGTCGAGCGCGGCGGGCATTGGCATTTCCAGACCCCATCTGATCTGGCTCATCTGCTTCGCCGCGAGCGCGACGATCCGCGCAAGCTGTCGCGCGCGGCGGCCGAGGTGCTTGCGATCATTGCCTATCATGAGCCGGTGAGTCGCGCGGAAATTGAAGCGATCCGCGGAGTCCAGACGTCGAAGGGAACGCTAGATGTGCTGATGGAGGCCGAGTGGGTCGCACCCGCGGGGCGACGCGAGGTGCCGGGACGGCCGCTGATCTACAAGACGACCGACGCTTTCCTGCAACATTTCGGCCTCAACAGCCGCAAGGACCTGCCGGGAATCGACGATCTCCGCGCAGCCGGCCTGCTCGACCCCGTCGACCTCGCTTTTGAGGAGGCGGTCGGCGAACTGGACCTAGTAAAAGACGGCGAAGAGGCCTAGATGGGCGCTTCAAGGAGACGATAAATGGGTAGCTTCAGCATCTGGCATTGGCTCGTGGTCGGGATTCTTGTCCTGCTGCTGTTTGGCAAGGGCCGGTTTTCGGACATGATGGGCGATGTCGCCAAGGGCATCAAGAGCTTCAAAAAGGGCATGTCGGAAGATGATGTGCCGCCCGCCGCGCCGAAGCATATCGAGGGCCAGCGCGCGCCCGACCTGAGCGCGACGCCGACCCCCACCGCGGAAACCGAAAACCGCTGATTTCGGCCGTCTGCGGGATTGGGCTAAAGCATGTTTGACGTTGCGCCCACCGAGTTGCTGCTCGTGGTGTTGGTGGCCTTGGTGGTTATTGGCCCCAAGGACCTGCCCAAGGCGATGCGCTTTGTCGGCAAATGGATGGCAAAGGCGCGCGGCATGGCGCGCCATTTCCGGTCGGGGCTCGACACGATGATGCGCGAGGCCGAGTTGGAAGAACTCGAGAAGCAATGGCGCGAGCAGAATGACGCGATCATGCGTGAATTTCCGCGGATCGACGATGTGAACGCATCGTCGGCGCCCGCGACGACGACAGCCCCCGCAACAGCGGCCGAACCGGTGACCGAAGCCGATGTCGACCAGGCCGCGGCCGCCACCTCGCCTGAAACGCATGCGATTCCTCCAAAGGACGGTCCGCTGCCATGACCGAGGAAACACCGCTTCTAACCTCCGACGAGGATGGCGCTGGCGGCAAGATGCCGCTGCTCGACCATCTGATCGAGTTGCGTTCGCGTCTACTGAAGTCGCTGCTGGCGATCGGTGCAGCCTTTGGTGTGTGCCTTTATTACGCCAAGCCGATCTTTGGTGTTTTGGTTCAGCCGCTTGTAAAGGCGGGGCAGGGCAAGCTCATATATACGCAGTTGTTCGAGGCATTTTTTGTCGAGATCAAGGTGGCGCTGTTCGCGGCGATGATGATCGCCTTTCCGGTAATAGCGAACCAGTTGTGGAAATTCGTCGCGCCGGGGCTGTTCAAGCAGGAAAAGCGCGCACTGCTGCCGTTCCTGCTCGCAACGCCGATCCTGTTCGCAATCGGTGCCAGCTTTGCCTATTTCATCACGATCCCGATCGCGCTCAAATTCCTGCTCGGCTATCAGGGCGATATCGGTGGGATCACGCAGGAAGCACTGCCTTCAGTCGGAAACTACCTCAGTTTCACGATGCAGTTCATCATGGCGTTCGGCATCGCCTTTCTGCTGCCGATCCTGCTGATGCTGATCGAACGGTCGGGACTGGTAACGCGCGAGCAGTTGGTTTCGGCCCGGCGTTATATGATCGTGGCGGCCTTCGCGATCGCCGCGGTGTTCACACCGCCCGACATCCTGAGCCAGCTGTTGCTCGCCGTGCCGCTGGTGTTCCTGTACGAAATGTCGTTGCTCGCAATCTGGTTTACCCAGCGCCGACGCAAAACAGGCGCCGAAGAGGCGCCTGTCGAGCCTCTCGAAGAGGCTTAGGGTAGTTCGTATCAGCCGCGATTAGTCGATGGCATCGCTGCCAGCTTGACCAACCGATTCGATGTCGCGGCCTGCTCCCTTGACGGTATTGCAGCCGGTCACGACGACGCTGGCCAGAAGGGCGAGGACGATTACTCGAAAACTGGTCATATTTCTGATCCTCTTAGAAACTGGACGCAAAATGGCCCGGCACGCTTCGAGGGGGGGGAGGGAATGCGGGCCGGGCCAATGTTGCTGAGCAGCGCTGCGGGGGGGCGATGACCGCTGCTCGAATGGGAAACGACCGAAATGTTCGATAAGTTCCCAAAAAAAATCGCGATGATGAATTTTTTTCGAGGTTTTTCGAATCGCTTGAATTTCAAGGGCTTGTCTTCAAAGAGTGGTCAGTCCGCTGATCACCGCGAGGCCCAGGAAGGCGAGAAAACCCATAGAATCGGTCGTCATTGTAACGAAAATCGAACTCGCAACCGCAGGATCCTGATCGAGCCGGTCGAGGAGCAGGGGAATCGCGACCCCGGCGACGCCCGCCACAAAGATATTCACGACCATAGCCGCGGCGATGACTGCGCCGAGCTGCGGACTGCCGAACCAAAGTGCGGTTGCGGTCCCTGCAAGCAGCGCGATCGTGCCGCCGTTGAGCAGCGCAATCTTCATTTCGCGCCAAATCGCGCGCCAGCTGTTCGAATCGGTGAGCTGGTTCATCGCGAGCGCGCGCACAGTGACCGCCAGCGTCTGCGTCCCTGCATTGCCGCCGACGCCCGCGACGATCGGCATTAGCGCCGCCAGTGCGACCATATGTTCGATCGCGCCCCCGAAAAAACCGACGATCGATGAAGCGAGCAATGCCGTACCGAGATTGGCGATCAGCCAGCGCACGCGCGCGCTGTAAGTTTCGCGGATCGGTTCGTTGATGTCACCGTCGCCGGCGCCCGACAGGCGGAGGATATCCTCGCCCGCTTCTTCCTGGATGATGTGGACGACGTCATCGACCGTGATCATGCCGACGAGCCGTCCGCTCCTGTCGATAACCGCCGCCGAGATCAGCGCGTATTTCTGGAAGCGCAGCGCGACCTCTTCCTGATCCATATCGACCGGGATCAGCGTCTGCTCGCGCTTCATCACGTCGCTGATCGCGATGTCGCGCGGGGTACGAAGGATCCAGCTTAGCTGACAGGTGCCGACCGGACGGTGCATCGGGTCGACGACGTAAATTTCCCAGAAATCGCTGGTGAGGTCGGTATCTTCGCGCAACCGGTCGATCACGTCGCCGACGGTCACATGCTCGGGCACCGCGACGAGGTCGCGCTGCATCAGGCGCCCGGCGGATTCCTCGGGGAAGGACAGGGCGTCCTCGATCGCCGCGCGATCTTCGGGTTCCATCGCCTGGAGAACGGCCTGCTGCTCGTCCGCCTCCATATCCTCGATGATCGCAACAGCGTCGTCGGTATCGAGTTCGGCGGCGAGTTCGGCCACTTGCTCGGGTGCGAGCAGGTCGATCAGCTCCTCGCGAACATAATCGTTCATTTCCGCCAGCACGTCGGCGGAAAGCATGTTCCCGAGCACCGCGGCGAGCATCGGCCGCTCGTCGGCACGCGCGAGTTCGAACAGGTCGGCGATGTCGGCGGGGTGGAGGCGGCCGATCCGCTCGCGCGCTGCTTCGCCTTCACCGGCTTCGGCCAGCTCAATCACGTCGCGCACGAATTCGGGTTTCAGCCGGTCGTCCTCGTCGAGTTCGGTGTCGGTTTCGCGGGCCGGTTGTTCGCGGTCGCGGTCGTCGGTGATGACAACATCTTCCGACGGCAGGGAATCTTCGCGTTTGTCCATCGCGCGGTGCTCCCTGACTACTGCGGCGTACGAGCCTTCCACTAGTGCTGCCGTCCGTCGATGGCAACGCCGCGCGCGCCTTTTCGCGATTTAATGCGTGGCTTTGGCGGCTCGCCCCGCTATGGGACCGCCAACATAGACCACAGGAGTTCTACCATGTCCGACACTCTCACCCTTTCGCTGTCGACCGGCGATGTTGTTATTCGCCTCCGCCCCGATCTTGCGCCGCAGCATGTCGAGCGCATCACCGGCCTCGCCAGTGAAGGTTTCTACGACGATGTCGTGTTCCACCGCGTGATCCCGGGCTTCATGGCGCAGGGCGGCGACCCGACGGGCACCGGCATGGGCGGCAGCCAGCTTCCCGACCTGCCGCAGGAGTTCAGCAGCGAACCGCATGTCCGCGGCGTTTGCTCGATGGCACGCGCGCAGAACCCGAACAGCGCCAACAGCCAGTTTTTCATCTGTTTCGACGACGCGCGTTTCCTCGACAAGCAGTATACCGTGTGGGGCGAAGTGATCGAAGGCATGGAAAATGTCGACGCGCTGCCGAAGGGCGAGCCGCCGCGCGAACCCGGCAAGATTGTCAAAGCGACCGTTAGCTGACACAAGAAAATCCCCGCTTCGGCGGGGATTTTTTTGCCTAGTCGCCTATAAAACCGTTCAGCCGCTCGCATGCAGCGATCCAGTCGGTCTTGAAGTCCTGAACGACCTGCCCTGCGCCCATCGCATCGTTCATCAGACCGACGCCCTGGCCGACCCAATAGGTGGCAAGCGCCTTGGCGCCTTCGTGGCCGCCCTCGGACAATTTATCGACCTTGCGCAGTGCGGGTTCGCTGACCAGAGACTGGAGCGGCATCGGCAGCGGTCTGGGTGCACCCTCGGCCTCCCACGCATCGGTCCATGGCGAGCGCAACTGACGCGATGGCTTGCCGGTGCGGCTCTTCGACCGCACCGTATCGCGCGATGATGCGGCGAGCATCTTTTGCTTCACCACGGGATTGGTTTCGGCCTCCGCGGTGGTCAGCCACACCGATCCGGTCCATGCGCCATGCGCGCCCATTGCCATTGCCGCCGCCATTTGGCGCCCGGTGACGATACCGCCGGCGGCGAGGATCGGTGTGTTCGCGCCGACGGCTTCGACCGCTGCGGCAACCTCGGGTACCAGCACCATCGTCGCGACCTCGCCGCAATGGCCGCCCGCTTCGCCGCCCGCGACGACGAGAATGTCGACGCCTGCCCGCACCTGCGCGAGCGCGTGGTCGCGGGTGCCGACGAGCGCGGCGACGGGGACATTGTGCCTTTTGCCCAGTTCGAGCATCAAGGGCGGCGGGACGCCCAGCGCATTGGCGATGAGGCCGATCGGGTGGCGGAAGGCGACTTCGAGCAAGCGCGCGGCGCCATCGTCGCTCATATTGTCCCCGAGGCTGCTGCGTACCGCGCCCGGAAGCGAGAGGTCGCTACCGTCGACGCCATGCCTTTCCAGAAGGCCGGCGATAAACGCTTTATGCTCGGCGGGTATCGACGGGGCTTCGCGCTGAACCTCCCCTTTGCCGGCAAAGCTGTTGGGAACGATCAGGTCGACGCCGTAGGGGCGCCCGCCGATATGTTCGTCGATCCACGCGAGTTCTTCCTCGAGCCGTTCGGGCGGCAGCGAGGCGGCGCCGAACACGCCCATGCCGCCGGCTTTCGACACCGCGACGACGACGTCGCGGCAGTGCGAGAAGGCGAGCAGCGGGAATTCGATGCCGAGCATCGCGCAGATGGGGGATTGCATGGGGACCTCTCCATTTGTCCATTTGCATCTATGTCAGCCCCAGTTGACGTAAACGTCAAGTTGATTTGCTCGGCTGGCTGATTATCGCTGGGTGCATGAGCCAATTTTCCCTGCCCGATTTCGACCTCGATGCCTTCGTTCGCGCCACGCTGGCGGAAGATCTGGGGGCGGGGGGTGATATCACGTCGATGGCGACGATTCCCGCTGACGCCCGGTTTGGCGGGGTGATGGACAGCCGCGACGCCATCACCGTCGCGGGGCTGCCGATCGCCGAGCGATTCTTTCGCGCGCTCGAACCTGCCATGGAGATCGAGATATTGGTCGAGGAGGGCGCGCAGGTTGCGTCGGGCAGCGACCTGATGCGGCTGTCGGGCAACGCGCGCGCGATGCTGACCGCCGAGCGTTCGGCGCTCAACACGGTGCAGCATCTGTCGGGAATCGCGACAATGACGCGCCAATATGTCGATGCGCTCGCCGGAACCGGCGCGACGTTGCTCGATACGCGCAAGACGATCCCGGGGCTGCGCGTGCTGGAGAAATATGCGACGCGGATGGGCGGCGCGAAGAATCACCGCATGGGGCTTTGGGATGCGGCGATGATCAAGGACAATCATGTCGCGGTGGCAGGATCGGTCGAGGAAGCGGTACGCCGCGCGGTGGCTGCCGGGATCGAGAGCATCATCGTCGAGGTCGACCGCGTGGCGCAGGTCGAGTCGGCACTAATCGCTGGGGCGACGCATCTGTTGCTCGACAATATGGACCTTGCGGAACTGCGCGAATGCGTGGCGCTGGTGGCCGGCAAGGTGCCGACCGAGGCGTCGGGCGGCGTGAGGCTCGATACGATCCGCGCGATCGGCGAGACGGGCGTGACCTATGTGTCGGTCGGGCGGCTGACCCAGTCGGCACCCGCGGCGGATATCGGGCTCGATTTTGCGCTGGCTTAGCGTTGCAGCCGTCGGGCTTGCGTTCGCGCCGATGGTGGCGCAGGCGCAGGCACTGGGGTGCAATATCCCGGACCGCATCGCGGTCCCGCGGCTCAAACAGCCGAAGCGCGGCGAACCCGTCCGTAATCCGGCGATCACCGGCTATCTGTTAGCCATGAGCTGGTCGCCGCAGCATTGCGCCGAGGTGCGCAATCCGAAGGATGCACGCGACCGCTTTCAATGTTCGGGCGAGAGCGGTCGTTTCGGTTGGATACTCCACGGATTGTGGCCGGAGACGGATAGCGCCGGCTATCCGCAATGGTGCCGCCCGGCAAAGATCGTGCCGCAGCCGGTGCTTCGCAAACATCTGTGCATGACGCCGTCGGTGCAGCTGTTGCAGCACGAATGGGCGAAGCATGGGACGTGCATGAGTCCGCACCCGGCAGCCTATTTTCGTTCGGCCGAACTGTTGTTTCGTGCGGTCCGCTTTCCTGACATGAAAAAGCTGGCGTCGAAACCGCAAACGGCGGGAAGCGTCCGCCGGGCCTTTGCGTCGGTCAATCCGGGGGTGACGGCGCCGATGATCGCGGTGTCGGCCGACAAGCAGGGATGGCTGGACGAAGTGCGGTTTTGCCTGGGGCCGCGCATGAAGCCCACCAAATGTCAGCCCTTTCAAAGCGGCGCGAAAGACGGGCGCCAGATCCGCGTTCGGGCAACGTCCCCACGTTAAAGCAATTGCGCAAAGCGTGCCATGACGGGACGACGCCGCGTTAACACTCTTTTAACCTTATCGACTCGTTAACATCGCCCTAGCTTCGGGTGCATGGACTCGAAGGATCATATCGACATTCGGACGCGCGTTCGCGACTATGGTTCGCGGCGGCTGGTTATCGCCCGGCTGAACGCTCCGACGGATTGGCAGCGGGAATTGCGAACCGCGCTGGCGGCCCATCGCGAACCCGCAACGATCTTTTCGAACAATGACTTCCGCTTGTTTCTTCAAAGCTTCGCGATCTTCTTTACCGCGGCGATGATGTTTTTGATCTAGGAACCGATCAATCGCAGGCGCGGTGCAGCTTTTGCGCGAGCCAGGCTGAAACCAGGCACATGATCGCGCTCATCAGCAGTTGATCGACCACACCGACCCCGGCGAAACCCAGTCCGATCGCGAGCAGCGATCCCGCGACCATCGCGCCGGAATTGACGATATTGTTCGCCGCGACCGTGCGCGCCGTCTGATCCTTGGGGACGGTGGTCGTGAGGAAGGCATAGAGCGGCACGACGAACATGCCGCCGCTGATCGCGATGCCGAGCAGGCTGGCGAGCAGCGGGATGACCCCGTCATGTGCGAGGAAACCTTGGATGTCATAGAGTCGCGCCGGAGGTGTGCTCCACACCCTCGATGACCACGAATAGATGTCATAAAGCAGCCCTTCCGCGTTCGCCCCCCAGTCGCGGCAGACCCAGTAAAAGGCGAGGACGAACACGCCCATGACGATGACGCTGGCGGGGCTGTAGCGTGCCGAAACCTGTCCCTTGAGCAGGCGGTTGACCGCGACCGAGCCGATCGCGATGCCGATCGAGAAGACCGCAAGGAACAGGCTGGCGACGCTTTTGTCGGCGTGGAGAATATTCTTTACCAGCGGCGGGAACTGGATGAACAGTACCGCCCCGATGGTCCAGAAAAAGCTGATCGACAGGATCGCGAGATAGAGGCGCGGTATGTGCATCGTGCCGCGGACGAGCGCGATCGACGAGCGGACGATGTGCCAGTCGATGCCGGTTTCTTCATGCTCCGGCGGCGCCGGCGGCACCTTGGTCCCCGTCCAATAACCAAGGGCGGCGACGACGACAACGCCGATCGCGGCCCATTCAACGTCGATCACGCCGGCCAAAATGGTCCCGGCGAGGATCGCGATATAGGTGCCAGCCTCCACCAGCCCGGTCCCCGCCAGCACTTCATCACTTTTCAGATGTTGCGGCAGGATCGCATATTTGATCGGGCCGAAGAAGGTCGAGTGGATCCCCATCGCGAACAGCGCAAGCAGCATCAGCGGGATCGCGACCAGATGCACTGCCCAGCCCAACCACGCGAGGACCAGCCCGATCGCGCCGACGAGCATGATGAGGATTTCGCAGAATTTGACGATGCGGATGATCCGCGCCTTGTCGCGCGTGTCGGCAAGCTGCCCCGACAGCGCAGAGAGCAGGAAGAAGGGAAGGATGAACAGGCCGGTCGCAATGGCGCTGAATGCCGTTTCAGATGCTTCGTCGTTGAACACCCCATAGACGACGAACAGAACCATCGCGTTCTTGAACAGATTGTCGTTGAACGCGCCGAGCAGTTGGGTGACGAAAAGGGGCAGGAACCGGCGTTGCTTCAACAGCGCAAAGGTGCCGGTCATGCGGGGTCCAATCTCTTCAGCATCGTTCGATCCCACGCGATTTGCGGGCAATTCGGTTGTCGCCCGGGGGACTTATCGGCTAGGGCGGATGCGGTCAAAGGTCATTTTGTTATAAGCGCACTATCGGGGCGAGAATCACGGATCATGCTCAGTCTTCCGAACATCCTGACATTGTCGCGTATTCTGGCGGTGCCCATCCTGCTGTTCCTGCTGTGGCCGGGGGTGGTCGAAGGGTCGCACCAGCCAAAGCCGATCGACTATGCGTTAGCCTTTGGCCTCTATTGCCTGATGGGCATTACCGATTATTTTGACGGTTATGTTGCGCGGTCGCGCGGGATCGTATCGCGGCTGGGCGCCTTCCTCGACCCGATCGCCGACAAGATCATGATCGCGGCGGTCATCCTGCTGCTGGTCTTCACGCGCGATATCACCGGCTATCATGTCATCGCCGCGCTGATGATCCTGCTCCGCGAGATCATCGTGTCGGGGCTCCGCGAATTTCTCGCGACGTTGCAGGTGTCGATGCCGGTGACGCAGCTCGCCAAATGGAAAACGACGTTCCAGCTGGTCGCTTTCGGCGCGCTGATCCTTGCGGGCGCGCTGCCCGCGCTTGCCTGGATCAAGACCGTCGGGCTTATTTCGCTGTGGGGCGCTGCGGTGCTGACGCTGATTACCGGCTGGGATTATCTGCGCGTCGGCCTGAAGCATATGGATTGAGCGTTCGATGGCGCTGAATATCGCCTATTTCGCCTGGGTGCGCGAACGCATGGGGGTCGCCGACGAGACGGTCGACCTTCCGGCGGGCGTCGCCGATGTCGGCGCCCTGGTCGCATGGCTTGCCGCGCGTGATGCACGAGGACAAATCGCCTTTGCCGAACCACACCGCATCCGCGCGGCGATCGACGGGGTGATGATGGGCCCCGATGCGCCGCTTCTCGGTGCCCGCGAGGTTGCCCTGTTTCCGCCGGTGACGGGCGGATGATCCGCGTTGCCGTCCAGCAGGAGGCAATCGATGTAGCCACGGAACTCGATCTGCACGATGCGGGGGGGCATGGGGCGAGCGCGAGTTTCATCGGGCGCGTGCGCGGCGACGCCGGGCTGACCGAGCTGTTCCTCGACCATCATCCGGCGATGACCGAGGCGGGGCTTGCCGATCTCGCGCATGCAGCGGCCGATCGTTGGCACCTGTCAGCGCTGACCCTGATCCACCGCATCGGTCCGATGGCGCCGGGCGAGACGATCGTATTTGTCCTCACGAGCAGCGCGCACCGCGCCGAGGCGCTGGCGGCGTGCGAGTTTCTGATCGATCGGTTGAAAACCGACGTGATGCTGTGGAAACGTGAAACCTTCGCCGACGGGCGCGTCGGGTGGGTCGAACCGCGCGAGGGCGACCAGGCGCGGGCGGGGAAATGGGGCGCCTAATCGCCCTTATGCTTGCGGAAAATATCGGCGAGCATTTTGAATTCTTCGGCGCGCGGGCTGCCCTTGCGCCACACCAGCGCGATCGTGCGCCAGTCGTGATCCGAATCGAGCGGGCGCGTGTCGATGTCGGTGTGATCAAGGATCCCGGCCTCGATCGCCATTTGCGGCAGCATCGTGATGCCAAGACCATTGTCGACCATCTGGACGAGTGTGTGCAGCGACGTCCCCATCATCCGCGCGCCGGAACGGAGTTCAGGGCGGTTGCACGCAGCAAGGACATGGTCCTTCAGGCAGTGGCCATCCTCGAGCATCAGCATCTGTGCGGGGTCGAGCTGGTCGGCGCTGACCATCGCGGGCAGGTCTTCCGATTGATCGCCGGGGAAGGCCACGAACAGCGCGTCGTCGAAAAGTGCTTCGCTTTCGACGTCGCCGCATGCGTACGGGAGCGCGAGGAGCACGCAGTCGACTGTTCCGTGATGCAGCGATTCGCAGGCCTGGGCGCTCGGCTCCTCCCGCAGAAACAGCTTGAGCGCGGGGCGCTCCTTGCGGAGCAGCCGCAGCATCCCGGGTAGCAGGAAGGGTGCGATCGTCGGGATGACGCTCATCCGGAGGTCGCCGACGAGCGGCGCGGCGGCCGCGGCGGCCATGTCGGCTAATTCCTCGGCCTCGCGCAGCACGCGGTGCGCCTTTTCGACGATCGCATTGCCGAGCCCGGTGAAGCGGACGACGCGGCGGGTGCGTTCGACGAGCGTCTGGCCGAGAAGGGTTTCGAGCTCGCGGATTCCCGCCGACAGGGTAGATTGGGTGACGTTGCACGCGTCGGCGGCGCGGCCGAAATGGCCGTGCTCGTGGAGCGCGACGAGATATTGCATCTGTTTCAGCGAGGGCAGGTAATTGTGCATTGATCGGGTATAGCAATTATTGGGAGGGTTTTGAACAAGTTTTCCGATTAAAATTCGTGGCCATAATGGCGGCGTCTGTTGCCGATTTCCGGACCGCCATGATAACTATCGCCGATCAAATGGCGCGGAGGGGCGTATGGCAGTTTCCCGTTTTCTGATTGGCGGCGTCGCGAGCGCGCTGATGCTGACCGGCGGCCTGTTCATGTGGAAGGGCTATACGCAGATCTCCGAGGAAGAAGTGGTGCCCGACCCACCGCCGGCGCTGCCCGCGATCCCGGTCGCGGCGGTGGGGGCGCCCAAGCGTGGGCCGTCGCCGCCAGCGTTGCCCGCTGCGAAGGAGGCGTCGCGAGAGGAACGCCGCTTCAACCGCTTCGACCGTGATCGTAACGACCGGATCAGCCGGGTCGAACTGATGTCGTCGCGCACCGCAGCGTTCCGCAAGCTCGACAAGGATGGCAATAATCTGCTGACCTTCGAGGAATGGGCCGCGGCGACCGGGCAGCGTTTTGCCGGCGCCGACGGGGACAAGTCGGGCGATTTGACGCGCGCGGAGTTTGCGACAACGGCGCCGAAGCAGGCGGCAAAGCCAAAGTGTAGCTGTTAGCCCGCGATCCCGTCGGCTTGCTTGATCCATTCGGCGAGCGACGCGCGGGCGCGCGCAGTATAGCCGAGCTTGCGGTCCTTCTTACGGACGTCCTCTGCGAGCGGCGGGAACAGGCCGAAGTTGACGTTCATCGGCTGGTAGCTCGCGGCATCGGCGCCGCCGGTGATATGGCCGAGCAGTGCGCCCAGCGCGGTGTCGGGGGGCGGGGGTGCGAGGTCGCGGCCCGCGAGTTCGGCAGCGGCGAAGCGCGCGGCGATCAGCCCGATCGCGGCGCTTTCCACATAACCTTCGCAGCCGGTGATCTGGCCGGCGAAGCGGATATGCGGCGCCGATTTGAGGCGGAGTTGTCGGTCGAGTAGTTCAGGCGAGCGAATGAAGCTGTTGCGGTGGAGCCCGCCGAGGCGCGCGAACTCGGCCTTTTCAAGCCCGGGGATGGTACGGAATAGTTCGACCTGTGCTGCGTGCTTCAACTTGGTCTGGAAGCCGACCATGTTCCACAGCGTGCCGAGAGCATTGTCCTGGCGCAGCTGGACGACCGCATAGGGCCAGCGCCCGGTGCGCGGATTGTCGAGGCCGACGCCTTTCATCGGGCCGAAGCGCAGTGTTTCGGTGCCGCGCTCGGCCATCACCTCGATCGGCATGCAGCCCTCAAAGTAAGGAGTGTCCTTTTCCCACTGTTTGAAATCGGTCTTGTCGCCGTCGACGAGCCCCTGGACGAAGGCGTGATACTGATCCTTGTCCATCGGGCAGTTGATATAATCCTTGCCGTCGCCGATCGGCCCGACCTTGTCCCAGCGGCTCGCCATCCACGCGATGTCCATGTCGATGCTCTCACGGTAGACGATGGGGGCGATCGCGTCGAAGAAGGCGAGGGCATCCTTGCCCGTTGCGGTGCCGATGCTCGCGGCGAGGCCGGCGGCGGTGAGCGGGCCGGTCGCGACGATTGTCAGCCCCTCGCTGGGCAACACATCGACGCGCTCGCGGACGATAGCGATGTTCGGGTGATTTTCGAGCGCATGGGTGACGCCGCCCGAGAAGAGGTCGCGGTCGACCGCGAGCGCGGAGCCCGCGGGCACCTTGTAGACGTCGGCCTCGCGCATGATGATCGAGCCGAGGGTGCGCATTTCGCGGTGAAGCAGGCCGACCGCGTTGCTGTCGCCATCGTCGCTGCGAAAGCTGTTCGAGCATACCATTTCGGCGAGCGCGTCGCCCTGATGCGCCGGGGTCATGTCACCGCCGCCGCGCATCTCCGAAAGGCGGACGCGAAACCCCGCCTCGGCGAGCTGCCACGCGGCTTCGGATCCGGCGAGGCCACCGCCGATGATGTGAATGTCGTAGCTCATTTATCGTATCCGTTGACTTACCCTGCGTGCGCCGCGCACTAGGCC